>JAHHSK010000049.1 GCA_020025255.1 Ruthenibacterium sp. | reverse complement strand
TGCGCCGCGAAACGATTCCCGCACTGGGTCATAAGGAGGATGTCGTTTCCGAAACCCCGGCAAGCTGTACGGCGGCAGGCAGCCGCACCCACAAGTGCAGCCGCTGCGGTGCGGAACGCACGGAATCCATTTCCGCACTGGGCCACGCCTGGGGAGAAACGATCACACGTCCTGACGGCAGCAGCTATCATACCTGCACCCGTCCCGGATGCGGTGTCAGCGAAAATGTAAGCGGCCCGACCCCGCCGAGCGGGGGCGGCGAAGGGGGTATCCCGCCGGAAGAATCGAACAGCGGCGGCGGTATCCCGCCGGAACAGGGCGGGGACGGCAGTGAGCCGACCTGATCGTTTCGGTTGGATTACAAAAAACAGCATGCACTGCACCAAAAAGTTTGCATGCCATACCATTCCATTCAAAGAGGGGCTGCTGCATGGCAGCCCCTCTTTGTGCTCAATACTCATACTTCGGCTGCGCAGCCGGTTTTGCGCCAAGGGCTTTTTTTGCGGCGTGACCGCCGTGTTTCTCCGGCGGCACCTGCTTTTTTGCCGCCGGATTCGGCGGCCTTGTCTTCCGGCTTATGCCCGGCAAGGAAGCACGCACACAGCCGAAGGTGCTGTCCCTTGCCGCCGCAAGCACCTGTAATGCGCATGCACACGCCGATGCTGTGCCGGTGCGTGTCGATCCCCTGCGGCAAGGCTGCGCCAGCGATCCTTTTGCGGGATGCCTGCCCACACAAAAAATACGGTGTGTTCCCAAGGAACACACCGTATTTCTATTTTATTCTCTGTTTCAGCAAGCAGCACATTGCCTTTTTATTCGCTGTGCGAAATGGTTCAGCCGCGCTTTCTTTTCATCTGATACGCAGCTATCGTTATGATCAGAGCCGCACATGCCAAGCACGCAATTACGACCCACATTGAAACATTGCTGGAATCGCCTGTCTGCGGCGTCACCGTCGGAACGGGTTTCGGCTGCGGCTGGGGCTGCGGCTGCGGCTCGGGCTGGGGCTGCGGCTCCGGTTCGGGCTGCGGATTTACAGGCGGCAGCTTCGCAATGGTTCGCTCCTGCGCATAGGCGCATACGGTGCAAACGCGCCGCTCCAGCCCTTCCGTTTCAACCGTCGGCTGCGTCACGATTTCCCATTCACGGAACGTGTGCTCTGCCTTATCCTGAATCAGCTCTGCATGCTCACAGGATGCTGCATGCCAGTGGCTTGTTTCATCCTTCGTCCATGCATCCGAGAAGGTATGCACATGCTCTTTATGATTCAGCACCTCAATGAACTGCATATCGGCCGCATTGCTGCTGTCCTTCACGGTAATGGTGCGATCCTCGGCCGGAAGATACCCCTGCGGCACCTGGGTCTGGTGCAGTGTGTACTCGCCCGCCGGAATATATCCGACTGTGGTGCCCTGTGCGGGCGGGGGCGTCAGCGTGATCGTGTGCTTTGCGTATTCGTAAATCGAAACTGCTTCAGCACTGCCCTTTCCTTCATCGTTCACACCGTCCCAATGGGCATAGCGTCCGCCGATCCTCGGCTTATAATCGCCTTTTTTCACATATACGGTTGCCGTGGGGCTGCCATCGAGCGCAACGAAATTCGTTACCGCACCGCTGATGACATGCAGATACGCGCCGGACACATCATTTTCATTTTGTGCCTGCGGTGCACCGTAGTGGTACACTCTTCCGTCTGCATCGGTAACGGTGCCGTTTGCATCCACCTGATCCGGCAGATATGCATTCAGATCCAGCGTGACCTCCACATATTCTTCGGCTTTATCCGAGGAAACCAGCTGCCCGCTTCTTTCCTGCACCACTTGGACACCGGACAATTTCATGATCACATCCATGTCGTAGATGCCGGCGGGCAGGGTTTCCTTATGGATCGTGCCGGCCCAATCCGAAAGAGCATACCGTGTGCCGTTATATTCGATTTCATGTCCCATTTTTTCAGGCTTGGGTTCCAGCTTGTACCCCTGCGCCACATTGACCCAAACCTCGCCGGCCGGTACGGTGACCGTGCGCGCATTTTCCATGCGTCCACCGTATCGGACATACTGCTCTGTGGTTCCGTACTCAAACGGGACCATTTGCGTTGCATTATACGAGGTATGCTCACCGTCCGGGCGGGCGATCTGAATTTCCGGGAAATCCCCGGTCTCATAGATCTGTCCGGCCAAGATGTTCACCCCGGCATCCGACACCTCATAGCGCTCATCTGCGGATACATGGGCATCTGTCTGCTGCCACTGCGCCACAACCGCACCGGAAGCATCCAACAGCTGGAAGCCTGCATCCTGCATTACCGCGCCGTTTTCACCGCGAACAAGTACATGGATGCTGTTGGGTATGGTAAGCTCCTTTTTGATTTGGTCTTTCGAAATCAAGCCTTCGGAAGGAGGATATCCCTGTGCCGCATATGCGGGCAGTGCAAGGCCGCTTGCGGCCACCATTACCGCAGTCAATACACCCGCGATACGCTTTTTTATCCTATGATTCATGCTGCTTGTCACATCCTTTTGTGTTGGCTCCGCCGCAATGCCGCGAAGATTGTGAAAAATATTTCAAATCAATTATAAAGGTAACGCTGACGGTTTACAAGCCGTATTTTCCACACGGATTCCATTTTGGTGTTTTGCACAAAACAAGCCCGGCGCAATGAGCCAATCTTGCCATCCGTTTTCCGCAAGCCCTTGCAAAAGTCCGTTTATTGGGTCTTTTACCGGCGTTTGCGTTCGGGATAAAAGCGGCGGTACGGATTATCCGTCATCTGTGTGGGCGTGCGCGGCTTTTTCTTTGGGTTCAGCCGGATGAGCAGTGCCTTCACGCCTTGGCGCAGCGCATCGGTTTTCTTTGCCCGCACTGCGCTCACCCTGCCGCCGATTCGCCTGCTGTCATGGCGGCATATACTTTCATGGCATCCTGATAATATGCCTCGGCCTTTTTCTTACCGTTCAGCGCGCTGTTTTTCAGCCCGCGTGCCACCACGCGGAAATCCGCAAGGAACTGCTGCATATCCATGCCTTCGCTGCCGTCGATGTTTTTCACGCTGCCCAGCTCCAGCGAAGCCAGCTGCGGGCAGCTGCCCCAGCGGTGGCCGAGCTTTTGATACTCCGGATCGGCTGCGGGATCGGGCCGTGTATCATCGTCATACGCAAAGATCCCATAGCTTTCCTGAAACGCCTTTACATCATCCACAAGGAAAAACATGCTTTCCCCCGTTTGGATGTCTCCGGTCAAGCGCGTGACACTTGCCATTTGCATGCCTGCATCGGCCGATTCATTCGGATCGGTTGCGATCGTATAGGCCGCAACCTGCACCACGACCTTTCCGTCTTCGTTGCGGTCATCGCAAAAGGGCGTCAGCTTTTCCGAAAGCTGTTCCGTCATGCCCATAGGGATGCTGCGTGTGCTCAGCAGGCCGATCGTATAATCCGGCTCTACCTTGGAAACGATTTCCCATACAAACATCCCCACCAGTGCCAGTGCAACGCCGCCGATCAGAAAATGCCACTTATGATAATACCAGAAGTTTTTTGCTTTTTCTTGCTTTGTCAGCTCCTTGGGCGCATCGGGCTTCAGGTCATCGGGATCGATCTGCCATGTGTAACGCGCGCTTGCCATACGCTTTCCTCTTTTCTTCGCTTTATTTGTTCTTATCTTTCGCCTGTGCGATCATCTGCGCCACCTGCTCGGGCAGGGCACGCTGTGCCGCCCGATCCATTTGCGCGGTTTCGATCATCGGCAGCACGGTCATCGTGACATGTCCCGGACACATCAGATTATGGTTTGCCTCCATGATCTTATAGCTGCCATCGATCGCCACGGGCACGATCGGCACCCCGGCGGAAAACGCGATCTTGAACACACCGCTTTTAAATTCCTGCATGGCATCGCTCTTGCTGCGGTGTCCTTCCGGGAACACCACGATATTGCGCCCTGCCTCCAGCGTTTTTCCCGCTTCCTTCATTGCGGTGATTGCCTGACGGGGATTTTTGCGGTCGATGAAAATGCAGTCAAGCAGCTCCATCCATGTGCTGACAAGCGGGATCCGGCGCGTTTCGATTTTTGCCACCATTGCGGGGGGCTTGCCCAGATACACCATAGTCAGCGGCACATCATAATCACTTTGGTGGTTGGCCACAAACACCACGGCGCGGTCCTTCGGAATATTTTCCAGCCCGTTCACTGTGACCGTGCAGCCCGCAATGCGCATCAGCGTGCCCATCCATTTGGGCACATAATGATCGAGAATCGCGCGGCAGCCGGCATCATCCCCGGCCTGCTTGCATTTTTTTGCCTGATGCATCTTCGGCAAAAGCACGATCAGTGCCCCGAAGAAATAAAAAAACCATACGATCGTTCGCAATACTGCCATTCGGTATCATCCTTTTCTTTCCATAGCGATTTGGATTTCCATATCCCTTTTACTATACCGCAAATCCGTTTTTTTCGCAAACGGTATTTTGGCGCGCGGCACCGAATCTGCCTTCGGCTTGTTTTGCCTGCATCGGCATTGCGCCGTCCCCCGGTTTGGTGTAAAATAAAAAAAGCCGCACGCAATCTGCGGCGCGCCCTGGCGCACCGATCCTGCCGGTTGGAAAGCCGGCAATCCCGGAGGTTTTTTATAATGTCCCCTACTGATCCCGTCCCTGTCTGCGGACGCTTTGCCCCAAGCCCTTCCGGGCGGATGCATCTGGGCAATTTATTCTGCGCGTTTTTGGCGTGGCTGTGCGCACGCAGCGAAAACGGACGCTTTGTGCTGCGCATCGAAGATCTGGATACCAGCCGCTGCCGCCGCAGCTATGCACAGCTGCTGGAGGACGATTTGCGCCATCTTGGGCTTGACTGGGATGAAGGCGGCAGTGCGGGCGGCGAAAACGAGCCGTATTTTCAAAGCGAATGCGGCAGCTTATACGCTCAGGCACTGGCCGTGCTGCGCACAAAAGCGCATGTGTACCCGTGCTTTTGCTCCCGCGCCGATCTGCATGCCGCCAGTGCGCCGCATCGTTCGGACGGCACGGTGCTTTACGGCGGACGCTGCCGCAGCCTTTCGCCGCAGCAGGCCGCCGCCCTTTCGGATCAGCGGCGCCCCGCCCTTCGCATCGAAGTGCCGGATGCCGTATACGGCTTTACGGATGCCCACCTCGGCACATACCGGCAGAATCTTGCCCGCGACTGCGGCGATTTCATCCTGCGGCGTTCGGACGGCGTTTTCGCTTATCAGCTTGCCGTCGTTGTGGATGATGCCCGCATGGGCGTCACGCAGGTGGTGCGCGGGGAGGATCTGCTTTCCAGCACGCCGCGGCAGATCTATCTGCAAACGCTTCTGGGGCTGCGCACACCGGAATATGTTCACATCCCCTTGCTTGTGAACGAACAGGGCGTGCGGCTTTCCAAGCGCGAAAAAAGCTTGGATGCCGGGGCATTGTTTGCGCGCTTCACGCCCGAAGATCTTACCGGCTGGCTTGCCTTTCTGGCCGGACAGCTGCCGCGCCCCGAGCCGTGCACCCCGCAGGAGCTGTGCAAGGTGTTCCGCCGGGAAAACATACCTTCGCACCACATCATCGTACCGGATGCCCTGCTGACATAGCGGCCGGCGAAGCGTGCGGGGAATGCCGCAGGAAAAATCGGATCATAAACAGAAAAAATCGGCTGTCAGGGAAAGCCCGTGCTTTCCCCGACAGCCGATTTCTATGCACTCTTTTTGAAACGGGCCGCTTTGCCGCAGACACTTTTGTTCGGCTGCACCGCGTTACCCTGCCGCAGTTTGTGCCGGTGCCGGGGCTTGCAGGCCTTTGTCCCAGCCGCCCCACTTATAAAATCCGATCGAAAGCACCATGGCAACCGTCCAGCCGATCGGCCAGGACATCCAGATGCCCTTTGCCCCAAACCCCGGCGCAAGCACAAAGGCAAGCGCCACGCGCAGGATCAGATCGGTGAAGGTGGCGATCATAAACAGTTTCATGCTGCCCGCACCGCGCAGCACGCCGTCTGCTGCAAGCTTGAGCGAGATGATGATATAAAACGGCGCGACGATCTTCAAAAACAGCGTGCCCTGCTCCAGCGCGGCGGCGCTGGGTTGCGACATAAAGATACGCACCATGGCAGACCCCGCAAACAGGAACGCCGCCATGAACGGAAGCGCAACGCACAGCAGCATTTTGATGCTGGCGCGAAAGCCCTGGCGCACACGATCCGGACGCGCGGCGCCGATATTCTGTGCCGTAAAGCTGGAAAGGCCGTTGCCCAGCGTGGTAAAGCCTGTAATGGCAAAGGTGTTCAGCTTGATTGCCGCCGAATATCCGGCCACGACCGCCGAGCCGAAGCTGTTGACAAGACTTTGGATGAACAGATTGCCCACGGAAATGAAGCTTTGCTGCAAAATGCTGGGAATGGCGATCACGCTGATGCTGCGCAGCATGCGCGCAGAAAACAGCGGATGCTTTTCCTGCACGGGAAGCATGCGCAGCCGTTTGTACAGTGCCCATGCCGCCAGCACCGAAGCAACGCCCTGACACAGGAAGGTTGCCCACGCAACGCCCGCAACACCCATGTGGAACACCGCCACGAACAGCACATCCATAACGATGTTTGCAAGGCTTGAAGCGATCAGGAAGTACAGCGGTGTGCGCGAATCGCCCAGCGCGGTAAAAACACCCGTACAGATATTATAAAGGAACAGGAATACAAGACCCGCAATGTACACATCAAGATACAGCTTGGAATCGGAAAAAACATTTTCCGGCGTATCCATAAGGCGCATCAGCGGGGCGCAGAACACAAAGCCGCCCAGCGTCAGAACCGCAGACAGCACCAGGATCGTAATGATCGACGTGGACACCGCTGTTTTCATGCGTGCATTTTCCTTTGCGCCAAACAGCTGGCTGATAATGACCGAGCAGCCGGTGTTGCTGCCCAGAGCGATCGACATAAAAATCATGGTGATCGGAAACGATGCGCCTACCGCAGCCAGTGCATCTTCCCCGACAAACTGACCGACCACCACGCTGTCTGCCACATTGTACATCTGCTGGAATACGGTGCTGAGCAGCAGCGGCAGCGTAAAACGCCACAGAACGGATGACGGATGCCCCTCGGACATATCGGTTATCATGAAAATTCCTCCAGTTTCCTTCGGATTTTTGCTTAAAACCCGTTTCTTGTCAACCATACCCAAAAATGCTATCATACAGTATATAGCAACCCATTCCTTTTTTCAACTTATTCCACAAAGTTTTTATAAAAAGGGTGTGCATTATGCCTAAGAGCGAAAAACAGAAAATGAAGCTGCTGGTTCTTGCCGATCTTCTGCGCCGTGAAACCGATGAAGAACACGGCATTTCCATGAACGAGATCCTTTCCCGGCTGGAAAGCGAAGGCATCCGCGCCGAGCGCAAAAGCATATACGATGATATCCGCACCTTGGAGGATTACGGCATGGATATCGTATCCACCCGCGGGCGTTCGGGGCAATACCGTCTGGTGCACCGCGCATTCGAGCTGCCCGAACTCAAGCTTCTGGTGGATGCCGTGCAATCGTGCCGCTTTCTTTCCGCAAAGAAAAGCCGCGAGCTGATCCGCAAGCTGGAAGGGCTGACCAGCCGCCACGAGGCGCAGAGCCTGCAGCGGCAGGTTTATGCGGCAGGGCGGCGCAAAAGCATGAACGAAAGCATCTATTACAGCATTGATATGATCCATGCCGCTATTTCGCAGGATCGGCAGATCGCATTCCGTTATTTTGAATGGACCCCGGAAAAAAAGATCCGCCTGCGCCGTGAGGGCAGCTTCTACCGCCGATCGCCGTATGCGCTTATCTGGGACAGCGAAAACTATTATCTTGTCGCGTTCGACCACACCGCCTGCCCGCCGGGGATCCGCCATTACCGCGTGGATAAAATGAAGGATCTTTCCATTGTGCGCACGCCGCGGCTTGGAAAAGAGCTGTTTGCCGATATCGATATGGCGGAATATGCAAGCTCCCGCTTCGGCATGTTCGGCGGCACCCCGCAATCGGTAGAGCTTCGCTTTGCTTCGCATCTGGCCGGTGTCGTGTTCGACCGCTTCGGCAAGGATATCACGGTGCTGCCCTGCCCGGACGGCTCGTTCCGCATCCATGCCGATGCCGTCATCAGCCCGCAGTTTATGGGCTGGCTTTCCGGCTTTGGCACGGATGCCCAGCTGCTCGGCCCGCCCGAAGCCGTGACACAGTACATCCAATTCTGTGAAACGATGCTGGCACAGTACAAATAGTACATATTATCGGACATTTATTGCGTTATACTGAAGGCACAATCAAACAAGCGTTGCACCAACGCGCTGAAAGGAGTGCCTTTTGTATGGTAAAAATGGCAGAGCTTGCACCGAAGGGTGTTTTCGAGGAAGAAGATTTTTATGTGCCCGCGTTTGAAAAACCGCCCTATGAACGGCACTTTGACGATTATTCCCGCAATTACGAGGACGCGGCGTAAGCACCTGTCCGCTTGGCAAATGCGCAGCGCCCCGCACGGCATAATCCGCGGCAGCTGCCGGTAAAACGATAAAAAAACAGCACAGCTCCGGTATTCCGGTGCTGTGCTGTTCTGCTTTTGCGAAAAAAATATCCCGATTTCAGCAAAGATCAAAATCCGCCTGCCGTACGCGGGAACGGAAGGACATCGCGGATGTTGGGGATCCCCGTCAAATACATGATCAGGCGTTCAAACCCAAGCCCGAAGCCCGCATGCTGCACGGTGCCGAAGCGGCGCAGGTCAAGATACCATTCGTAATCCTCGCGCGCAAGCCCCAGCTCTTCCATGCGCTGCAGCAGGATATCCAGCCGTTCTTCACGCTGGCTGCCGCCGATCAGCTCGCCCACGCCCGGAACCAGCATATCTGCCGCCGCGACGGTTTTGCCGTCCTCGTTGATGCGCATATAGAAGGATTTGATCTCCTTGGGGTAATCGGTGACGAACACGGGCTTTTTGTAAACCTGTTCGGTCAAAAAGCGCTCGTGCTCGGTCTGCAAATCGGTACCCCATTCCACCTTGTACTGGAATTGATCGTTATGCTGCTTCAGGGTCTCGACCGCTTCGGTATAGCTGACGCGGCCGAATTCGCTGTCCACCAGCGCGTTCAAACGCTCCAGCAGCGTTTTATCGTAGAATTTGTTGAAGAATTCCATTTCGTCGGGGCAGGTTTCCAACACATAGCGGATGACGCTTTTCACCATAGCTTCCGCCAGATCCATATCATCCGAAAGATCGGCAAACGTGATTTCCGGCTCGATCATCCAGAATTCCGCAGCGTGGCGCGGGGTGTTGGAATTTTCGGCGCGGAACGTCGGGCCGAAGGTGTACACATTGCCCATGGCCGTTGCCATAGCCTCTGCTTCCAGCTGGCCGGAAACCGTCAGGTTGGTGGAGCGGCCGAAGAAATCCTGCGCGTAATCGATGGTTCCTTCCTCAGTGCGCGGCAGCTCGTTCAGATCAAGGCTTGTGACGCGGAACATTTCCCCCGCGCCTTCGCAGTCCGATCCGGTGATGATCGGCGTGTGCACATACACAAAGCCTCTTTCCTGAAAGAACTTGTGAATGGCATATGCTGCCACACTGCGCACCCGGAATGCCGCGCTGAACGTATTGGTGCGCGCGCGCAGATGCGGCATCGTGCGCAGGAATTCGACCGTATGGCGCTTTTTCTGCAGCGGATATTCCGGCGGGCAGACGCCCAGCACCTCGATCGAATCCGCATTGACCTCGAACGGCTGCTTTGCGTTCGGCGTAAGCACAACGCGCCCGGTGACAGCAAGGCTTGTGCCGACACCTGCTTTTGCGATTTCTTTATAATTTTCAAGCTTTGCCGCTTCAAAGACGATCTGCAGCGATTTGAACGCCGAACCGTCGGACAATTCGATAAAACCGATATTCTTCGAATCGCGCACCGTTTTTGCCCAGCCGCACACAGTCACGATCGTACCATCTGCCGGGGGCGCCGCATACAGCGCATGGATCTCTACACGTTTCATAACAATCTTCATCCCCATTTGCAAAATTTGTTTTATTCCTTTATTATATGGGCTGCATGCGGCAAAGTCAAACCTTATCGCACCGGAAATCTTTTTTGCCACAGAATTCACGCAAGCATGCAACAAAATTTCCTTGTATGATCGTATCCCGACCTCTATAATAAAGATAACAAAACACCGCTTTTACACGGTTTTCGCAAAAATGAGGAGGAGCATCATGGAAAATACCGCTTTGCTGTTGGAACGTTTTATCCAGTACAGCCGCCAGCATGGGCTGATCGGCACACTGGATGCCTATGTGGCGCGCAATACCCTTTTGGATCTGTTCGGCCTTTCCGAACCGTGGCAGGGCGAAGTTCCCGAAGAACATTTCGCGCTTCCCACCGCGCTGCTGGATGCTTTGCTGGATGATGCCGCCGCACGCGGGCTGTACGACGGCGAAGTGCCCGCGCTGCGCGTCAACTTTGAAGCGCGCATCATGGGTGCTGTGATGCCGCGCCAAAGTGAGGTGGAAGCCCGCTTTGCCTCGCTTTGGCGCACCGATGGCGTGCGCGCCGCCACCGATTATTTTTATGATCTGTGCATCGCTTCGAACTATATCCGCACCGCACAGATCGCTAAAAACATCAAATGGAATCATCCGTGCAAGTACGGCGAGCTTGAAATCACGATCAACCTGACAAAACCGGAAAAAGACCCCAAGACGATCGCGCTGGAACGGCTTCAGCCCGCGGCAAGCTACCCCAAATGCATGCTTTGCATCGAAAACATCGGCTATGCCGGGCGCGTCAACTTTCCCGCCCGGCAAAATCACCGCGTTGTGCCGATCGAATTGTGCGGCGAAACATGGTATCTGCAATACAGCCCGTATGTTTATTATAATGAACACTGCATCGTGTTCGGCCACGGCCACAAGCCCATGCACATCACGCCCGAAACCTTCGGCCAGCTGTTTGATTTTGTGCGCCAGTTCCCGCATTACACCTGCGGCAGCAACGCGGATCTTCCGATCGTCGGCGGCAGCATCCTGAGCCACATGCATTTCCAGGGCGGCAACTACACCTTCCCGATGCAGCGTGCATCCGCGCTGGCGTCCTTCCGCCATCCGGATTACCCGCAGCTGCAGATCGACACGCTGCGCTGGCCGGTAAGTGCCGTGCGTGTCACCGGGCGCAATGCCGATGCGATGATCGCGTTTGCATCCCGTTTTCTGGAAATCTGGCAGGGCTATTCCGATCCTTCCGCCGACATTCTGGCGCAGACGGTGGAAAACGGCGTCTGCACACCGCACAATACCGTTACCCCGATCCTGCATTACGAGGAAGAATCGGGCTTCATCCTCGATCTTGTCCCGCGCAACAACCGCACCAGTGCCGAATTCCCGGAGGGTATCTTCCACCCGCACCGCGAGATCCACCACATCAAAAAGGAAAATATCGGCCTGATCGAGGTTATGGGGCTTGCGATCCTGCCCAGCCGCCTGAAAAAGCAAAGCGAACAGATCGCCGCCGTGCTTTGCGGCACAGCCGATGCCGACGCATGCAAGGCCGCCGCACCGGAACATGCCGATTGGCTTGATTTCCTTGTGGAAAAATACGGTACGGCACTTGCGCCGCAGGCCGCAGAGCAAGCCGTGCGCAACGAGATCGGCGTAAAGTTTGAAACGTGCCTGGAGCACGCGGGAGTCTTTAAGCAGACGGCCGAGGGCAATGCCGCCTTTGCGCGCTTTCTTGCCGCTGTCGGCTGCACGGAATGTTGAACGCATTTGCGGGACATTCCTTTCTAAAACAAATATAAAAGCAAAAGCGCCGGAGCACCCCGCAAAAGGGCTGTGCTCCGGCGCTTTTTTGTTTTTACTGCGGCGGTTTGTGCAGTGCCGCTTTGCCGCATGCGCCGCGTTTTGTGCACTGCACGGCAGGCCGTGCCTGCGTATGCCGCGCATGTGCCGCGTTTTGGTGCGGATTCCTCTTTCAGACCGCGCCGAACAGACGCTTTACCCAGTAAACCGGGCCGCCGTAGCCGTTTTTTCTGTCGGTTTTCAGCTTTTCGGTGCATTCCCAGCGGATGCTTTTGCCGTCGAATGCCAAGCTGTTTTCATCGGCGTCCGTCAGCGTGTGCGGAACTTCCTGCGGGGCACTTGTGACGTTGCAGCCGGTAAAATCCCACGCCGGGCTGCCGCTGCCGTCCTCTGCCTTTGCCCAGACGGAAAAGACGAGGCCCGCCGCTTCGCCGTAGCAAAAACGCTCGAACAGCAGCTTTCCGTCACGGTATACCGTGACGCGGTCGCGGAAGTGATGATGCCCCGCCTGCTGATAGCGGATGCCCGCGCACTTTTCCGCCTTTACGCGGTTTATCACGGATTCAAAATTCATTTTGCTTACCCCCTGTTCCGGTTTGCCGCTTCATACTGCTTCACGGCTTCGCGCTCGCGGTTCAATTCTTCCAGCAGTGCCAGCACGCTCCATGTTTTGTTGTGCTTTGTGATGATCGCCTTCAGCGGGATCGACACCCCTGCATCCCGCAAAGAATCCAAAAGACGATTCAGTTCGCTGCGCTCCAGCTGGCTCAAAAGCAGCAGCTGCTCGCGCGGTGCTTGCCCCGTATACGGTGCAGCCGCCTTGCCGCCGATCCCTGCAAGCAGCCCGATCGGCTGCCCCAGCTGTTCCGGCTGAAGCTGCACCTGCTCAATGCTCATTTCCTCCAGCACGGCGCAAAGCCCGCGGCGCTGATCCTCCGGCAATCCGTAATGCAGCGCAAGCGGCTTTGCCGCTGTGGTGTTGATATGTGCTTTCATATTCTTTCCCCTTCCTGTATCTCATCCAGCAGCGCGCAAAACGCGCGGCGGAATGCATCCTCATCCTGTTTTGTGCGTGCCGGCACTGCGGTATAGTGTCCGCTGCGCCGCGCTCGGCTGTTTTCGTGCCGCATGTATAACAGCATGTCAATATTACTATTTGTATAAATAAGCCCGTTCGGATTGACGCACCGCGCGCCTTTGCCCAGTGCCATAGCCGCAACGCCGATATCTTGCGTTACTACGATATCCCCGGCATGCAGCAGCGTCACCAGACGGAAATCGACACTGTCGCGCCCTTTTGGCACGGTGATCACCTGGGCATAGTCATCGTGCAGCACATGGCTTGTATCTGCCAGCATCACTACCGCTATGCCGCGCGCCTTTGCCTGCTGCACGATGATTTTCTTTACCGGGCATGCATCCGCATCCACATAAACCGTTCCCATTTGCTGTTTCTTCCTTCCTCCTTTTCTTCATTATGCCTACTATTTTTTCACGCGTCAATAGCTTTTTGTGCTATTTGCTCATTCTTTTTTTAAAACTCCGTGCATCCTGCCTATGGATTTCCGGGTGCTTCTTGGGTATAATAAAGACAGAAGGAAAGGGGTGAGTCCTATGTACCAGACTGAAGAACCCGTGCAGTCGGTGCAAGGCGCTTAACTCGGACGAACCACTAAAATTGCTCTGATTGAGAGGTATGGCAGCCCGGTGTTGCGGATTGAATGCCGCAGGAAATGAGGCCGCCAGTACAGTTTAGCAGGGTTTCGTCAAACGAGTAAGACGCCTTGCACAGATAATGCACAAATCGTTGATTTGCCACTTTGGTGCTTTGTAAAGAAAGAGCATCGAATCCCGTTGGATTTATCGTTTCGAAAGAAGAAAACAATCACTATACTGCATCCAATAAGCAGCTTCCAGTAAAGAAAGCTTTCAAAAGAAGAATGTTCGTGAAAGCGTCTTCGCACAGAAAGAAATTTGAACGAACTGCTTTTTCTGATTCGGGGGTTGGAAAAGAAATTTCCGGTACGAACTGTGTTCTTGATGAAGAATCGTTTGTCAACCGATCGAGTATGAGTAGCAAGCCCCCTGCAAAAAGATGTTCTTGCAAGCAAGAGCTCTTTTCATATAAGTAGAATTGTTTGCGCAGCTATTGTCTGCTTCTTTTTAATCGCAATCAAACAGAAAAGCAAATCCGAAAATTCAAACATGTATTTTTGAGAAAGGTTTTGTGAAATCCAATGCAGCAGCAAGTTTTCGGCAGCTTTGGATAAGCTGAAAATCCAGAAACCATCCTTTTGGAATGAGTGGAAAGGAAACCGAACCCATGCAGAGTTAGCAAAGGGGTATTTCCCCAAAGCCACAGCAAATGCATTGTGAACGAAAAAGTGAATATTTTATATACCGCGGTGTCTTGTTGATACCGCGGTTTTTTGTGTTGCAGCGCACATTTTCTTTTTCAAGGCGGTGTCATTCTTTGGCAGCGGCTCAGCTTTCCCGGCTTTGCCGCGTTTGACCGTATCCTGAATCGTCTGCTTCGATTCGCTGTGTCTAAGGGATTCCTTCGCGCGCCCCGTGGA
>JAHHSK010000048.1 GCA_020025255.1 Ruthenibacterium sp. | reverse complement strand
GAGCCGCCGGTGCTTGCGCAGCTTTCCGCTGATATACGACGGAAGGTAAAAGCAGGCGGGTACAAAAATGTACAGCAGATACAGGATGCATGTGATCTGCACCTCCGACAAATGGGAGAACAGCTGCGCCAGCACAAAGAAGCGTCCTTTGAAATACATGTAATCCGCATCGATTGCAGAATAGTTTACAATGTTTGCGGGGATCGAAACGATCAGGCTTGCCACACACGGCACAAACAATTCCCACCAGTGCTGCACATTTTGATAGCGGTGCTCCCCGGACAGGATCAGCACAAGATAAACAAACAGCATGCTGCCATGGAAAAAGAAGGTATGGAAGCCGGCAAAGGAAATGCAGGAATAGGTTGTCAGCCGTGCAATCGGGTACAGAAAATTGATCAGTGCCCCCAGCATCCCCAGCGTGCACAAATAACCATATGCAATTTTTTTCGCAATGCCCTTTCCCCAGATCACAAACGGCATCGTATAAAGAAAGATGCTGCACGGATAGAGTGAAAGGTTCACCGTCGGATCCAGCCCAAAGCGTTTGCCCGCAGTGCTGTCCCACACGATGATCACGATTTCCCAAACCGCAAGGATCGCCCAGATTGCGGTAAATACCGGCTTGCGGTATTGTTTGTTTTTTACGATATACAGCGCACCGCCCACGATCACCAGAATCAGCACCGCCTCAAAAGCAAAATGAAGCGGCGTATACATCGTTCCGGGTATCTGATTTGCCGGTACAAGATAATCTTTATGGGTAAAGAAGTTGCTCAATACATATCCAATATCTTTCATTGTGCCTGCGTTCTCCTTTTTGGCATCGGCGCAATCCTCTTGCAGCCGCCAGCATCTGTCATCTTTTTTGCGGCGTCGTGCGCCTTACCTATATAACGACACCGTATTTTGTTTTGCTTCAAAATTTCTTAGCTGCACCGATTTTCGTTTGGAACCAGAACAAAGCGAAGGCAGTTTGCCCGTGCATTTTACCCGATCACAAAGCCGCCGTTCGGCGCAAGCACCTGCCCGGTAAAAAACGAACCGGCATCCGATGCCAAAAACGCAATCGCCGCCGCCACATCCTGCGGCGTGCCCAATCGGCACAGCGGGGTTTCATCGGCAAGCTCCTGCTTATCCTTTTGGGAAAACGAGGCCAACATATCTGTTTCGATAACACCCGGCGCAACGCAGTTTACGGTAATGCCGCTAGGGCCTTCCTCCTTGGCAAGTGCCTTTGCAAAGCCGATCAGTGCTGCTTTTGCCGCAGAATAATGCACCTCGCAGGAAGCGCCCACCTGTCCCCACATCGAAGAAACCAGAACGATTCGCCCCCATTTTTTGCTGATCATATGCGGCAGGACAGCCTGGCAGCAGTGAAATGCTCCCTTTACACTGACATCGAACATGCGATCCCATTCTGCCGCTGTGATATCCGTAAAAAGCTTCTGCTGCGCGATCCCTGCATTGCTGATCAGCACATCGGGATGCCCCAGCTCTTTTTCGATCTCTGCAAACATCTGCTTTACTTGCCGCGCATCTGCCACATCGGCGGCAAACGCCCGTGCCGTTCCGCCCGCCGCACAGATCGTGTTCACTACATCCTGCGCTTTATCCAGCTGCGTATTGCAGCACACGGCAACGCGATAGCCCTGTTTTGCCAGCGCGATTGCCGCCGCTGCCCCGATCCCGCGCGAAGCGCCGGTTACAACTGCGGTTTTTTCCATTTCGGCTTGCTCCCTTCTTTGCGCTGCTGACGCAGACGTTCAAAAAACCTTGCCAGCAGTGCGGCACATTCTTCTTCCAGCAGCCCGCTTTCCACGGCGGGATGATGATTGAACGGCATCGAAAACAAATCGGTGATACTGCCGCAGCAGCCCGCCTTTGTATCCTTTGCACCGTACACCACGCGCCGGATGCGGCTGTTGATGATTGCCCCGGCACACATCGGACACGGTTCCAGCGTTACGAACAGCTCGCACTGCCACAGCCGCCACCCGCCCAGCGCACGGCACGCGGCATCGATTGCCAGCAGCTCTGCATGGTGCGTTGCATTTTTCTGCGCTTCTCTTGTATTGTGTGCCCATGCTATCGGCACGCCATCCTTTGCCACCACTGCGCCGACCGGCACTTCCCCTTCCTCGCAGGCCTTTTGTGCCTGTTCGAGCGCAAGGCGCATCAGTTCAACATCTGTCATAGCCTCTCCATTCACTTCCACAGCGGCATCAGTGCGCGCACAGCCAAATACACCATAACGCACAGATACATCGGGGTCTTGGCAAGACGCTCCACGCGGCTTTGCCGGTTTTTCGGATCATACACCCGCGGGATACGCTGAAAATTCCGCATTACACCCAAATGCCGAATCAACATGACACATACGATCGAACCGAGCGTAAAAATCACGATCAGGCAGACGATAAATGCCAGCGCAGAAATACCATCCATTCTTTGTTCCGTCAGAACAAACAAAAAGCCCATAGTATTATAGGCAAAATGCAATGCGACGCCCAGTGCCAGCGAACCGGTACAGTATGCTGCAAGCCCCATGAGCACCGAAATCAGAAACAGCGCAGGCATCTGTGCGATATCGCCGTGCAAAAGCGCAAATACCACACTGGATACCACAATGGAAAACCATGTGCCCCACCGGGAGAAAATCGATTGGATCGCGCCGCGCACGAATAATTCCTCCAGAACCGAGGGCACAACACAAACTGCAACAAAGTACAAAAACGTTGCAAAAAAATCCTGCGGAAGCCGCATGGGCTCCGGTATCGCATATTGGGTCCACCTTCCCAAAATACGCTGCAGCACATTTGTAAGGATGCTGCACAAAAGCCCCACGCCCAAAAACACCGGCAAAAACAGCCACAAGCGCACATCACGCGGCATGCGGAACGACAGCTTCAGCCGCAGCGGTGTTTTTGCCACACAGGCATAAATCAGGAAAAACGCCGCCAGCAGTGCTGCCGCAGGCAGGATGATGTTGATAAAACCCATGACCCATTCGGGCACTGCAATCGGGTTTTGCAGCGTTGCGTTTTTGTGAAATGTCTGCATGAATTTTTCTGCGCCCCAGCGCAGAACGGATGCTGCCCCCAGATACACCACAGCCGACAGTGCCGTAAGATTTGCCGCAAACTGAAGGGGATCCTTCTGTTTTTTCTTTTTCTTTTCCATTCGACCCGTTCCTTCCGTACACCGACTTTTTTCATCCGTTTACTATATTACAATATTCTGACAAAAAAAGCCACCGGGAAAGGAATTTCTTCTTCCCGATGGCTCATTTTTATTCATAAAAATATGAGATCGCTTCGATCTGCGCATCCTGCGCATCCTCGTGCACGATCACACCCGTGTACTGAACGCAGACGGCATCCCCTTTTTTCAAATGCTGCGAAAACGTTTCCTCCTGCGGCATCGGCAGCGTCAGCGTGCGCCCATCGTTTGTTTCCAGCAGCAGCTCCTGCGTTTCGATGCTCTGCACCGTGCCAAACAGCCGCTTGCTGTTGGAGCCGACTTTTTCTACCGATACGATATGCGCCGAACCGGTTTTTTCCGCCGCGATGCTTCCGGTATAAGAAATGCAGATGACATCCCCGGCGGCAAGCGCATTGTTGCCGGAGGTCAGCTTCGTATCGACATAGAACTTCAGCACGCGCCCGTCCGCAGTGACCACATCCAGATTTCCCCGCTTGGGTGTCACATTCTGCACCGTTACCGTGATCTGCTGCGGCTTTGCCTTGGATGCCGGCCCTGCCGCAAGCAGCACCGCATGGTCTTCCTGCGTTCCCTTCGGTGCTGCATGTCCGGTGTAAACCAGATCGGCCCGAATCCATTTTTTCAATCCGTCCGGGAAGCCCATTTCCGAATTTTCATAGGAAAACACATACACCCCGCCGGCATCCGCTTGAAATTCCAGCGTTTTCTTCGATTCATCAAAGCTGCGCACAGCGCCTGTCATGGTGTAGCTTTCCGCTTCCTGCGCAAGCAGGGCAACGGATTTTACCACGGGTGTTTCCAAAGTACCATCAAACACGATACGCACCCATTGTCCCGGCTTTGCCCCTTCGGGGATGCTGCGCACCGTCTGCGCTGCCGCAAAGGTATGTTCCTTGTTATCCTTAGTGCGAATCGTGATCGAATCATCGTTCGCGCTTGTGATGATGCCCTGCGCCACACAATTTTCCGAAAGCACATCCCGCTGAATCTGTTCGATCGGTTCAATACGCAGCAGCTTTACATTGGCAGCATTGGTGCCGGATAAAACGCCGTCATACCACGCGCGCACCAGCTGGCCGGGTTTTGTGCCTTCGGGGGTAAGATCCTGTGCGCCCCGCATGCGGAAAACATACTCGGTTCCTTCCACGCTGCGCAAAATAAACTGCCCATCGGAAACATCCAGCACGATCCCTTCCTCATTTTTCGCCCCTTGCGGAAGTTCTGCCGCAACCGGTTCCAGCGGCTTGGGATCTGCCGGCTGCCCACATGCAGCCAAAGCAAGAAGTACGGCTCCCACTGCCAATGACGCAAGCAAATTTGCGAATTTTTTCAATTTCATTCCCCTTCTCCCAAAGCACAGCGACCCACGTTCGCCTATGCTTCCTGCTGTGCCTATCTATATATACGATGCCAAACGGGCTTTCATTTCACTGCATACTTTCAAAACATCAAAATCGGCATGGCCTTCACAAAAAAACAGCTATGCGGCAACACCACATAGCTGTTTTGCGGTTTTCGGGAATTACTCGGCGTCTTCGTTATCTGCTGCAAGCAGAGCCTTCATCGAAAGGCTGATACGCTTTTTCTCGAAGTCCACATCGGTGAGCTTTACTTCAACTTCCTGCCCGACGCTCAGAACGTCGCTGACCTTCTCAACGCGATCGTTGGAAATTTCGCTGATGTGAACCAGACCATCAATGCCCGGCATGATGCGCACAAATGCCCCAAACTTGGTGATCGAAACGACCGGAGCGGTAAATGTGCTGCCAATGGGATATTCTGCTTTGAATTTTTCCCAAGGATTGTCCTCTGCTTTTTTATAGCCCAGCGATACCTTCTTGTTTTCGGTATCGATATCCTTGACATACACTTCGATCGTGTCGCCCACGCTGACAACCTCAGACGGATGCTTGATGCGGTTCCAGGACAGCTCGCTGATATGAACCAAACCGTCCACACCGCCGATGTCCACAAATGCACCGTAGTTTGTCAGGCTCTTGACAACGCCGGTATAGTTCTTGCCGATTTCGACATTTGCCCAGAACTCTTCCCGCTTTGCATCGTTCTCTGCTGCCAGCACTTCGCGGATCGAACCCACGACATGACGGCCTTCGCACTGCTTCATCTTCAGGCGGACGTTTGTCTTAACCAGCTTTGTGTAATCCTCGCCGTGACGAAGTGTAGCCTGGGAGCGCGGCACAAATACGCGCACGTTGTTCACCAGCACCACCAAACCGCCGGAGTTGGATTCGGTTACATAACCCTCAAGGATCTCACCGCTCTCAACAGCAGCTGCAACGGCCTCACGGCCCTTGTTTTCGTCCAGACGTTTTTTGGACAGATAGACAACGCCTTCCTGGTCATTCACTTTTGTAACGATGAGGTCGAGCTCGTCACCCTTCTGGACAAGTTCTTCTGCCTTGGCAGACGGATCGTTTGTGAGTTCTTCAAGCTTGACAAAACCTGTCTGCTTCGTTCCGATATCAACCTGAATCTCACTGGGAGACACGCTGGTAACGATGCCCTTGACAACCTTTCCATTATATACCGGCTTCATGGAAGCATCAATCATTTCCTCAAAGCTCAATTCCTCTTCACGAATTTCCTCGCTCATACTGCTCAGTACCTCCTCAATAATAGACGAGGGCGTGGATGCACCCGCCGTCACCCCTACCGTGCCTGCGCCGTGCCACCATTCGGGATCCAGCTCCTGTGCTGTTTCCACCGTGACAGCTTTTGTATAACGCGCGGCAACCGATACGAGTTTCTGAGTGTTGGAGGATTGCCTTCCGCCGATCACGACCATTACATCGCATTTCTTTGCAAGACTTTCCGCCTCATGCTGCCTCGCCCATGTTGCATTACATATTGTATCAAATATGGCGGCGTTTGTATATACTTTTTTTATAAACTCTGCACATTCTTGCCACTTTTTCACCTCAAAAGTGGTTTGTGCCACCATAAAAATTCCATTTTTGGTATTTTCTGGTGTTAAAAGCTTTTTCAGCTCTTCCAAACCGGAAAAAACAACCACCTGTCCCGCCGTGTGTCCCACAATTCCCTGCACTTCGGGGTGATCGGCATTTCCCGCTACAAACAGTGTTTTTCCTTGTTCCCCCGCCTGTTTTGCAAGGCGATGGATCTTTGCCACAAACGGGCAGGTGGCATCATGGATCACCGCGCCGCGGCTTGCAAGCTCTTCGTATATGCTCTGCGGCACCCCGTGGCTGCGGATGACGACCTCGTACCCCTGCGGCAGCTGTTCGGGCGAATCCACGATCACCGCGCCTTTTTTTTCAAGATCTGCCACACACTGGGGGTTATGGATCAGCGGCCCCAAGGTTGCGACCTTCCGGTTTTGCTCCAGCAAATCATACGTCAGTTTTACCGCACGATCCACCCCGAAGCAAAAGCCCGCCGTTTTGGCTTTGATGATTTCCATGTTGTTCTCCGTTTCCAAAAGGGATTGCCGGTGCCGTTTTTATTTTGCACATCCCGGCTTCCATTATAAGTATTGTTTGTTTTCTTCCAGCAGCTTTTCCAGCTGCTGGGTCAGCAATTCCTTGCATTCACGCAGACGTGCTGCGCTGCGCGGTTCCCCCAGCTGCAGCTGTTCGGCCGGGATCGGCTGGCCGAACACCACGGTACAGCGCCCGAAGATCTTCATTTTTCCGCCTTTATATATGATGCGGCACGGGATCATATCCACGCCGGTTTCGGCTGCGATCACAAATGCCCCGCTCTTGAGCCGGCCCAGATTGCCGTCCTTTGTGCGCGTGCCTTCGGGAAAGATCAGCACGCCCCGGCCTTCGTCCCGCACCGCACGCACGGTGTTTTCCACGACGGTGGTATCCCCTTTTCCGCGGTGCACGCACACGACGCCCACTTTTTTCCACATCCAATTCAGCAGCCCGCAGATGTGAAAAAGCTCCTCCTTTGCAAGGATCACCATAGGCTTGCCCCAAAAGCGCGAAATCACGATAAACACCGCATCGATCGCTGAAATATGGTTGGATGCGATAATAAAGCCCCGGTCACGGATCAGATTTTCCCTTCCGATCACCTTGATGCGGAACACCAAATGCCACACCAGCCACGCGGCCGGCACAATGATGCAGTAAAACCACATAGTTATCCCTCCTGCTTTTGCGCGCGGCGGATCACTTCCAGCATTTTTTGGAACGATTGTTCAAAATCATATCCCGTGGTATCGATCGTCACCGCATCCTGTGCCGCACACAGCGGTGCCGCCGCACGGTGGGTATCGTTATAATCCCGCTGGCGCACATCCGCCAGCACCTGCTCAAAGCTATCCTTTTCCCCGCGCGCCGCAAGCTCTTCATAGCGGCGGCGGGCACGTTCCTGCGCACTTGCCGTCAGGAAAATCTTTATCTGCGCATTCGGCAGCACCACGGTGCCGATATCCCGCCCGTCCATAAGGACATTGTTTTCCCGCGCAAGCCCGCGCTGGGTTTCCAGCAGGAACGCCCGAACCGCCGGATGGGCGGAAATGCGCGAGGCCGCCATGGAAACCTCCTGTGTGCGGATCAGCCCGGAAACATCCTCCCCGTTCAAAAACATATGCTGCACGCCATCGACATAACGCATTTCCAGACAGATTTCCGGCAAAAGCGCCGCCAGTTCGGTTTCGCTGTCCAAATCAGCGCCTTTGCGCAGCGCAAACAGGCCAATGGTGCGATACATGGCACCGGTGTCCACATAAATATAGCCAAGTTCTGCGGCAAGCCGCCGTGAAAGCGTGGATTTTCCCGCTCCGGACGGGCCGTCAACTGCAATTGAAATCATATCCTTCACTCCTTAAAGGGCGGTTGCCCGCCGTTTTCGTTTTCATCCGTGCAGATGCGTTGCCGCAGCATGCGCCGTTGCAAACGCGATCCCAAGATTGTATCCGCCGGTGTAGGCATCCACATCCAGCACCTCGCCTGCAAAATAAAGCCCGCTGCACAGCTTGCTTTCCATGGTTTTGGGGTCGATTTCCTTTACGCATACGCCGCCGCTTGTCACAACCGCATGCGCAAGGTCACCTTTTCCGGAAAGCTCGATCGGGAAAGCCTTCAGCAGCTCTACCAGCTGTCTGCGCTCCTCCCGCGTAATCTGGTTGACCTTGCGCTGCGGGTCAACCCCCCATTTTTCCAGCACGACCGGCTGCATCGAAGCCGGCAGCAGCTTTTCAAGACAATGCGAAGCCTCCCTGCCCGCCATAAGCGCAAAATCCTCGGTCACGCGGCGATCCAGCTTTTCCGGGGAAAGCGCGGGCTTCAGATCGATCTCGATCCGGTATCCGTATTTTTTCATATCCCGGATGTGTGCGCTTGCCGAAAGAACCAGCGGGCCGGATACGCCGAAATGCGTGAACAGCATCTCTCCCTGTTCCGAAAAACGCTTTTTGTTCCCTTCCCAAAGCGTCAATTTCACATTGCGCAGCGAAAGCCCCATCATCCGTTTGCACATGCCGCCGCGCTCCACTAACGAAACAAGGCTTGGCTCCGGCGGGATGATTTTGTGTCCGGCCTGCTGTGCAAGGCGGTATCCATCGCCTGTGGAGCCCGTGGTGGGGTACGAAACCCCGCCCGTTGCCACAAGAACCGATGCCGCCGACAGCGTTTGCCCGCTTTCCAGCTGCACGCCCGTGCAGCGTCCGTTTTCCAGACAAAGCTGCTTTACCCCCTCATAGCGGATCTGCGCCCCCTGCGCACGGCGCAGCAGCGCATTCAGGATATCCGCCGCGCGGTCGCTTTGCGGGAACACGCGCCCTCCGCGCTCGGTTTTCAGCGGAACCTGCAGCTCGTTTTCAAAAATTTCCATAACCTTGCTCGGCGGGCATGCCGCCAAGGCGGAATACAGGAACCGCGGATTGCGGCGGACATTTTTCAAAAATTCCTCCGGCTCACAGTTGTTTGTTACATTGCAGCGGCCTTTGCCCGTAATCAGCAGCTTTTTGCCGGGGCTTTCCTTATGCTCCAGCAGCACGACGCTTTTTCCCTGCTGCAGCGCACTGCCCGCCGCAAAAAGCCCCGCTGCGCCCGCACCGATAATAATACAATCCGGCATTCCTTGCCTATCCTCCATTTTCTGTGCAAACGGCCTTGCTGCCGCGCGGCCGTTTGTCTGCACGCCTGTGCTTTTTTATTCCATTTCAAACAAATCCTTCGGGTAAAAGCGGTACATGGCTTCTTCACTGCAATGCAGTCCATCGTAAAAATCCGCCTTTGTCAATCCCAGCGCATGCGGATTGAATGAGCCAAACACTTTTGCCCCATTTTTCTGCGCAAGTTCGGTCACCAAGCGTTCGGTATCCAGGATCTCCACATAATTATCCTCGGATGCCGCCATAAAATCGTAGTAATCCGGATGATACGGCGAAAAAAGCACCGCTACCTGCACACCGTCTTTTCGCATTTCCTGCAAAAAGGCTTCCATTTGGCGAACCAGTTCCTTGGATACCCCGTTAAAACCGCTGGCAAAACCGGGCTTTGCCACGATATTGCCCTGCGCCCGAAGGTCGATATCCGCCTGCGGGGCATCGCGATACCATTCCTCATAGCAATAGCTGCCGTCGGCACGCCGCATATTGCCGGTCGATTTATGTACCTGCGTCGGGACAGGATCGCTGAAAAGATGAAGCCCCTTTTCCATATATTTCAAGCTTTTCTGAAAATACGGGATCGAAAACGCCTGTCCTCTTTTTTCGATTTTCTGCCGCAGGGTGTTGAACCAGCCGGCCTGCATCGCATTCAAGCCATAATCGCGGCAAAACTGGACATACCCATCCGTCATCGCACGTTTTTCGAACGTTCCCTCGCTCAAAAACCAATAATCCACCGAAAAAATCACACGCTTTGGCAGCAGCCCCTTATCTTTGAACAGGCGGTAGATCGAAATGCAGTCCCGCATATCCGCCCCGGTGACGCCTGCCCCGAAAAAGGATTCATCCCCCGTCAACTCCTTGGTCAGCTGCATGGAATGACTGGAGCCGAGCGCCAGCGTGCCCACCGGCTCGGTACGCATGGCAGCGTATTGCTTTATGAACGCACGATCATCCATATTGCGCAGATTCTCGACATTGTTCCCCTGTGCCAAAATTTCCGCAACCTGCCGTTCATACCCGATATTCAGCACATTTGCCGGGTCTGCATAGACATTCACACCAACGATCAGCAGCACAAACGGAAGAAAAATCAGAAAAGATTTCAAAACTCGTTTCATAATCTTCTCCTCAAAAATCAAAGTAGATAAAATTCGATGTTCCCAATGCCCCGAAGAAGGCAAGCGCCAGCAAAAGGACATAATACAGCGCGATCCTCACCGCCGGCTTATGGGAGCGAATCCATTCGCCTGTTTCCAGCTGTGCTTTTTGCGCGCGCCATTCGCCCCATTCCACCAAAGCCGCACCACCTGCCATAACCAGCAGCGATACGCGCCCGATATTCATGCTTTTCAAAAGTACGATCGTCCCCGAAGGATCCAAGACCGCCTGCCGCCAGCCGGTAAAGAGATTACTGTACACATACAATGCATCCTGTGTGGTCGCCGCACGGAAAAACACGATGCACGCGGTAAACATCAGATAGACCGCCGCAATGCGTACCAGTGCCGAAAGGGTTCTGCGCACCTTTGTATCGTGCCGCAGCTGCCTTGTTCTGCCGCGCCGCTGGAGCGTCCGGGAAATCAGCATGAAAACGCCGTTCATCGCACCCCAGATCGCAAAATTGAGTGCCGCCCCATGCCAGATCCCGCTCGCCAGAAATACAATCAGGATATTCACACCCGTTCGGAAGGTTCCCTTCCGGCTGCCGCCAAGCGGGAAATACAGGTAATCGCGGAACCAGGATGTCAGGCTGATATGCCACCGGCGCCACAGCTCCTGAAAGCTGCGTGCGGCAAACGGCCGCGCAAAGTTTTCGCGAATCGTAAACCCCATAAGCCGCGCGGTTCCGATCGCGATATCCGAATATCCCGAAAAATCGCAGTACAGCTGATAGGAATACATCAAAGCCGCCAGCAGAAGGAACGGGCCGTGATAAATGGAAAGATTGGTGAACACACGGCTGACACTGATCGCGATCATTTCCGCCAGCACAAATTTTTTGAAAAAGCCCCACAGCATCCGGGATGCGCCGCAGCAGAAGGTTTCATACTCGAAGCGGTGCGGTGCTTCAAACTGCGCCAGAAGCGTCCGTCCCCGTTCGATCGGCCCGGATGCAACGATCGGGAAAAAGCTGGAAAACAGCGAAAACCGAACAAAGCTTCGCTCGGGCGTTTGTTTGCCGCGGTACACGTCAATCAGATAGCCCGCCAGCATAAACGTATAAAAGCTTACGCCCAGCGGCGGTACGATGCGCCCCAGCGAAGGCAGCGCCGAAAACAGCCCGCAGCTTGTGCGCAGCGGCGTATAATATTTAAAGAAAACAAGAACGGAAAACAGGCCGATCAGCGATACCGTCAGCAGCCCGCGCCGTGCCGCGCCCGATTTCAGGCGCGCCATTCCATGGGCTGCCGCATAGATCAGCAATGTCAGAACGAGCAGCAGCACAAGATTTTTAAAGCTGGTGTAGGAATAGAAAATCCAGCAGCCCGCCAGCAGAATATAATTCTGAAGTTTGACCGGAACCGTGAAATAAAGAATGATCGTTGCCGCCAAAAGAAGAAAGAACGGTGCTGACTGAAACCCCATATTCTGTATTCCTTTCCTGTGTACATTCGCGCCGGATCGCCTGTGCAAGACATAACCTATTATAGTATAATATTTTTCTGCATGCTTCGCAAGTATACGACTGCTTTCTGTCCCCGATTTTGTTCCGTTTGTTTTTGTTTTGCGGCCACGAAAAAAGACGGCTTTCCCACTGAAAGCCGTCTTTTTGTCTTTTTTCTTTTAATCACGCCCGCGCGCTGTATGGGATGCTTTTGTGCTGTGCGAAGATCGGCGCGCATGCTGCGCCCGATGGTGCTGCGGGGTGCGGGGTGCGCTTTCCCGCGTCAGCTCCGGCTTTTTTACCGGGCGCAGCGGCTGCACACGCGGCCCTATCCCCTGCTGGGCGCTTTGCACGGCAGCACGGCGGCGTTCCATTCGCCGCTTTTTCCTTTGCGCTTTGATGTAAGCCACATAAGCGATCCGCCCTTCCACCAGCGCCGCCAAAAGCAGCACCAAAACAAACAGGGCCTGAAGCACCCACTTCAAAATCTTCATCCAGGAAGGCCTGTCTACATACACCTGTGCATTGGCATCCAGCAGTGCCATAACGGCATCCTGATCGATGCCGACGGTATAGGTCATCAGATCCTGCGCCATGCTGCTCTGCGTGCCGCCTTCCTTGAGCACAAAATGCATTTTTGCCTCAAACGGCGCATCCACCATGTAGGATTCCGGGGCTTCGAATATCACAGCGACATGATCCGGCGAAACGCTCCAGTGCAGCAAAAGCGGATAGCTTTCCTGCAGCTGCGGGGGTGCCGCACCGACGCTTGGATCGGAATCCGAATAATATACCGGGATCTGCGGCGGATAGATCTGGCTGCGGGGCAGTTCCTGCCTTGTGAAATTATCGAAGCAGTAATCCATAAGCGCCACGCTGTCGGCAAATTTATCATACTTTTTGGCACTGTCCAGCACGACGCTGATCAGCGTCGTGCCTGCGCGGGTAACGGTTTCCACCATAGTGTATCCCGCCTCATGCGTCCAGCCGCTTTTGCCGCCCGTTGTCCCTTCGTACACATATTTACTGGGCACCAGCATGCAGTTATCCGTTCCCCACAGCCGCTGTTTTTCCTGCTTATTGGTTGGCTGCATCGTGTACTTTGTTGCGCCGAACAGTTCCCGAAAGCCGGGGATCCCCAGTGCCCAGCGCGTCAGCACGGCCATATCGTATGCACTGGTATAGTGCTGCTCATCGTGCAGCCCATGCGGATTGCAGTAATGCGTCTGGGTCATCCCCAATTCCTGCGCCTTGGCATTCATGCGCTCCACAAAGGCTTCAATACTGCCTGCCGTATATTCCGCCAGCACATTCGCGGCATCGTTTGCACTGGCAAGGATCGTTGCATGGAACAGGTCCTGCAGCGTAACCACCTCACCGGGCTGCAGCGCAACATGCGAAGAACCCATTTCCAGCTCATGCGCCGCACGGTAGCTGACGGTCGTCTGCTGCGACAGATCGCCGCCGCAGTGTTCCATAGCCAGTGCTAGTGTCATGATTTTTGTGATGCTTGCCGGATAACGCTGCTCATATCCGCCTTTTTCCACCAGCACCTGTCCGGTATCGGCATCCATAACCAGATACGCTTGTGCCGTCACCGGCGGCGGGGTACTCTGCTGTGCTGCCCATGCCGGCGTCAGCCCGGCGCAAAATGCCAGCACCAAAATGATTCCAAGCAGTCTTTTCACAAGCAAACTCCTCACTGCGCAGTTTTTGTCACTCTTGCCTTTGTCTATCCATAGTATTATACTGATGTTTTCCGCTTTGCGCAAGCGTACACGGGCTATGGCATCCCCTTTGCGGCAGCACGCCGCATGCCGCCGGTGCTTCATTTCCCGCGCGGCAGGCTCCGTTTTTTATACAAACAGTTGAAGCGTTTATAAAGTTTCCCTTTTGTAAATCGCCTTGCCCCTATTTTCCGATGACCGCCCGGATTTTTCCTGCGTGCATCCCGCAAATCCCCGCGCTTTTCCCGGCAGCACCGATGCTTTTTTCTTTTTTCGGGACAGCCAAAAAATGATGATGTGCCAAATTTACATGAATATGTTTATTTTATCCTGATTTCAAGCTATAATGGTATCATCAATACTTCAAATTACGAGGTGAATCGAATGAATGGTTTTAACAGCACACTGCTGGACGGTAAAATGAAGCTGCATTTTATCGGCATCGGCGGCAGCGGGATGTTCCCGCTTGTCCAGATCCTGCACGCTGTCGGATATGAAATCACCGGCTCTGATGTCAATGAAGGAGATATTATCGACCGCGAACGCAAAATGGGCATTCCCGTTACCTTGGAGCATCGAGCTGAAAATGTGCACGGGGCAGAGCTTGTTGTATATTCCGCAGCAATTTCACAGGATAACCCCGAACTTTGCGAAGCACAGCGGCTGGGCATCCCCACAGCGGAACGCAGCATCCTGCTGGGCTATGTCGCCAACACCTATCCGCATCCGGTCTGCGTTGCCGGCACACACGGCAAAACCACCACGACCGCCATGCTTTCCCAAATCATGATTATGGCAAAAACCGACCCCGCCGTGATCATCGGCGGCAAGCTGCCGCTGATCGATTCCTACGGGCGGTACGGTGCCGGGCGCGAAATCATTGTGGAAGCGTGCGAATACAGCAACACCTTCCTGCATCTGGTGCCGCATATTTCTGTGATCCTGAATATCGATGCCGATCATCTTGAATTTTTCAAGAGCATGGATAACCTGAAATCATCCTTCCGTAAATTTGCACTTTTGACATCCCATAAAATCGTTGCGAATCTGGATGACGCAAACACCGTGGAAGTGATTGCACATTTGGATCGGGATGTGTGCACCTTCGGCATCGAAACGTGTGCCGATTACCGCGCTGTGAATGTGCGGGAATACCGCCCCTCCTTCTATTGCTTTGATCTTCTTGTGCATGATATCCCCGCGATCCATATCGAGCTTTCCGTGCCCGGGCGGCATAATGTCTACAACGCGCTGGCTGCGTTTGCCTGTGCCGAGCTGTGCGGGTGCACGGCAATCGAATGTGCCGAAGGCATCAAGGCGTTCCGCGGTGCCGGCCGTCGCTTTGAATTCCTTGGGGAACGAAACGGCATCACCATAGCCGATGATTACGCACATCATCCTACCGAATTGGAAGCCACCCTCACTTCGGCAAAGAAAATGGATTACAAAAACGTGTGGGCCGTGTTCCAGCCCTTTACCTATTCGCGCACGGAAATGCTTTTGGATGATTTTGCACGCGTCCTTGCGCTTGCCGATCATGTGGTAATGACCGAGATCATGGGCAGCCGCGAGCGCGCGGAAGATTTCACTATCCGCACAAAAGATCTTGCCGAAAAGATCCCCGGCAGCGTGTGGTTCAACACCTTTGACGAAGTCACGGCATATGTTATGGAGCATGCGCAGCCCGGTGATCTTGTGATCACGCTCGGCTGCGGTGATATTTACAAAGCGGCAAAGAAAATGCTTCACTGGAACGGCTGAACCTTCTGTTCTTGT
>JAHHSK010000047.1 GCA_020025255.1 Ruthenibacterium sp. | reverse complement strand
GAAAAACAAGCAGAGCCGAAATGCGCCTGCACCTGCCAGGAACCGCCGCACGAAAGTGCATGCTGCTGCGAAAAGCAGCCGGAGGATGCAGATCGGCAATAACGGCACAGCACAAAAGAACACATGAATCTGCCGGGCGTGGAACCAAGATCCGCGCCCGGCTGAATTTCGTAAAGAAAATAAAAAAGGAGTTTACCGTTTTATGAAAACGACACCGCTCAAAGGCATGAAGGATATCCTTCCGCGCGAACAGCGCATCCGGGATTATGTGCAGGGCGAAATCCTCCGGGTATATCGTGCCGCAGGATTTGAACGCATCACGACTCCGATCATGGAAGATCTGGAAAATCTGGATAAAAGTGACGGCGGCGATAACCTCAACCTGATATTCAAGGTGCTCAAGCGCGGCGAAAAGCTGGAAAAGGCCATCGCTGCGGGAAGCGAAAAAGACCTTGCCGACATGGGGCTGCGCTATGATCTTACGCTTCCGCTTTCGCGCTATTATGCGGCAAACCGCGAAGCACTGCCCAGTCCCTTCAAGGTGATTCAGACCGATCGCGTCTATCGGGCAGAGCGGCCGCAGAAGGGGCGTCTGCGTGAATTTGTGCAGTGTGATATCGATATTTTGGGCGACGAAAGCGCAAATGCGGAAATCGAACTGATCGACGTGACAGCGCGTGCGCTGCTGGCGATCGGCTTTTCCGACTTTACCGTTCAGATCAACGACCGCCGTCTGCTGCGTGCCATGCTGGAACACTTCGGCTTCGAAAAGCAGACGCTCGATACCGTGTGCGTAACCTTTGATAAGCTGGATAAGATCGGCCCGCAGGGCGTGGAAAACGAGCTGAACGAAAAAGAAATGCCCCCGCAGGCGGTTGCGGCGCTGAAAGCATTTTTGGAAAAGGGTGCGTTCCGGCTGGAAGATGTAGCTGCCGTGTGCGCCGATAAAACGCTGGCGGAAACGCTGGCCCGCGTGATCGAAACCGTGAAAACCCTGTCGAAAGGCAAGTACGCGATCGAATACACGCCTTCTCTGGTGCGCGGACAGGGCTATTACACCGGCATGGTGTTTGAAGTGAGCTGTGCTGGTTTCCCCGGTGCAGTGGCAGGCGGCGGACGCTATGACGAAATGGTGGGGAAATTCATCGGACAGAAAGTGCCCGCGGTCGGATTTTCGATCGGGTTTGAACGCATCTGCTCGATCCTGCTGGACAACGGATATGAGGTGCCGGATGAGAAAAAGAGCCTTGCGCTTTTGTACCGCCCGGATGCCGATTTTGCCGATGTGCTGGAAAAGGCGCAGCACCTGCGCGCAGAATACCGCGTTACCGTGCTGGCGGCGGCGAAAAAAACGGGCAGACAGCTCGACCGCCTGCAGCAGGCGGGATGCAGTGCGGTCTGCTTTTATGAAAAATTCCCGGAAATCAAAATGCTTGAGGTAAAACAATGACAGCACAGGAAGCACAGTTTCAAAAAATGACGCAGGCCCCTTTGCCGGGGCTGATCACGACCATGGCGGTGCCGACAATCATAACGATGCTGATCACCGCCGTGTACAATATGGCAGATACCTTTTTCGTTTCGCAGCTTGGCACAAGTGCAGCCGGGGCGGTTGGGATCGTCTTTTCGATCATGGCCGTCATCCAGGCGATCGGATTCATGCTGGGCATCGGTGCGGGAAATCTGGTTTCGCGCAGCTTGGGTGAAAAAGATCCCGAACGCGCCAGCTGCGCGGCATCCACAGCATTTTTTGCCGTGCTGGTCTTTGGCAGCGCGGTGACGATCCTCGGGACGATCTTTCTGGATCCGCTGATGCGGCTTTTGGGTGCCACCCCCACGATCCTGCCGTTTGCGCGCGATTATGCACGCTTTATCCTGTTTGGCGCGCCGATCATGGGCGGATCGTTCGTGCTCAACAACATCCTGCGCGGGGAAGGGCATGCCGCATTCGCCATGCTGGGCATTGGGACAGGCGGCATCCTCAATATCGCGCTGGATCCGCTGTTCATCTATGGGTTCGATTTGGGGATCAAGGGGGCTGCCTTGGCAACGCTTGTCAGCCAGTGCGTCGGCTTTTTGATCCTGCTGTCGTTTTTCCTGCGCAAAAAAAGCCAGGCAGAGCTGCACATCAGCAAGGTTTCGCGCAAGCCCGATATGCTGTTTGCCGTCATCAAGACGGGGATGCCCTCCTTCTGCCGCCAAAGCCTGATGAGCGTTGCCGCCGTGCTGCTGAACCGCAATGCGGCAGTATACGGGGATGCGGCTGTGGCTGCCATGAGCATCGTAGGGCGGGTGTTCATGTTTATTTTTTCGTTCATGCTGGGCTTTGGGCAGGGCTTTCAGCCGGTTGCGGGCTTCAATTTCGGCGCAAAGCGGTATGATCGCGTGCGAAAAGCAACCTATTTTACGATGTTTGTGGGTACCGTGCTGATGACGGTTTTGAGTCTTGCCGGATTTTTTGCAGCGCCGTATGCCATGGCGGCATTTCGGCGGGATGATCTGGAAGTGATCGAAATCGGCGCGCGCGCCCTTCGGGCCCAGTGCTTTGTGCTGCCGCTGTTCGGTGTTTCCACGGTGACGAACATGCTGCTGCAGGTAACCGGGCAGTCCGGACAGGCAACGTTCCTTTCCATGTGCCGCAACGGCATTTTTTACATGCCCGCGATCCTGATCGCTCCGCAGCTGTTGGGGCTTACCGGGGTGCAGATCGCCCAGCCGGCGGCGGATCTTGCCACCTTCCTTGTGACGCTGCCGATGCTGCTGATGTTCCTGAAAAAGCTGAATCTGTGGGAGCAGTTTGAAAAGGCGCAGGAAGCTGACCGATCGGCTCCTTCCCGCAGCCTGTGACAAAAATGCCCCGGTGCAGTTCCACACTGCACCGGGGCATTTTGCAAAAGGCCGTATGCAGCCGGCACGCGGGCAAAGGCTTGCAAAGCGCAGCAAGCCGATCCCTTGGCGGGTGCTTCACGCACACGGGCGCGCGCGGGCTGCACACAGCTGATAGCGGACGATGCCGAAAATCACAAGGCCTGCGCCCAGCAGCGCTGCGGGCGAAAGAGTTTCCCCGAATGCCAGCGCGACCCATACCGGGGTCAGGATCGGTTCGATCGCAGTGATCAGATTGGCGGTGACGGGAGGCGTTTTTTCAAGCCCCTTTGCCATTAAAATATAAGAAAGCCCCAGCTGGAACACACCCAGAAGAAGGGCGCACAGCACCGGCACGGCAGAAAAATCCCGCTCCGCCCATAAGAAGGGAAGCCCGAGTGCCGCGCCGATGACCTGCCCGAAGAAGAAAGAAGATGCCGCATCGCCGTCCGGTTCGCTGCCGACCAGAAAAACACCGGCGTAGCTGATGCCGCTGCACAGCCCAAGCAGGTTGCCCAGCAGGGAGCCTGCGCCCAGTTCGCCCGAAACCAGCAGTGCCACTCCGGCAAATACGATAAGGCAGCCGGAAAAAGCACCCTTGGGGGGAACCTGATGCTTTGCGGCCCATAAATACAGCAGCACAAACACAGGCGATGTGTACATCAGAAGATCGGCGTTGGCAGCCCCGGCAAGCTTTGTGGAAAACACATATAGGATCGTTGTGAGCGCAAGGCTCAAAGCGCCGCGCAAAACACACAGATTCCAATGCAGGCGGTGATGGCTGGAACGCAGAAAAAGCCCTGTGATGCACGCGGCAACCGTGCAGCGCGCACCGTTGACGGCAAGCGGCGTCCAAGGGATGCCCTTGATGCACACGCCCCCGATGCTGCACAGCGCGGCAGCACCCACCAGAGCGAAAACACCCGATCGGTTCTTCATACAGCACCTCCGATCTGTACTGTGTCCGGGCAAAGCGGTTTTCTATACAGATTATGCGGTGTGCCAGGGAAATATGAAAAGAAAACGGCAGCCGCAGAATATGTGCGCAAAAACGGTACGATCGGCAGAAAACAGACAAGAATCCGCGGGAAACCGTTGTCAAGCGGGCAAGAACGCGGTATAATACTAAAATTAAGAGATTCGGCACAGCAAGCTGATTTGCCGGAACAAGGAGGATATGGAATGGAAACAATGGGCAATCTGCGCCGTACCCATTACTGCGGCGGCCTGCGTGCAAAAGACGCCGGTACACAGATGACAGTTGCGGGCTCGATCGCAAAATGCCGCAATAAGGGCGGCGTCATCTTTGCCGATCTGCGCGATACCACAGGTATCTTACAGTTGATTTTTGATGATTCCACAGACCGTGAGGTGTTTGAAAAGGCTGCCGGGCTGAAGAGTGAATATGTTGTGATCGCACGCGGCATCCTGCGTGAGCGGGAAGCAAAAACCGATAAGATCCCCACCGGGGACGTAGAACTGTTTGTGACGCAGCTGCGTGTGCTGAGCGGTGCACAGACCACACCGTTCGAGGTGCGCGATGATATCAATGTCAATGATCAGCTGCGCTTGAAATACCGCTATCTGGATCTGCGCCGTCCTTCGATGCACGAGCCGATCATGATGCGCTCCAAGATCGCAAAGGTCGTGCGGGATTATTATGATGAACAGCATTTCGTCGAAATCGAAACGCCTTCCCTCATCAAATCCACGCCGGAAGGCGCGCGCGATTATCTGGTTCCCAGCCGTGTACAGCCGGGGCATTTCTATGCGCTGCCGCAGTCCCCGCAGCTGTATAAGCAGATTTTGATGCTTTCGGGCTTTGACCGCTATTATCAGTTTGCGCGCTGCTTCCGCGATGAAGACCTGCGTGCAGACCGCCAGCCGGAATTTACGCAGATCGATATGGAAATGTCGTTTGCGACCGAAGATGACATCATGACGGTGAACGAAGGCCTTGTCAAGCGTGTGTTCAAGGAGATTTTGGATATCGATGTGCCCACTCCGTTTTTGCGCATGCCGTACACCGAAGCTATGGATCGTTTCGGCTCCGATAAGCCGGACACGCGCTTCGGTCTGGAACTGCAGGATGTGACCGATGCAGTCCGCACAAGCGATTTTGCCGTGTTCCGATCGGCAATCGAAGCGGGCGGCAGCGTGCGTCTCATCAATGCCAAGGGTCTTGCCGGACAGCTGACGCGCAAAGTCATTGACAAGCTGACCGATGTGGTCAAAACCTACGGGGCAAAGGGGCTTGCGTATACGCGCTTGACCGAGGAGGGCGTGACTTCCAGCTTTGAAAAATTCCTGACGGAAGAAGAAAAGCAGGCGCTTCATAAAGCAGCCGGGGCCGAAACGGGTGACGTGCTGCTGGTTGTGGCCGATGCGAAAAACAGCGTCGTATATGCGGCACTGGGCGCACTGCGCCTTGCGGTCGCACGCAAATGCGAACTGATCGACACCACAAAATTCAATTTCCTGTGGGTCACGGATTTCCCGTTCTTTGAATATTCCGAAGAGGAAGGCCGCTTCATGGCAAAGCATCATCCGTTTACCATGCCGCGTGCCGAGGATCTGGATAAGGTGGAAACCGATCCGGGTGCGGTGCGTGCGCTTGCGTATGATATGGTGCTCAACGGCTGTGAAGCCGGCGGCGGCTCCATTCGTATCAACGATCCCGAAATCCAGAGCCGTATGCTCAAGGCACTTGGCTTTTCCGAAGAGCGCGCCCGCGACAGCTTCGGCTTCCTTATGGATGCCTACCAGTACGGTGCACCGCCCCACGGCGGCATGGCGTTCGGCTTCGACCGCCTTGTGATGCTGATGCTGGGACGCGATTCCATTCGCGATGTCATTGCGTTCCCGAAGGTGCAGAATGCAGGGGAACCCATGAGCGGCTGCCCGGAAACGGTAGAAGAAAAACAGCTGCAGGAACTTTCGATCGCATACGTTCCGCAGAACGATTGATCGAAGAAAGCCCCGCAGCGGGAAAACAGAGATCGGCTATCAAAACAAAAACAGGCGGCGCCAGGATGAAAGCTTGGCGCCGCCTGTTTTTTTGTGATTCGTTTGCCGCGTGCTCAAAGCCGCTCAAATACATCGGCACCCTTTTTGCAGACCGGGCAGATGTAATTTTCGGGCAGTGTTTCCCCTTCATAGATATACCCGCAGATCGTGCAGCGCCAGCCGGATACCGGCTTTTCCTCAGCCTGCGGCGGGCGGTAGCTGGATGCCTTGGGCGGGGTAAGCCCTTTTTTGACGGCATGATAATAAAGATAGGTCATAGGGGCTGCTGCGGCATCCAGCACCTCGGATTCATCGACCTGCCCGATAAAGAGGATGTGCGTGCCGACATCCAGCGTGTTTTTTACGGTGCAGGAAAAACGGGCGACGGTCTGCTCGGTGATGTAGCGTATGCCGTTGCAGTCCAAAGCGGAGGAAAAACCGGCAAATTTATCAATTTGAGCACTGGATTGAAAGCCGAAGCGGCCGATCAGCTCCATGCCGGCATGTTCCCCAAGAACGGCCCCGGTGAATCTGCCGCTTTCCAAAATGGCCTTGCAGGTTTCGTTGTCCTTATGGATCGTGACAGCAAGCTGAAGCGGGGAAACGGTGACCTGCCCCAGGGTGTTGACAACACAGCCCACAGGGCGGCCGCCGCGTTCGGAGCTGATCAGATGCAGCCCGTAGCTGAGTTTATTGAATGCTTCCATTGACATGAGAGCGCCTCCTTTGAATCTTATTGATAACTATTATCAGTATATAATTTTTTCCATAAAAGTCAAGCGGTTTCGGGAAAAATGCGCGGCGATTTGCACAAAAAAACGAGTGCGTGCACAATATGAACAAAAGTGCAAAAAACGAATGCAGGAAGTGATAGAAAAGCCGTAAAAGGTGTGCTATTATAAAAGTAATACCGCCCGGCACAAAAGGTGCGGGCGAATGAGTAAGGAGTGTGCGCGTAATATGAAATTTTTGAATGTGGACATCCCCATTAAAAACCTGCCGGAACTCGATCAGGGCTTTATTCCCCTGAGCCTGTTCTTCAAGCATTATGAAGCCGGTGCAACAAAGCCCCTGTGCATTGCAGTGGAACGTTCGGGCGGGCAGATCGGCACCTATGAAACCAAAATCTATGGCACGCCGGAAATGGCACAGGCCGATGCCTATTATACAGACCGCATGGTCAAATTCCTGCTGTGGAGCTGGGGCGGCTTCAAGGTCATCATCTGCGGGGATGATACAGTGGCCGCGGCGATCCGCGAGGCGTATTCCGAAACCGGGAGCCGTGCCTTCGATAAGGATTTCATGGAAAATGTGTATGAGACGCAGTTTATCGTGGAAAGCCGCCCGTATGACGAAAAGCCCGCAGCGGTGCAGCGTGCCGAATCGATCGGTCGCCATATGGACGGCGGACGCATCGGCTTTGATGCGGGCGGATCGGACCGCAAGGTTTCGGCGGTGCTGAACGGCGAGCCGATTTACAGCGAAGAAGTAGTATGGTTCCCGAAAACGATCTCGAATCCGGATTACCACTTTGAAGGCATTATGGCGGCACTGTCCACGGCAGCGGCCAAGATCCTGGAAAGAGGCGGGCATGTGGATGGCATCGGCGTTTCCTCTGCCGGTGTTTATATTGATAATAAGTGCATGGTCGCCAGCCTGTTCCTGAAGGTGGGCAAGGAAGATTTCGATAAGAAGGTCAAGAACATCTACACCCGCGCAGCGCAGCAGCTTTCCAATCAGCTGGGCTATCCGATCCCGGTCGTTGTTGCAAACGATGGCGATGTCAGTGCGCTGGCCGGTGCAATGGGTCTGGGCGAAAACGGCATCATGGGCATTGCAATGGGCACAAGTGAAGCAGTGGGCTATGTGGATACCGATGGCAACATCTGCGGCTGGCTGAATGAGCTGGCATTCGCGCCGGTGGATGCACAGCCCGATGCAATGCAGGACGAATGGTCGGGCGATATCGGATGCGGCGTGAAGTATTTCAGCCAGGACAGCGTCATCAAGCTGGCTCCGCGTGCCGGGATCGAGCTGAAAGGGGATTCCCCGGCAGAAAAGCTGAAAGAAGTTCAGGCGCTTATGGCGCAGGGGGATGCCCGTGCAAAGGCCGTGTATGAATCCATCGGTGTATATCTTGGGCATACGCTGGCTTTGTATGCAAAATTCTATGATATCCGTCATGTTCAGATGATGGGCCGCGTGATGAGCGGCAAGGGCGGCGATATCATCATGGATGTGGCCACCCGCGTTATGGATGAAGAATATCCTGAGTTGGCGTTCCGTCCGGAGGCACCGGATGAAAAGACACGCCGCGTCGGTCAGAGCGCTGCTGCGGCAAGCCTGCCGGAAATCAAATAAATCGATTCATTCTGCAAGAAAAAACGCGCGAAGGATTTATTTCCTTCGCGCGTTTTGATACAATAAAAGAAAAAGGAATCTTCTGCACCGTTCGGGCTGCAGAAAAAGAAAAGAGGGCTTTTTATGCTGTATGATACCCTGGAAAACCTGAATCAGTATCGCGGGATGTTCGAAAATCTGGATAAGGCGATCGATTTTATCGAAAACACCGATCTGACGCAGCTGCCCAATGGGCGCACGGAGATCGATGGGGAAAATGTGTATGTCACGGTGCAGGAGCTGGAAACCCTGCCCGCAGAAGGACGCCGCTATGAAACACATTCCCGCTACATGGATCTGCATACGGACATCGAGGGTATGGAGCTGTGTGAGGTCACGCTTGGCGATGTGACGGCTGTGCAGGAATACAGCGAAGCGGACGATTGCGCCCTTTGGGACGGAAATACCAGCGCTGCATTGGTTTTGGATGAGACACGGTTTGCGGTGTTCATGGTGGAAGAAGCACATCTGCCGGGCATCCGGGCGCAGGGCTGTGATAAAGTAAAAAAAGCAATCTTCAAAATCGCGTACTAAACGCACGACAGGGGGCAGTGTCCATGGAAACCTTGATTCTTGGCATAGCCGGAGGAACCGGCAGCGGAAAAACCACGCTGACGCAGCGATTGAAGGAACGGTTCCGAGAAAACGTTTCGGTCATAAATCACGATAACTATTATAAGCGTCATGACGATCTTTTGCTGGAAGAACGCAGCCGGCTCAATTACGATCACCCGGATTCCTTCGATACCGAGCTTATGGTCGAGCAGATCGAAGCGCTGCGCCGCGGCGAGACGATCGCGTGTCCGGTATATGATTTCACGCAGCACAATCGTTCGAACGATACGCTCCTGATCCACCCGACCAGCGTTATTATTGTAGAGGGAATCTTGATTTTTGCCGATTCCAAGCTGCGGGATCTTATGGATGTGAAGGTGTTTGTGGATACCGATGCCGATGTGCGCATCCTGCGCCGCATCGTGCGCGATGTGAAAAAGCGCGGGCGTTCGCTCGAAAGCGTTGTGGAACAGTATCTTACAACGGTAAAGCCGATGCATGAACGGTTTGTGGAACCCAGCAAACGGTATGCCGATATCATTGTACCGGAGGGCGGAAAAAACACGGTTGCACTGGATATGATCGTCCAGCGCGTGGAAAGCCACATCCGCTGTCAGGCTAATGCCTAAGACGGGCGCAGAAAATAAGGCAATAACCGAAAAAAGGCGATGCAAAAGCTAAAAGCTTTTGCATCGCCTTTCTGCATAAGAAACGGGATATTACCCGGCATGGTCGGGGCAGGGCGGTTCGGGTGCATCGCACGGCGGTTCGGGCTCCGGTGCAAGCGGGGTCTGCTCATCCATTCGTTCCAGCCCGTAATAAGCCTGGGTCTGGTCGGGCAAGCCTTTTCTGCGAAGAGAATAACGGACAAGGACGGATACGATATTGTAAAATACCGCAAATAGGGGAACCCCGACTACCATGCCGACAAAACCAAACAGCCCGCCGGCAAGAAGGATCGCAAACATGACCCAAAAGCCGGAAATCCCGGTGGAATCGCCAAGGATCTTCGGCCCCAGAATGTTGCCGTCAAACTGCTGGAGCACCAGAATGAAAAGCGCAAAATAAAGCGCCTTGAGCGGATCGATCAGCAGGATCAGCAGGATGCTGGGGATCGCGCCGATAAACGGCCCGAAGAACGGGATGATGTTGGTTACCCCGATGATCACACTCACAAGCATCGCATACGGCATCCGGAAAAGGGTCATGCCCAGGAAGCACAAAATGCCGATGATGAGTGAATCCAGCAGCTTGCCGTTGATAAACCCGCCGAATACCTTGTGCGTGAAGCGGAAGTTGCTCAGGATAAGATTGGCGCGGTGCACATCCAGGATGCTGTACAGCAGCTTTTTGGATTGTGCGGCAAACAGCTGCTTGCTGTTGAGCACATAGGCCGCAATGATGATCGCAATAAAGATATTTTTGATAAACGTCAGTGTCCAAAGCAGACCGTTCATCAGGTTCGTCAGCTGCGGCAGCATATCGTTTTTCAGCCAGGTGTCGAACATGCCGACAGCCTGCACATAAATGCGCTCGGCAGCGGCTTCCAGATTCGGGTACTGCTTGAGGAAATCATCGAACCAAGTCGTGACATCCGTGACGCCCTCGGAAAAAAGATTGGATTCCGAAAGCCCGATGATGCTGGAAACAACCTCCGGCAGAACCATGGAAAGAAGTGCCGCCACAATAAGCAGGGCAAGCGTGATCGAAAGGAAGGTGGAAAGGAATTTCGCAAGATGCACCGCCCGTTTGGGGCTTTTGCAACGCTTTTGGAGCAATGGGCAGAAGCGATCGTACAAAAAATTGAAAATGGGATTGAGCATATACGCCAGCGTCAGCCCATACACAAACGGCATCAGGATGCCGATGAGTGTTTTGAAAAAGCCCAGGATATCCGGCAGCTTGAACAGCGAAAAGAAAAACAGGATGCACGCGCAGATAACAAGGAATACCGTTACGCCCCAGTATAAGTATTTTGTAAAGGAACCACGCTTCATAACAGCCTCCGTTCGTGCGGGCAGGCCCGCATCTGCGTTTTATTCTGTGCAGGATGATGTTTTCGGCAGCAAAACCTTGCGCTTAATCAGGAACAGCGCCAAAGTGGTGAAGCTGGCGATGATATCGGCAATCGGTTCGGCAATATAGATGCCCATGACATTGCCGCCCAGGATGCGCGGCAGGATAATGGCAAGGGGCACAAGCAGCACCACCTTGCGCAGCAAGGCAAGCAGCAGGCTGATTTTGGCCTGCCCCAAAGCCATAAAGGTGGCCTGGCACGCCATTTGCATGCCGAATGCCCAGATGCCGGCGAAGAAGATCGGCATGGTTTTGCTTACCAGATCGATCAGCTGCATGTCCTGCGTGAACATGCGGGCAAGGATGTGCGGGAAGAAAAACGCAGCCAGCGTGCTCAGACAGGTAAGAGTGATCAGGATGCGGAACAAAAGGCTGAACGTCTGACGCACACGGTCGTATTTTTTGGCGCCGTAGTTGAAGCTCATGATCGGCTGGGAACCCTGCTGGATCCCCTGTACCGGCATGACAAGCATCTGCATAACGCTCTGGATGATCGTCATGCTGCCGACATACAGATCGCCGCCGAAGTGCTGCAGGCCGCTGTTGAGCGTAATGCTCACAAGGCTTTCGGTGCTTTGCATCACAAAGGGGGAAATGCCGAGGCTGATGACCTTGCCGATAACGCGTTTATCGAACTTGAGGTTTTCCTTGCGGATGCGGATGCCGCTTTTTTTGCCGAACAGGAAGCACAGCACCCAAGCGGCGCTGGCTGCCTGGGAGATGATCGTGGCAAGCGCCGCGCCCGAAACCCCCATGTTCAGCGTGAAAATCAAAATCGGGTCAAGCACGATGTTGATGACAGCACCGATCAGGACACTGAGCATGGCCGTGGTGGCATAGCCCTGTGCGCTGATGAAGGTGTTGAGGCCAAGCGACATCTGAACGAAAATGGTGCCGGCAAGATAAATCGTAATGTAGTCTTCGGCATATTGGATAATGGCATCCGATGCGCCGAACAAATACAGCAGCGGGCGCTTGAAGATGCTGAACACCACCGTTAAGGAAACGGAAAGCACCAAAAGCAGGGAAAAGCAGTTGCCAAGGATCTTTTCTGCGCCCTCGCGATTGCCTGCCCCCAGCTGAATGGAAGCAAGCGGCGCACCGCCCATGCCCGCAAAGGCAGCAAAAGCGGAAACAAGCATCAGGATCGGAAATGTGACGCCAACCCCCGTAAGCGCCAATGCGCCCGAGCCGGGGATATTGCCGATGTAGATGCGGTCCACCGTGCTGTAAAGCATATTGATCAGCTGTGCCGCAACCGCAGGAAGGGCCAGCTGGAGCATCAGTTTTCCAACGGGCTTTGTGCCCATTGCTTCGTCTTTGTTGTGCAAAAAAATCTCTCCTTTGTAACGGCACGGCATAAGATGCCGCGCATCCAGCATGCTGTTATAGATAAAAAAATATACTATATAAGTATACCATGGAATGGACAGGAAAAGAAGAAGCCGGACGGAAAACAACGAAAATCGCACTTTTTGCAACAAAGCACAAGCTTTGCATAGTAAAAATGTCCGGGAAAAGAAAAAAAGCATACGAAAATATGGCCAAAAAAACAAGGGCAGTTCTGGCAAAGTCGCACAAGGCGTTCCACAGTGCAAAACATTCTCGCAACTGTGCGGAATTTATGCTATACTGAAGCTGAATCATGCGGGCAGCGGTGTACAGGCACCCACCGCAGCAACGCGGCGCGGCATGCGCCGCGCAATATTTATACTATACGCTGGAGGGTCAGGTTATGGAAAAAAAGGCATTCGATCTTATTACCTTCGGAGAAATCATGCTGCGTCTTTCCCCGCCGCGTCATGCGCGCATTGTGGATGGCGATATTTTTGAAAAACGTGCGGGCGGTGCGGAGCTGAATGTGGCTTCGGGGGTTGCGCTGCTGGGGCTGCGCACCGGCATCATTTCGCGTCTGCCGCAGAATGAGCTGGGCACCTTCATTAAAAACCGCATCCGTTTTGTCGGTGTTTCGGATGACTTCCTTACTTATGATGATTCCCCCGAAGCAAGGCTCGGCATTTATTATTATGAAATGGGTGCGGCCCCCCGCAAGCCGACGATCGTGTATGACCGCCATCATGCTTCGGTGTGCGGCATCCGTATGGAGGATATCCCGCAGGAAGCCTTCACCAGTGCGCGCATGTTCCATTTAAGCGGCATCAGCCTTGCACTCGGCACACGGGAAGTCGCGATCGAGGTCCTGAAAAAGTTTAAAGAAAACGGCGCGATCATCTCGTTCGATGTCAATTACCGCGCAAATCTTTGGAGCGAGGAAGAAGCGCGGGAGACGATCCGCTCGATCCTGCCGCTTGTCGATGTCCTGTTTGTTTCCGAAGAAACCAGCCGCCGCATGTTTGGAAAAACGGGCGAGCTGTACGATATCATGAAGAGCTATTCGCAGGAATACGGCGTTAAGATCGTGGCAACCACGCAGCGCACGGTCATCAGCCCGCGCAAGCATAATTTCACATCGGTGATCTATTCTTCGGTAAAGGATGCGTTTTATACCGAAGCACCGTATACGCACATCGATGTGATCGATCGAATCGGTTCCGGCGATGCGTATGTGGCGGGTGTTTTGTTCGGGCTGCTCAAATACAATGATCCCAAAAAGGCGATGCAGTTCGGAAATGCAACCTCCAGTGTGAAGAATACCGTTCCCGGCGATCTGCCATCTTCCGATTTCAAGGAAATCAACCGGATCATCAACGAACACAATGCAACCGGCCCGGTCAGCGAAATGAACCGCTGAAGCGCACGGAAAAAAAGGCGGCACACGGGAGTGCCGCCTTTTTTTGCAAGCATGGGATGCGCAAAAACCCGGTGCAGCGCGGGAATTTCGGCAAAAAGAGCGATACCAAGCGGAAAACGGCTGCTTTGCACACAAAAAGGTGTTTACAAAAATGCCGCGTCATGGTATGTTATTCAAGATAGTGCATTTATCAAGCAAAAAGGAGAAGTCTATGTTAACAGTTACCGACGTCAGTCTGCAGTTTGCGGGCAGCACCCTGTATAAACACGTCGATCTTAAATTCACGCCCGGCAACTGCTATGGCATCATCGGCGCAAACGGCGCCGGAAAATCGACCCTGCTGCGCATTATTTCCGGCGAAATCGAGCCGAGCACCGGCAATATCAGCCTTGGGGCAGATGACCGCATGAGCGTTTTGGAGCAGGATCACTTCAAATACGATGAATACAACGTTATGGATACCGTCATCATGGGAAACCGCCGGCTGTATGATATCATGAAGGAAAAAGAAGCCCTTTATGCCAAGGAGGATTTTACCGAGGCAGACGGCGAGCGCGCGGCCGAGCTGGAAGGCGAATTTGCTGAGATGAACGGCTGGGAGGCGGAAACCGAGGCAGATCAGCTTTTGAACGGCCTTGGCATCCCTATGGAGCTGCACTATGCGCCCATGGATTCCCTGGACGGCCGGCAGAAGGTCAAGGTGCTGCTGGCGCAGGCTCTGTTCGGCCAGCCTTCGATCGTGCTGCTGGACGAGCCGACGAACGGGCTTGATATCGAAAGCATTGATTGGCTTGAGGATTTCCTGCTGGATTATCCGGGCACGATCATCGTGGTCAGCCACGACCGTCATTTCCTGAATGCGGTATGCACGCACATTGTGGATATCGATTACAACAAGGTGCAGATGTATGTCGGCAACTATGATTTCTGGTACGAATCCAGCCAGCTGATGCAGCAGCTGATCCGTAACCAGAATAAGAAAAAGGAAGAAAAGATCCGCGAGCTGCAAAGCTTCATCCAGCGCTTTTCGGCCAACAAATCGAAATCAAAGCAGGCCACCAGCCGCAAAAAGCTGCTGGATTCCATCACGGTGGAGGAAATGCCCGCGTCCAGCCGCCGCTATCCGTTTGTCGGCTTTGAGCCGGAGCGCGAAGCGGGCAAGGATATCCTGTTTGTCGAAGGGCTTACCAAAACGATCGACGGCGTGAAGGTGCTGGATAACGTCAGCTTCATTGCCAATAAGGGCGATAAGATCGCGCTGGTGGGCGAAAATGAAGCCGGAAATACAGCGCTGTTCAAGATCCTGATGGGCGAAATGGAGCCGGATGCGGGTTCCTTCAAGTGGGGTGTTTCCACCAGCCAGAGCTATTTCCCGCTGGATAATTCCGCCTTCTTTGAAGATTTTGACGAGGATCTGATCTGCTGGCTGCGCCAGTACAGCGAGGATACGACGGAAACGTACCTGCGCGGCTTTTTAGGGCGGATGCTCTTTTCCGGGGATGAAGTCTATAAGCCGGCTAAGGTGCTTTCGGGCGGTGAAAAGGTGCGCTGTATGCTCAGCCGCATGATGATGACGCATGCCAATGTGCTGCTGCTCGATCAGCCGACAAACCACCTCGATCTGGAAAGCATCCAGGCTTTGGCAAACGGCCTTGCGCGTTTCCCGGGCAATCTGCTGTTTTCTTCGCATGACCACCAGTTCATTGATGAAATCGCAAACCGGATCATCGAAATCCCGGTGGGCAAAGAGGGCTGTCTGGATCGTGTGGGCAGCTATGAGGAATTCCTTGCATGGAAGCATGAACGCAGCGCGCAGTAAGCGCAGATCGAACGGGACCTTGCGCACCG
>JAHHSK010000046.1 GCA_020025255.1 Ruthenibacterium sp. | reverse complement strand
AAATGCCCGGCGCTTTTGCGCCGGGCATTTTTGTATGCGGGTGATCAAAGGCTGTCGATTTGTTCCAGCTCTGCCAGTTCGTCGATGATTTCGCCAAACAGGGAAAGAGCGGAATTGACCGGTTCGGGGCTGCTCATATCAACGCCCGCAAGCTTCAGCAGAGAGATCGGGTCGCTGCTGGAGCCGCCGGAAAGGAATTTCTTATAATCCCGCACCGCAGGCTCGCCTTCGGAAAGGATGCGGTTTGCGATCGCCACAGCCGCCGAAAAGCCGGTTGCATACTGGAATACATAATAATCGTAATAGAAATGCGGGATGCGTGCCCATTCCATTGCGATGCCGTCATCCGAAACCATATCCGGGCCGTAGTAAAGCTTGTTGAGCTCCAGATATTTTTCGCTCAGGGCTTCGGCCGTCAGCGTTTCACCGCGCTCTGCCATGCGGCCCATTTCCAGCTCGAATTCAGCGAACATCGTCTGGCGGTATACCGTGCCCTTGAACTGATCCAGGAAGTGGTTGAGCAGATAGGCGCGCTCTTTCTTATCGGTCGTCTTGCTCAGCAGGTGGCGCATCAGCAGAACTTCGTTGCAGGTGGAAGCGACCTCGGCAACGAAGATGACATAGCCGCTGGTGCTGATGGGCTGATATTTGCAGCTGTGATAGCTGTGCAGTGCGTGGCCCATTTCATGCGCCAGCGTAAACATGTTGTCCAGCGTATCCTTCTGGTTGAGCAGAACATACGGGTGCGGATACGAGCTGCCGGAAGAATACGCGCCGCCGCGCTTGCCCTCGTTGGGATAAACGTCGATCCAGCGGTTTTCAAAGCCTTCACGCAGCAAAGCGGTGTAATCCTCGCCCAGAACGGCAAGTGCTTCCAGCACGGTTTCTTTTGCCTGCTCGAAGGGGATCTTTTCCGCAGCGTCCGCGACGATCGGGGTGTAGACGTCATACATATGCAGCTCGTCCACGCCCATCATCTTCTTGCGCAGTGCCACATATTTATACATTTTATCCAGATTTGCGTGCACGGCTTCGATCAGGTTCCGATACACCTCGGTGGGTACTTCGGTCGCATCCAAGGAAGCACTCAGCGTGCTGTCGTACTTGCGGGCGTTGGCAAAGAAGCGCAGCTGCTTGAACTGGGCATCCATGGTGGCAGCCGCCGTGTTGCGGAAGCCGCCCAGCGTTTCGTAGAATGTATCGAACGCATTGCGGCGCAGCACGCGGTCAGCACTTTCCAAAAGGGGAACCAGCGTTGTGTTCGTCAGCTGATGCATTTCACCCTGTGCATCCGCAACATCCGGGAAGCGGATATCGGCATTGCTGAATACGCTGGAAATGTTGCCGGGTGCTTCGGACATTTCACCGGCTGCGGCAAGCAGGGTTTCCTCTGCGGGGGAAAGGATATGCGCAGCACGGCGGCGCAGCTTGTGCAGAGTGCGGCGGTATTCTTCGAGCGCCGGCTCCTGTTCAAAAAAGCGGCACAGCATTTCGTCCGAAATCGCCATAAGCTCGGAAGATGCAAAAGCGCCTGCGCTGGAAATGGCGACAAGCGTGCCCATGGCCTTGCCGCGCATGTTCTGATAAAAACCGTTTGCCGTATCCTGATCGCCCTTGCAGCTGGCATAGCCGTACAGCTTTGATACGCGCAGATTGGCTTCGTCATCCAGACGGAAATAGTTCAGCAGAGCTGCAGCGCTGTCACCAAGGTGACCTTCCAGTTCGGCAAAACGTGCGGGCATGGATTTCAGTGCCTCGTTTTCGGCTTCCCATGCTTCGTCACTTTCAAAAAGATCACGAAGATCCCATGTCGATTCTTCGGGAACTTCGCTGCGTTTGCGTAACGTGTTATCCTGCATTTCAATGTCCTCCGTTCATTTTGAATTTAAAGTCATTCTACCATTTTGCCGGCATAAGCGCAAGTAGACAAATGCAGTGTATTTTAAATCCATAAAAACAAAGGCAGGTGAATCGGGGATAAAATCTAAAAGAGAATCCGTATTTTTACCGGGGATTGTTCAAAATGATGATTCTTGTAAAAAACTATTGCGGAAATGCGCTTTTTGCAGTAATCTGTAAGTGATTTCTATTTTTGATTTGCGTTTTTTTGACACAGAAAGGACAGGGATTTTAGGTGGAAATGCTTTATAGAGGGAAAACAAAAGATGTCTATCAGCTGGAGAACGGCAACGTTCTTTTGAAGTTCAAAGATGACTGCACCGGCAAGGACGGCGTGTTCGATCCGGGTGAAAATACAGTTGGTTTGACGATCGAAGGCATTGGCCGTGCAAACCTTGAGACTTCAATCAAGTTTTTTGAGATCCTGAAAGAACAGGGCATCAAAACGCACTATGTTGGCGCAAATCTTGACGATGCAACCATGGAAGTGCTGCCGGCTACGGTGTTCGGCCAGGGTCTGGAAGTGATCTGCCGCCTGAAGGCTACGGGCAGCTTCATCCGTCGTTATGGCAATTACATTGAAGATGGCGCTGTTTTGGAAGGCGGTTATGTGGAAACGACTTTCAAGGACGACGCAAAGGGCGATCCCCTTGTCACCAAGGATGGGCTTGTTGCACTGGGCGTTATGAGCCCCGAAATGTACGACAGCATGAAAGAGCAGACCTTGAAGATCACAAAGATCGTTGCAGATGAGCTGGCAAAGAAAGATCTGGATCTGTATGATATCAAGTTTGAGTTCGGCTACAACAACGGCGAAGTCATCCTGATCGACGAGATCGCTTCCGGCAATATGCGCGTCTACAAGGACGGCAAGATCGTAGAGCCGGTTGAGCTGACGAAGATCATCCTCGGCTAAAAGCCGAACGCCGCGCCCCGAAGCGGGCTGCGAAAATACGCTGAAGCAAAACGGAAGCCCTTCCGGGCTTCCGTTTTTTTTCAGCCGCAGGCGGATTGCAGAAGGTTTTTTTGAAAAAAATAAATTTTTTCAAAAAAACACTTGCATTTACATTCAAAAGGGTGTATAGTAAATAGGCAGTCACGAAACGGATACACGTTCAGACGCTGCAAAACAATTTGATATTCCTCTTTAGCTCAGTTGGCAGAGCATGCGGCTGTTAACCGCAGGGTCGTTGGTTCGAGCCCAACAAGGGGAGCCAGAAGCATCCGGTTGATTTTTTCAACCGGATGTTTTTTTGTGAAATCATGCAGAAAAGGTGCCGGCGCAAAGCGGTCGGTACCCTTTCATGAAACCATAAAAACAGGATGAAGCCAGAGCGGCACCGGAGCATTTTCCGGCGCCGCCTTTTTTATGTGTGGAAAAAACATCGAAAAAAGGCCGGAAAACGCACACAGACAGCCAACTCTACGAATCATCGGTTGCACAAAACGGGGCGATGCGGTACAATCCGAATCAAGAAGAAGGGGGGATGACCGCAATGGATGCACGGAAGTTCGGAGCCTTTCTTGCGCAGCGGCGCAAAGCGGGAGGCATGACGCAGCAGGAGCTTGCGGAAAAAATCAATGTAACGGATAAGGCCGTCAGCCGCTGGGAACGCGGGTTGGGCTTTCCAGATATCGGCACGCTGGAGCCGCTTGCGGCGGCACTGGGGGTGACACTGGTGGAATTGATGCGGGCACAAGCCGAACCACAGCCTGTGACGCAGGAATCCGCACAGGCGGCAGTTTCGGAAACGATTGCGCTGGCACAGCAAAAACACGGGGAAGAACTGCACCTTCAGATGTGCGCGGCGGCGGCGGGCTGTGTGTTCCTTGCGGCGGCAGCGGTGCTTTCGTTCGGGCTGCGGTCGATCGTGGGCAGCCTTTTCTGCTTCGGCGGGCTTGCGGCGGCACTGTGCGCGCAGCTTTGGGGGGAACGCCAGCAGGAACCGCAGCGGCGGCAGGCGGCAAAAATTATTGCGATCTGCGGCTTTGGCACGGCGGCGATCGGCGGCATTTCGCTTGTGCCGACGATATTGCTGGAGCGGTATTCGGATTTTCTGCTGCTCGGTGCGCTTGTCATCCTTTTTTTTGGGCTGCTGCGGCAGACGGTTTCGGATTTTGTGCACCGTTCCTCCGGCAGACGAATGCGCTTTGCACTGGCGGCGGGGCTTGCGGCGGTGCTGATCGCGGGTGCGTCCGCGGGGATGCAGTTCCGGCGCATTGATTCCAATGCGGAAAAGGCGCGCATCCATGCGGCACAGCAGTATGCTGCGGCGCGTGTCCTTTCCGATTGTGGGATCACACACACGGATATCATCGGAACTGTGACCGTGCAGGATCAGGATGCCGCCGGTGGAAAGGAAATCATCGGCGCGGCGTTTTGCTATCGTGACCCCGAAACGGGGCAAACGCGGTATTACGGATACGGGCTGCAGGTGAACGGTGAATTTGTGATTTCAGTTCAGCAGCAGAGCGAAGCGCTGGGACGGCAGCTTTACGAGACGCAGGCGGTGACACCCGGCTAAGCGGAATCCGAAAAGGCGTGCAGACGTACGCTCGGTTTTCAACAAAAAGCAGAAAAATGTGGAAAACCGGGCGGTTTATCGCGCTAGCCGGGGGCAGAAAGATCGCAGAAAATACAAAGCCGTGCATTGCCGGAATAATTGCAGGTGTAAAGCACAAGGCTGTGTGCACATCCAAATACCAGTTCGGTCTGTCCCGGGGAAAGCGTGGCAACGGCGCAGACGGTGTAGGAGTAAACCGTGCCGTCGGTTTCGGTGAATGTAAGCGTATCGCCGGGGTGCAGACGGCCGAGCGGGGCAAAGTGCTGCTGAAAATTGTGCCCTGCGATCACAAGATTTCCTTCGCGCGCCGTTCCGTACTGGCGGCAGGGTGCAAGGGAAAGTGCATCGCGGCTGTATTCGGCATAAACCGGCAGTTCCAGCCCGATGCAGGGGATGGAAAGGATCCCGGCAAATTCACTTTGCAAGCGGTGTGCGTCATCGGCAGAAGGCTCGGCGCGGGCGGAAGAGGGGACTTGTGCCGATTCGAAAACCGATTGCTTCAGATCCCGCACAATCGCTTGCGCAGATTGCCCTGCGCGCAGATCGTCACGGAAATTCCGATATTGCAAAGCGGCCGCCGCGGTCAGACAGAGAAACCCCAGCGCGAGGAAAAGGATTCGTCTTTTTTGCTGCATCAGGATGCACCTCCGGATGATTTCATATGGTATGGAATCATCATGCGGCAAAGCCGTGGAAAAAAAGCGCGAAAAAAAGCAAAGAAAGGAAATGTTCTGCTTCGGCGGTTTTTGCAGAACGCTATAATGAGCCGGCGCGCGGCAGATGCGCGGATTCGGCCGTGTGCGGCTGGGAAGAAACCGAAGGCGAAATCGACGAAGCGGCAAAATCGGACGCCGTGCCTTGGATGCCGTAAGCGGCATGGGATGCCTGCGGCAGTGCGGTATCGCTGGCACGGTCTCTTTGTGCGGATGTCTGCGGCTGGGTTTCATCGGCCTGCGGCAGGCTCCCGAATGCGGCGGCAGCGGCGGTTACCGCCGTTTCGGCAAACTCGAACCGGCCGCTGATCCATTTTCCGGGCAATGAAACCGGATAATATTCGGGAATTTCCCGCGCAAGAAACCCGAAAATACGTTCGTAATCGAATAAATCGGCGGCAGAAAGATTCGTGGAAAGCTCACCGAAAATTTTCCGCACTGCAGCAGGCAGCTTTTCCGCAAGAGCAATGGGGTTTGCGCGCAGAAAATCAAGATAGCCTTCTGTGCGCAGCATGACGCGTGCGGCGGAAGTGGCGCGGCAGGTACGCATTACATCGGCAAACATCTGCGGCGTAAAAGTGATCGTCTGTTCCCCGGGCAGATCGAGCTGCATTTCCTCAATCGCATCCCGCGTCAGGTAGCGGAAAAGCGGCAGGTGCGCAGCGGAAAAATCCTTCGTTATGGAAATCAGCTGCTTTGGGGTGCAGAACAGATAATGATCCAGCGGGATGTGCAGTGTTTCGCGGATACAGGCTGCCGCCTGTGCAGGCCCCGCCTGCTTTGCGGCTTGGACAAGGGAAATGGCTTTTCCGCTTGTGAGCACAACCGTTTCCGGGGCAAGGGCTCCGGCGGATATGCGCTTTTCCAGTGCATCGAAACGCAGCAGGACGAATTGTTCCGGCTCTTTTTCGCCTGTCATGAGCAGGATCGTTTTGGCATCACCCGGCATAGGCACGCGAATGGGGATGCCCTGCTGCGGAGTATCGGCGGGAGCCGTCCTTGTCAGGATAATGCAGACAGCGGCAAGATAAACCGGAACAAGCACAGCAAGCGTAATGGCAAATCCGAACAGAAATGCTTTTCGTGTGGTCACAGCGCGCAGCTCCTTTTCGTTTGATGCATATATCATGGACATGCGGTGCATCGTATATACAAAAAGGAGGAACGACTATGAAAAAGAATCAAATCCCGTCGCAAACAGCCGCTTTAAAAATCCGCAATGCGGTCGTGCGTGCCATTGTGCGGCAAAAACCCAGCAAAACAGACCCGAATGGCAGTTATACCGGACGGCCGCTGGACGAAACGGAACGCCCGGTGCAGGATGCGGATGATTTATGAGCGGGAAAAAAGATCCGCCCAAAACAGCACCCGCAGCCTTTGTGCAGCAGCATCCCTGGGTGATCCTTGCCGCAGGGGCGGCGATCCAGATCCTGGCAGGGGTCCCGGCGGCGTGGGGCGTGTTTCAGCGCAGTGTCTGCGATGAATACGCCTTTTCGCAGGACAACGCTTCGATGATCTTCAGCCTGACGATCTGCTTTTACGGGATCGGCTGTATTTTCGGGGGACTGGTGCAGGATAAGGCCGGCCCGCGCGCGGCAGGGGTGTGCGGCACAGGGCTGATGTCGGCGGGCTTTTGCGCGGCGGCGTTCCTGCCGGCGCAAATACCGTGGGTGTTTTATGCGGCGTTCAGCGTTCCGGTGGGGCTGGGCAGTGCGTTTTTATATCCTGCCGTCATGTCGTGTGCGCAGAAATGGTATGCACAGCGCAAGGGCTTTGCCACCGGAATCATCGGCGGCGCGGTGGGGGTTTCGGGCGGTGTGCTCACGCTGCTGGGACGCTTTCTGATCGAGCAATGGGGAATACGCGTCGCGTTTTTCGTGCTGGGCATCCTGATGCTGCTTGTTTGCGGGACAGCAAGCGCGCTTTTGAGCAACCCGCAAAAACAGCCGTCTGCACCGCAGCAAGGGCGGGACTATACAGTGCGCGAAATGCTTCAAACACCGCAGTACTGGGTGCTGACAGTCATTGTCTGCCTGGCTACGCCTTCGGTGCTTCTGTTCAGCCCGCGCATTGTGGAAATTGCGCAGGAGCGCGGGCTGGAACAAACCGCTGCGCTTTCCTGCATTGTGGTGGGCTCGCTCGGCTCGGCGGCGGGCAGGCTTTTGATGCCGTGGCTCAGCGATAAGGTGGGGCGTCTTTGTACCGATCGGCTGCTGTTCGGGGCATTGTGCACACTTTCCTTCGTGTTTTCGTTTGCACAGGGCTGGTGGGTCGTTGCCGTATACAGCCTGCTGACCTTCTGTTATTCGGGTGAGGCGGCGATGATCTCGGTAATGGGTACGGATCTGTTCGGGCGAAAAAATGCGGGCATCAACTATGGATTTCTGGCGCTGGGTATGAGCGTGGGCAGCGTGGGGTTCCCGCTTGCAGCCCGATGCTTTGCGGATCCGGCGGCGCGGCACTGGATCGCGGTTATCAGTACGGCGGCAGGGTTCATCGGTTTGTTTTTTCTTAAGCCGACGCAGGGAGAAACCTTGTAAAAAATATCAGTCTGCGGCAGCCGTGTTCCCGCGGCTGCCGTTTTTGTGCTTTGAAACAAGAGAGAAAAGCACGAAAAAGAACCCGCTGTATCAAAAGCGGGTTCTGAACGATCCGGTCCGAAAGCGTAATGCCGCAAAGCGGGATGCGGCAAAACGGCGGAACCATTTTTATAAGTAAAAGGAAAGAGCACAGCGCACTTATTTGGCTGCACTGGCTTCCGGCACAAACGGAAGCCCGGATGCCTTGCGGGCATGCATCTCCCGGTACTGGGAAGGGGACATCTTTTCTCTTCGCCGGAAGCATTGGGAAAAATAGCTTGCCGACGAAAAGCCGGAAAGCGCCACGATCTGCGATGTGGAATAGTTTGTGTTTTCCAGCATAAAGCGGCTTTCCTTGAGCCGCGTTTCGATCAGATAATTAATGGGAGTGATGCCGTATTCTTTTTGAAAGGTGCGCACCAGGTGGCATTTGTTGATGTGAACCATTTGTGCCAGGGAATCCAGCGTGATCGGTTCGCTGAAATGCTCATCGATATATTGGCGGATCAAGGCACAGTTTCGGTTTGCGGTATGATCCCGTTCCCGGGGGGAAAGGTTGGTGCGGATTTTGACATCCGTCAGGCGCTGCACATAAATCAGCAGCAGATCCAAAATACGCTGGCACATATCCTCGTATCCGGGCGACTGCATATCAACCTCCCGCAGAATGGTTTGCAGGTAAAACAGGATCTCTTCCCGATAGCGTTCAAAATTCAAAAGCCCATATCGATGGATGCTGCCGGAATGATCGAATTGAAAGTTCAGTCCCTGGACACCGAGCACCAGATATTCCAAAGGGCTGGCTTTCATGCTGGATTCGGCATGTTCGACATTGGAGCTGATAATGACAAGATCGTTCCGGCGCACGGAAAAGGTGTGTTCCGGTGTGTGAAAACGCCCTTGCCCCTGTACACAGAAAAACAGCTCGGCACACTGGTGGGTGTGCATCAGGCTGTTCCAGTCTTTATCATAGCAGGAAGATGCCACATACAGCAGATGATACGGCTGCGATGCAGAGGGTGTCGAAATAAAATCAAAACGCGTGCTGCTCATGATTTCACGGTTCTCCTTTTCATCGGTTGAAGCAACAAACAGGTGCACAATAAGCTACACTTTTGTAACGATTGTAGCACGGATGCGGATATCCGTCAACAAACAGACAGTAATGAAATTCAAAAAAGGTAAATTTTAGTGCATATCGTTCGACTGCGAAGGTGAATTTCCATAAAAAATAGAACTTAATGGCGATGATTTCATTATTTTTTACTTTTTTGAAACTTTAAAGTCAATATATATAAAATCTATGTCAATAAGTGACCTTGAATAAGTGTGCAGAAGCAAGTATGCTAAGAGTGTAGCAAGCAGATCTGGGGTCGGGACAGGATCTGCAGAACAAAAAATATGCCCGATATCACGAAAAAACATTTTCAAGGAGGAAACTTCGCAATGAAAAAAGTAATGGCGTTGCTTCTGTCCGCTGTCATGGCATTCAGCATGGTTGCCTGCGGCGGCACTACAACCAGCACAAGCTCGGAAGAATCCAAAGCACCGGAATCGGAAAGCGTATCCGCAGCATCCGATAAGGAAATTGTTTACTGGTCCATGTGGAATGATGGCGAGCCCCAGAGCGAGGTCATCAAACAAGCAGCAGCTGCTTATGAGGAAAAGACCGGCGTACATGTTAAGATCGAATGGAAGGGCCGCGACATCACCACGGTTCTGAAGGCTTCTTTGGATGCAGGGGAAAAGATCGACGTCTTCGACGACGACTTCCAGCGCATTTCTCAGCAGTTTGCAGACAACTGCCTGAGCTTGGAAGATATGGCAAAGGCAGCCGGCTATGAAGATTTTGCCGTTGCAGCACTGCCCGCAGCAGTTCGCGGCTGGGCAGGTGAACTGGTGGGCATCCCCTATCAGCCGTACACTTCCGGCGTTTTCTACACCAAGAGCTCGTTTGAAAAAGCAAAGATCACGGAAGAGCCCAAAACTTGGGAAGAATTCATGGATGTATGCCAGAAGCTGAAAGATGCAGGCTACACCCCGCTTGCACAGGACGATGCTTACACCATGTATACCTTCGGCTTCATCCTTGCCCGTATGGTTGGCGAAGATGGCGTGAAGGAACTTTCTAAGAACGGCGGCTGGGCAGAATCCGAACAGGCAAAGCAGGCAGCACAGTTTGTGGTTGATCTGCGTGAAAAAGGCTACCTGAGCGAAACAGCTCCCGATGCATACCCCGCAGGCGAAAACGAACTGGGCATGGGCACAGCATCTATGGTTGTCAACGCTTCTTGGGTCCCGGGTGAAATCACCAACAACATGAAAGAGGGCAACGTTGAGCTGGACGAAGAATGGGGCATGTTCAACTTCCCGACCATGACAGCAGAGGACAAGGATCCCAGCACCGTTGCAAACATCGGCGCACAGGCTATGGCTGTCAACAAGAAATCCGAAAATCCGCAGGAAGCATTTGATTTCATCATGGCTGTAACCAGCGGCGAATTTGACCAGAAGATGGCTCTGGAAAGCAACGGCATCCCGGCAGATACCCGCAACGAACAGTGGCCGGAAATGATCGCCAATGTCCGTGAAGCATTCAATGCACAGACCGATGCTTACGAATGGAACATGGGCCTGAATGAAAATGCAGACCTGAAGGAAGCAATCAACGACTTGATCAACAAGCTGTTTGAAGGCAGCCTGGATGCACAGGGCTTCGTAACAGAAATGGATGCTCTGTACAAATAAATCGTTTTGATTTAAGACACACACCGGATACGGCGGCAGTCGCCGCCGTATCCTTTTTTTATAACGGAGGAAGTGTTTTAGAACAATGAAGCAGGATAAGAAGATGATCGTTCTATTCCTTACCCCTGCAGTGCTGGCATTTTGCCTGATGTTCCTGTACCCGGTTACCCGTACGGTGATTATGAGTCTGTTTGCGGTGAAAAACGTCACTGACCCTGTAAGCAGCTGGCAGTTTGTGGGGCTGCAGAATTTTATCGATATTATTTCGAATGTTACGTTCCGGCGCGCTATGATGAATATTCTTCGCATCTGGTTTGTCGGCGGTGTTTTCACTCTGTCGATCAGCCTGCTGTTTGCGGTCATTCTTACCAGCGGCATCAAGGGAAAACGCTTCTTTCGCGCAGTGATTTATCTGCCCAACGTCGTAAGCGCCGTGGCTCTGGCTATTATGTGGACACAGTATGTGTTCAGCAGCAAATATGGCCTTTTCAACCATGTCATCAAGCTGTTCGGCGGCAAAGCCATTAACTGGATGAGCAGTGACATGAAGTTCTGGAGCATGCTGATTGCATTTATTTTTGGCGCAGTCGGCTACTACATGCTGATTTTTCTTTCCGGCATCGAACGGATCCCCGCAGATCTGTACGAGGCCGCTACGATCGACGGCGCTTCCAAGGTTGGACAGTTCCGCCACATTACACTGCCGCTTCTGCGCAGTGTTTTCAAAACAAACCTCACATTTTGGACGATCAATACCATTACCTTCTTCGTATGGTCCAAGATGTTCAGCCCGGTGGATTCAGAAATGTCCACCATGGCTCCGATTGTTTACATGATGAACCTTGTTTTCGGCGGAAAGGGTATTACCGAAACGAAGGCAGGAAGCGGCGCCGCAGTCGGTGTGCTGCTGGCACTGTGCGTGCTGGCTGCCTTTACGTTGTTCAATGTGCTCATCAAAGATGACGAAATCGAATTGTAAGGGAGGATTGCGGCGATGAAAACCAAAGAGGCTAAGGCAACAAAGCAGAAAGCCGGCAGCAAATTGCACCTGTCGCAGCTTCCGGCATATCTGATCGTTATTTTTTGGGTCGTATTTACATTTGTTCTTCTTGGGTGGATTTTTGCGGCAAGCCTTTCCACAAGCCGCGAGATCTATACCGGCGAAGTTCTGAAATTTGCAAGCGGGTTTCATTTTGAAAACTACGCCACTGCATGGAATTCGCAGAATGTTTCGGTATTCTTTCTGAACAGCGTACTGTATGCATCCCTTTCACTCATCGGCATCCAGCTGATCTGTGCACCGGCGGCATATGTGCTTGCCCGTTTTGTGTTCAAGGGCAACAAGCTGCTGAAAAACTGCTTCATCGTAGCGATGAGCATTCCGTCCATCATGGTCATCCTGCCGCTGTACAGCGCAGCTGTCCAGATGCACCTGACAGGCACACGCAGTTTGCTGATCATCCTGTATATCTGCTTGAACGTGCCGTTCACAACCACGTTCCTGCTGAACTTTTTCAGCTCGCTTTCCCATACTTACGAAGAGGCTGCGGCCATTGACGGCTGTACTCCGATCCGCACCTTCTGGAAGATCATGATGCCTCTTGCGCAGCCGGGGCTTGTTACGGTGGGTATTTTCAATTTTCTTGCGGTGTGGAATGAATATTTCATGGCGATGATCTTCGCCTCTTCCGATTCGCTGAAAAACGTTGGTATGGGTCTGTTCTCTATGGTGCAGGCGATGAAGAGCAACGGTAATATGGGCGGCCTTTTCGCGGCGGTTGTGATCGTGTTTATGCCGACATTCATCATTTACCTGTTCCTTTCTGAAAAAATCATCGCCGGTATTACGGCCGGCGGCGTCAAAGGCTGATGCTTTGCGCATATCAAAAAAGTATCAATTTATAGCAGAATTCAACTGCTTGTTAGGAGTACCGCAATGAGTGATAATCTAAAAAAAGGCCGTGTAACCATTCCGACGGATATGGATGTGATTCCGGAAACGCTGGAAGTTTTGGAAAAGTGGGGAGCGGACGCAATCCGTGACTGTGACGGAACGGAATTTCCGGAAGAGCTGAAGAATGCGGATGCAAAAATCTATTCCACCTATTATACTACGCGCAAGGATAATGCGTGGGCTAAGGCAAACCCGGATGAGGTGCAGCAGTGCTATATCATGACGGGCTTTCACACCGCTGCGGACAGCAGCCTTGGCATCACCCTGATGAAGGGCATCAGCCCCGAGCTTATGGAAGTCAACACGCGCGATGACATCAAGCGCTGGTGGGAAGTTATGGACCGCACCACCGGTGAGGTTGTGCCCACGGATAAATGGAACTATGCCGACGGCGTTGTCACGATCGAAAGTGAACCGTTCCACGATTATACGGTGGCGTTTCTTGCCTATCTGATCTGGGACCCCGTGCACATGTACAATGCCGTGACGAATGGTTGGAAAGACTTTGAACATCAGATCACGTTCGACGTCCGCCAGCCCAAGACGCACAAGTTCACCATGGAGCGTCTGCGCAAGTTCATTCAAGAGCATCCGTATGTAAACGTCATTCGCTATACCACGTTCTTCCACCAGTTCACGCTGATTTTCGATGAGATGAAGCGCGAAAAATATGTGGATTGGTACGGATATTCCGCCAGTGTTTCGCCGTACATTCTGGAACAGTTTGAAAAAGAAGTCGGCTACAAGTTCCGTCCGGAATACATCGTGGATCAGGGCTACTATAATAACCAGTATCGTGTGCCGAGCAAGGAATTCAAGGACTTTATGGCCTTCCAGCGCCGTGAGGTTGCAAAGCTTGCCAAGGAAATGGTCGATATCACGCATGAACTCGGCTGTGAAGCGATGATGTTCCTCGGTGATCACTTCATCGGCACCGAGCCGTTCATGCCGGAATTTGCAACGATTGGTCTGGATGCTGTGGTCGGCAGTGTCGGCAACGGTTCCACGCTTCGCCTGATTTCCGATATCCCGGGCGTCAAGTACACCGAAGGCCGTTTCCTGCCGTACTTCTTCCCGGATACCTTCCACGAGGGCGGCGACCCTGTGCGCGAAGCAAAAGAAAACTGGGTGACAGCGCGCCGCGCGATCCTGCGCAGCCCGATCGACCGCATCGGCTACGGCGGATATCTGAAGCTGGCATTGCAGTTCCCGGACTTCATGGATTATGTTGAAAGCGTCTGCAATGAATTCCGTCTTTTGTACACCAATATCAAGGGCACCACACCGTACTGCGTAAAGACGGTTGCCGTGCTCAACAGCTGGGGTCGTGCGCGCAGCTGGGGCTGCCACATGGTGCACCATGCGCTGTATCAAAAGCAGAATTACAGCTATGCCGGCGTGATCGAAGCACTGAGCGGTGCGCCGTTTGATGTGAAATTCATCAGCTTTGATGATATCAAGGCGGATCCCAAGCTGCTGGATTCGATTGATGTCATCATCAATGTCGGGGACGGCGATACGGCGCATACCGGCGGTGACGTGTGGGAAGACCCTGCAATTTCCTGTGCGATCAAATCGTTTGTGCACCGCGGCGGCGGCCTGATCGGTGTGGGTGAGCCTTCCGGACACCAGTATCAGGGACGTTTCCTGCAGCTGGCAGGGGTTCTGGGTGTGGAAAAGGAAACCGGAAACACGCTCAACTATGATAAATACAACTGGGATGAAAAAGAAGGCCATTTCATTCTGGAAGACTGCAAGGGCGATGTGAACTTCGGTGAGGGCAAGAAGAACATCTATGCGCTGGAAGGCACGGATGTGCTGATTCAGCGCGATAAAGAGGTTCAGATGGCAGTAAACGAATTCGGCAGCGGCCGTTCGGTTTACATCAGCGGTCTGCCCTATACGTTCGAAAACAGCCGCATGCTGTATCGTGCTATCCTGTGGGCAAGCCATGATGAGCAGAGCTTGACAAAATGGTTCTCATCGAACTACAATGTAGAAGTACATGCCTATGTGAAAAACGGCAAATACTGTGTTGTGAATAATACATATGAACCGCAGGATACAACGGTTTACAAAGGCGACGGCAGCAGTTTTGATCTGCATCTGGAATCCAACGAGATTCGCTGGTACGAGATCTGATGAAACAGGCGTCCGGCCTGTGCGATCCGGCTGGATTTTTCGGAAAGACCCCGGGTTATACTCGGGGCCTTTCTTTTTATAAGGCAGAAAAGGAGGATATCGTGAAACAACGTCCGAATATTGTATTGATTATGACGGATGAGATGCGCGGCGACTGCATGGGAATCGCGGGGCATCCCGATGTCAAAACCCCCTATCTGGATACGCTGGCAGCCAAAGGGGTGTATTTTCCCAATGCGTATTCATCCTGTCCCACCTGTGTTCCGGCGCGTGCGATACTGCATACAGGGCTTTCGCAGCGCGGCACCGGGCGTGTGGGGTATCAGGATCGTGTGGATTGGAACTATGGCTGCACAATGGCGGGCGAGCTTTCCAAAGCGGGCTATTATACGCAGTGCGTGGGCAAGATGCATGTGCATCCGCTGCGCCATTATGCGGGCTTTCATAATGTGGAGCTGCACGATGGATATCTGCATGAATATCGTTTCCCGGATGTGCCAAGCGAGGAAAATCAGTTGGAAGCGGATGATTATTTCCATTGGCTGCGCACCGAGCTGGGGGCGCAGATCGATGTGACCGATACGGGCATGGACTGCAATGGCTGGACAGCACGTCCCTGGCCGTATGAGGAAAAATATCATCCCACAAACTGGGTGGCACAGCGCAGCATCGATTTTCTGCGCCGGCGCGATCCGCGTCAGCCGTTTTTCCTTATGGCAAGCTTTGTGCGGCCGCATGCGCCGTACGATGCACCGTCGTATTATTTTGATTTGTATAAGGATCGGGATCTTCGTCCGCCCGTAAAGGGGGATTGGGACGACGTGGAACTGCTGGAAAAAACCGGGAGAATCTTCAACAACATTACAGGACCCAAAGATCCCGAATTGATCCGCCAGCAGATGATTGGGTACTATGCCTGCATCACACATGTCGATCATCAGATCGGGCGTATCCTGATGTCGCTGACCGAGCATAAGCTTATGGATCACACGATCATCCTGTTTACTTCCGACCATGGGGAAATGCTGTCCGACCATTGTCTTGACCGTAAATCGGTGCCGTATCAGGGCAGCATCCATATCCCGATGATCCTAAGCGGGCCGGAAAATCTGATTGGGCGGCAGGGTGTTGTGGATGAAAGTCTGGTGGAACTGCGGGATGTGATGCCGACACTGCTGGATATTGCGGATGCCCCCATTCCGCCGACCTTGGACGGAGTGAGCATCCTTGACGGGTGCAGCCGCGAATGGCTGCATGGTGAGCATGTCTACGGCAAGAAATCGCATCAGTTCATCGTAACCAAAACGGATAAATATGTGTGGTTTTCCCAAACCGGGGAGGAACAATATTTCGATTTGGTCAACGATCCGGGTGAAACAAGGAATGCCATCGACGAGCCGCAGAATCAGCAGCGGATTGCAGAACTGCGCGGGCATCTGATTGATACGCTGGCAGGCTGTGAAGAAGGGTATTCCGACGGAAAGCAGCTGATTGTCGGCTGTACGCCGAAGGAGATCCTATCCAATGCCCTTCTGCCGAACTGCTGAAAAAGGAAAGCCGATACAAGATAACAACGCAGCAAATAAAAAGCCTCTGACAGCCCAATGCGGAACGCTCCGCGCGGGCTGTCAGGGGCTTTTGGCATTTTACATCGCATCCAAAGCGGAAGCG
>JAHHSK010000045.1 GCA_020025255.1 Ruthenibacterium sp. | reverse complement strand
TGCAGCTCCTCTCTTTTTTTGAAACCGGAGGATAGTACATGAAAGCAACGATTTTACACGAAAGCCGCGGAAGAATGCGGCTCCGGCTGGAGATTCCCTCTATGAGTATGGAACAGGCTGACAAGCTGGATTTATGGCTGAGACAGCAGCCCTGGAACAAAGGCGCTGTCGTTCACGAACGCACGCGCTGCATCATTATATATTACACCGGCGACCGCAGCAATGTGATCCGTTCGATCGGCCGTTTTTCGTGGGAACAAACGTCGGCTTTCGAACTTAGCACATACAGCAGCCGGAAATTGGATCGGGAATTTCAGGAAAAACTGATTGGAAAGCTTCTGAAAAAGGCCGTTATCCTTCTGCTGCCCTCTCCTGTGCGCACTGTACAGGTGCTTGTCCACATGATTCCGTTCCTGCACAAAGGTTTGCGCTGTCTATTGCACCGCGAAATGAAAGTAGAGCTTTTGGATGCTGTTTCCATTGGCATTTCTGCATGCCGCCGCGATTTTTCCACTGCCGGAATGGTTATCTTTCTTTTGGAAATCGGTGAAATGCTGGAAGAATGGACGCGCAAGCGTTCCATAGAGGATCTTGCACACTGCATGTCCTTGAATGTGGACCGCGTATGGCTGCGCACAGAAAACGGCGAAGAAATTCTGGTTCCTATCTCGCAGGTGCATCCGGGCGATCACCTTATTATCCGTATGGGCAATATCGTTCCGGTAGATGGCGTTATTCTTTCCGGGGAAATTATGGTGAACCAAAGCTCGCTTACCGGAGAATCAGTTCCGGTCGCTAAACAAGCCGGCGGTACGCTGTATGCCGGAACGGTACTGGAAGAGGGCGAATGTATTCTGGAAGTTCGCAAAGCAAGCGGAAACAGCCGCTATGACAAAATCGTCTCTTTGATCCAGGATTCACAGCAGATGAAGTCTGCCGCAGAAAACAAAGCGGAACACCTGGCTGACAAATTGGTTCCCTATACCTTTGCCGTCAGCCTTCTTGGCTTTTTGCTCACACGCAGTATAACGCGTGCCGTATCAGTTCTTATGGTCGATTTTTCCTGCGCGCTGAAGCTTGCCATGCCTTTGGCTGTTTTATCCGCCATGCGGGAAGCCGGAAAGCATCACATCACCGTCAAGGGTGGAAAGTATCTGGAACAGGCTGCAAAAGCTGATACGATTGTCTTTGACAAAACCGGAACTTTGACGCACGCATGTCCACGCGTGGTGCAGGTCATTCCCTTCGGAGGCCGCGCTGCATCGGAAATGCTTCGTCTTGCCGCCTGTCTGGAGGAACATTTTCCGCATTCGCTGGCAAATGCCGTGGTAGAAGAAGCGCGGTCGCAGGGGCTGGTTCATGAAGAATTCCATACAAAAGTCGAATACATTGTTGCACACGGGATTGCCAGTACCGTAAACGGCACCCGTGTTCTGATCGGCAGTTCTCATTTCATCTTCGATGATGAGCAATGCTCGATCCCGCAGGCGGAACGCGCCCGATTTGACGCCCTGCCTTGTGAAAATTCCCAGCTGTATCTTGCTATCGGCGGTGAACTTGCCGCCGTAATAGAAATTTCCGATCCCCTGCGCTGCGAAGCCCGAGATGTCCTTGCCGCCTTGCGTCACTGCGGTATCCGTCAAGCCGTCATGCTTACAGGCGATAACCACCGCACTGCCTGCGCGATTGCACAGAATCTGGGGATAGATGATTTTCGCGCCGAGGTTCTGCCCGCCGATAAAGCAGCCTATATCGCGCAGCTTCGTAAGCAAGGACACATTGTCATTATGGTTGGTGACGGCATCAACGATTCTCCTGCACTTTCCGAAGCCGATGTCGGGATCGCGGTCAATGATGGCGCTGCGCTTGCCAGACAGATTTCCGACATCACCATTTCCGGGGAGGATCTGTGGGATCTTGTCCGGCTGCGGATCATTGCACAGGGACTGCTGGATCGGCTGCATCAGAATTATCGCTTTGTGATCGGCTTTAACGGGAGCTTGATCGGCTTGGGACTTCTGGGCGTTATCAGCCCAAAGCTTTCTGCCGCGCTGCATAATCTCTCAACTCTTGGGATCAGCCTGCATTCGATGTCCGCCTTGCCGCAGGAAGCGGTGATTGCGCAGCTTCCCTCTTTGGATTCAGGAAAAGCATCCGAATAACACCGCCTTGTTTTCCCTATCAGAGCTGTGGGTTTCCATGTATCAAGCTGTTTTTATGATGCGGCACTGTCCTATTATTTGCGGACAGTGCCGTATTTTTTCTGCTGATGCCTGCTTTCTTTTCCCATGCTGCCCAATCGCATTTTGACTCGGTTGCAGGTTTTCCTATACATTTTGCTGCAAATGTTTCCGTTGGATGATTGAATTTCACATGTAATCGTGCTATATTTTAGTTAGTGAATGCTAACCTTCGCGGTTCATTCTTTGTTTCGCTCCATACGCAATACACCTTGCAAATGCAACCGGAGGAATTAAAATGTGGAAATATACAATCGAAGTAACTGGTATGATGTGCGGCATGTGCGAAGCGCACATAAACGAAACCGTGCGTAAAAACTTTCCTGTGAAAAAGATACGGTCTTCTCACAAAAAGGGGCAGATTGAGATCATCACCGATCAGGAACTTGACGAAACTCATTTTGCAAAGGTTCTTCAAGAGATTGGCTATGACATGGGTTGCGTTGTCAAACAGCCGTATCAGAAAAAAGGCTTGTTTTCCAGCTTCTGATTTTCGTTGTTTGCTTTTCGGTGTGAAACCAAGCTGTGCCGCCCAGATCACTTACGGCCGCGGCTTTTTAAATTATGCTGATTTTCGCTTGCGTTCCTAAGAACAAGCGTGCTATAATGCTATACGAAATCACTTCAAGGTGTCCGCTTTCAATATATTGCGGAAGAATAGGGAAACAGGTGCAAATCCTGTACGGGCCCGCCGCCGTAACCGAATCAGCTGTTCTGCGCACGCCACTGTCCATTATTCGGATGGGAAGGCTGAACAGTCCCATTTTCGGAAGCCGGAAGACCTGCCTTGAAATGCATACTTTTTGTCGGATAAACCCCCGACGGAAGACCCCCATTCTGCGGACGGACCAAACGCAGAATGCCAGAAAACACAGACAGTGCCGCCGCTGCCCTGCCTGTGCTTTTTCGTGTGTTTTCCTGCAGGCTTTTTCCGTCTTTTCGGAAAAGCCTTTTTATATTTTCAGGAAAAAGAATGGAGACTACCTATGAAAAAACTTCTCAGTTTCGTGCTGACCCTTGCGCTGGCACTGTCCACTGCGGGGTGCGGCAACGCACCTTCGACCCCCGCTTCCGAATCGGGGGAATCCTCGTCGGTTGAATCGACCGGATCCATTTCCTCCTCGGAATCCTCATCGGATGCAGCGGTTCCCACGGTTGACCGTGCCGGCAACGACTTCACCCTTCCTGAATCCGTTTCCACGGTTATCAGCATGGCTCCGTCCATTACCCAGACGCTGATCGACCTTGGCTGCAAGGATATGATCGTTGCAGCTGACACCAACAGCACCGCTATGATCCCGGAACTTGCCGACCTTCCCGCTTTTGATATGATGGCTCCGGACGTAGAAAAAATGGCTGCTATGACCCCGGATGTGATTCTGGTTTCCTCTTTGAGCATGTGGGATGGTTCTGCCCCCTTCCAGCCGCTGCAGGATATGGGCATCACCTTTGTGGAGATCCCCACCAGTGCTACAATCGAAGACATCTATAAGGACATTGAATTCATTGCAAGCGTTGTCGGCAAAGGCGCCGAAGGGGAAAAGATCAATGCCGATCTGAAAACACAGCTTGATGAATTTGCTGCAAAGGCGGCTTCGATCCCCGATTCCGAACGCAAAACGGTTTACTTTGAAATTGCCAATGCTCCCAGCTTTTACAGCACCGGCGCAGGCACCTATCTGGACGAAATGATCACCCTCATCGGCGGCAAAAACGTTATGGGCGACCAAGAAGGCTGGCTGTCTGTTACTGCCGAAAACATTGCAGCTGCAAACCCGGATGTGATCTTTACCAACACGAACTACATTCCCGATGCCGTCGGCGACCTTCTCAAGCAGGAAGGCTGGGAAAAGGTAACCGCTGTTGCCAACAAAGATGTTTATTTCATCGACAACATGAGTTCTTCCCTGCCCAATGAAAACATCATCCTTGCTCTGGAGCAAATGGGTCAGGCTCTGTATCCCGATGTCTTTACGAAATAAGGCAATCATACTGCTTTCGGCAGCCCTCCTTTCCATATTGGCAGGCATCTGCATCGGCAGTGTGCCGGTGTCTCCGCTTTCCATTGGTCAGGTTTTTGCTCACAAATTATGGGGGGCTTGTCTGCCCCCCGATTTCCCGGCCGTATATCCGGGTCTTATCTGGAGCATCCGGGTTCCCCGGGTGCTTCTCACTTTTTTAGTGGGTGCTGGGCTTTCTGTCAGCGGTGCCGTTATGCAGTCTGTTTTAAAAAATCCGCTTGCCTCCAGCTTTGGTCTCGGTGTTTCCAGCGGTGCCGGATTCGGTGCGGCAGTGTTGATTGTCCTTGGTGCAGCGGGCGGCTGGCTGGGTATTTTTCTGATGCCGGTTGTCTGCCTGCTGTGCGGGCTGGGCACTGTGGTCTTTGCGATGGGCGTTGCCGCAAAAATAGATCGCGGCTTATCCAACAATACCATTATTCTTACCGGCATGGTGCTTTCTCTGTTTCTAAATGCGCTGATGACAACCCTTGCCATGTCGAACCCCAAACACACGCAGCGGCTGATGCTTTGGCAGCTGGGCAGCTTTTCCGCCAAAGAATGGCGTCATGTCGCACCCGTTGCCCTGGTGGTTCCTGCATGCCTCCTCTTCTTCTGTGCCTTTGCGCGGGAATTGGATCTGCTGACGTTCGGTGAAGAACAGGCTGCGGCGATGGGCGTGAACCTCAAGCGCACAAAATGGATGCTGATCTGCACGGTTGCCCTGCTTACCGGCACCTGTGTTGCTTTTGTGGGTGTCATCGGATTTGTGGATTTGATCGCCCCGCATGTCGTGCGCCGTTTTTTCGGCCCGAGCCATCGGCTTTTGATCCCATTCAGTGCGGTGTTTGGCGGAACGTTTATGGTTTTATGTGATCTTGCGGCGCGAACCCTTGCTTCACCGAGTGAGATCCCGATCGGTTCGATCACTGCACTGATCGGTGCGCCATTCTTTCTGTACGTTTTTCTTGCCAAACGAAAAGGAGAAAACCATGCTGAAGGTTGAAAATGTCGCCTGTGGGTACGGTGAAAAAAATGTAGTGAACGGCATCAGCTTCCACCTGCACCCACAGGAATGCATGGCGATACTGGGGGCAAACGGCTGCGGAAAAACCACATTGGTAAAAGCTCTTGCCGGCCTGCTGCCCTTTTCCGGCAGCATTACCGCCTGCGGGCTGGATGTCCGCACCGCGCCGCGCCGGGAAACGGCACGCACAATCGCCCTTATGAGCCAAATCAACTCTGTCGATTTTGATTATTCCGTTTATGAAACGGTGATGATGGGGCGCTATGCCCATCAGCGCCCCGGCCTGTTCGCCAGCGCAGGGCCTCAGGATAAACAAATCGTTGCACAGGCTCTTGCCAAAACAGGCCTTACGGATCTTGCCGACCGCAGAGTAACACAGCTTTCCGGCGGACAGCTGCAGCGGGTGTTTTTGGCTCGTGTTTTTGCGCAGCAGCCGCACATTATTCTTCTGGATGAACCGACGAATCATCTGGATCTGAAATTTCAGATCGAACTGGTACAGCTTTTGAACGAGTGGGCGGCAGAAGAAAACCACTGCGTTGTCGGTGTTTTGCACGATATCAATCTGGCGCTGGAATTTGCCAACCGTATTCTGCTGATGCGCAATGGAACCGCCGTATTTGAAGGAAAAGCATCCGAACTGGATCTTTCGCTTTTGCATCAGGTGTATGATACGGATGTCCGCGCATGGATGCAGCAATCTTTGAAAAGGTGGGAATAACAATGGCATTATACCGCAGCCCCTGGGAGGCTTATCCTTTTTTGTGCGATGACAGCGAAAACCTCTGCTGTGATTTTGAACTGCTTACCGATGAAATTGCCAGCCTGATCGGATTGCTGGCTGCCAAAAGCGGCGAATTTTGCACCGAACTGTTGCGGATTGCCGAGTTGGTTTACCACGCAAATCCGACTTTGCGCACACATTGGAGCATCACAGACGACGAGATCGACTGGCTGTATCGTCGCACCGAGGCCTTGGCAGATGAATCCAAGGCCAAGAAGCTGTGCGGACGATTTGTTCTTCCGCAAGGCTGTGAAAGCGCCTGTATCGCACATCTTCTGCGCGTTAAGGCAAAAGAGCTTGTCCGCCTGATTTACCGCCATGTTCAGCAAGGGCATTGCGTGCCCTCTGCACTGCTTGATTTTTCCAATCTTCTTTCGGGCTATTTTTTCAATCTGGCCTTGATTTTGAATGATCACTGCGGCACCGCAGAAATAGACTATCAAAGCCGCAATTACTGATGCGCTGCTTTCGCAGGTTCTTTTTCCAAATAATTCAAAAAAACAATAAAATCCCTCTTTACTTTGAAAGCAAAATATGCGATACTTTTCGTAAAATTGCACCATGTACGGAGGAGCATTTATGAAGTTAGAAGTCCGAAACATCCGCAAATCCTTCGGCGGAAATCAAGTTTTAAAAGGCATTACACTGACAGCGGAAAGCGGGAAAGCCTGCGGCCTGCTGGGGCGCAACGGGGCCGGGAAAACAACCTCGATTCGTATTTTGATGAATGTTTTTCCTTGCGACAGCGGTGAAGTCCTTTTGGATGGAAAGCCGATCGATTACAACACGATCCGTTTTGGGTATCTTCCAGAGGAACGCGGCCTTTACCCCAAAAAGAAAATCGCAGAACAGCTGGTTTACTTTGCCGAGCTGAAGGGTATGACGCATCGAGCCGCTAGCGCATCGGTGGATTTCTGGCTGGATCGCTTAGGCATGACGGAACACAAAAATAAGCGCCTTGACACCCTTTCCAAAGGGAACCAGCAAAAAATCCAACTGATCACCGCGCTTGCCCATGACCCGCAAATCGTAATCTTGGATGAGCCGTTTTCCGGGCTTGATCCGGTAAACGCCATGCTTTTGAAGGATATCGTCAAAGAGCAGATCAAAAAAGGGAAAATTGTTCTGCTGTCCAGTCACCAGATGAACTACATTGAGGAATTCTGTGACAATATCGCTATTTTGAATCAAGGTTCCATTGCTTTATCCGGTGATCTGAACACGATACGCAGGAACTATCCTCGAAACCGCTTGGTGGTTCGTTCCGAACAAAAGGATTCGATCCGGCAGTTTTTCGGTGCCGCCTGCACCGAGCAGGAAAACAATACGCTGCTCATCACACTGCACTCACCGGAAGAAAAACAAGACGTGATGCAATGCCTGACCGAGAAATTTGACATTGACGAAATCAAAGTATTTGAACCTTCCCTCAACGATATTTTTGTCGAGTATGCAGGGGATCAGGACAAGGAGGAAAACGCATGAAACAGTTTTCCAAAATTTTTAAATTCGAACTGAAAAATTATCTTACCAACAAAATTTTTGTGGGTGTAACGCTCGTTCTTGTTGTGTTGATTGCGGGTGTGATGTTCTTTCCGCGCGTGCGGGAAGCTCTGCGCTCCACAGAGCCTTCTGCTTCGGACAGCCCCTCCTCTGCTGACGCGGCGACGGAAACCGATGAGGCTTCCACCATGCTGCTTGTATGCGGCGAAGAGGAAAAGGCTCTTTTAAAAGACCCCTTTGCAGCCGCTTTCCCTGATTACAACATCGTCTTTTCGGATGATGGCATCGAGGAAATCAAACGCAGAATCACAGCACAGGAAGCCGATTGTGCTTTTGTCTTTGATGGGCTGACATCCTACACCTATTATGTTGATAATCTGTCACTGTATGACAACAACATCGGCATTGCCGATTCGGTGCTGCAGAATGTTTATCAGGTGCGCGCCATGCTGAACGGCGGCATGACCGCGCAGCAGGTACAGGATGCGCTTTCGGTCGTGATCGAGCACGAGGCACACAGTCTCGGCAAAGATCAGGCAAAGAATTTCTTCTATACCTACATTATGATTTTTGCACTGTATACAGTCATTATCCTGTATGGACAAATGATCGCCACCAATGTTGCGACCGAAAAAAGTTCCCGCGCCATGGAGCTGCTGATCACAAGCGCCAATCCCGTGAGCATGATGTTTGGCAAGGTGCTTGCATCCTGCTGTGCCGGTCTTATCCAGTTGATTGCTGTTTTCGGCTCTTCGCTGATTTTCTTCCATATGAATCAGAGCTATTGGTTCGACAATGAAATGGTTTCTTCCCTGTTTGGCATTCCGGTAAATTTGTTTGTTTACATGCTTATTTTCTTCACACTGGGCTTTTTCATCTATGCGTTCCTATTCGGCGCAATCGGCTCCACCGCTTCCAAGCTCGAGGACATCAACACCTCGCTCATGCCGATCACTCTGCTGTTTGTCTTTGCATTTATGGTCGTCATGTTCTCGATGTCCTCCGGCAACGTGGACACACTGCTGATGAAAGTATGCTCCTTTATCCCCTTTACTTCGTCCATGGCGATGTTTACGCGCCTTGCCATGAGCACGGTGCCGATGTACGAGGTTTTGATTTCCATTGCGATCCTGATGGTTTCCGTCGTTGGGATCGGCGTTGTTTCTGCCAAAATCTATCGCGTGGGTGTTCTGCTTTATGGCACTCCCCCGAAACTTGGTGCTATTTTAAAAGCGATCCGTAAATCCTGAGGTTCGTTTCAGCGTATCTTCCCCGCTTTACCGCTCGCTTTACAGAAAACACCCTGCTGCACAATGTCTTTATACCGGCATTGCGCAGCAGGGTGTTTTATTCTGCCTATTGTTTTTTCGCAGTACAAACCACGCTCAAGGACGGATGCGAAACGTTTTGGGTGCCAGCTTATATACCAGCACACACAGCCCTGCACCGATCGTCATCGCCAATCTCCTGCGTCGAGATGTCGCGCCGCTTTTCGTCTTCCTGCAAAAAAGCTGCCGCCGTCAATCCGGATATCCCGATTCAGGCAGTTGAACAGTGTGGTTTCCCGGCACCGGTGCAGTTATTTACTGCTGATGCATCCCAGCCGGAACGTATGGCGGAAGCGGCAAGATTTCTTACCGCTTTTCTTATGCATTTTTTGCTTTTTTCAAGCAGTGCGGCTATATCCCATTCACAATAAAATCGGGGCGTTTCCCCGCACACACCAAGCGCACATTATTCCACATCATGGTATGCGCGCGCCGGAAAGAGCTATCGGTATTCCCGCCGAGATGCGGACTGTAAACCGCGCGATCCCGCACCTCTTTGGGCAGATTCACCAAAGGATGATCGGCCGGTGTCGGTTCCGGCGAAAGCGTATCCACCGCTATTTTCCCAAGCCGCCCTTCCAGCAGTGCCCTGCGAACCGCTTCGTTGTCGATCAAATCCCCGCGCGCGGTATTGACAAGGATCGCGCCGGGCTTAAAATAGCGCAGCAGCTGCTCATCCACCAGATTGCGTGTTTCGGCATTGACCGCACAGTGCAGCGAAACAATATCACACGTCTGCACAAGCTGTTCCAGCGGAAGATAGCGGATCTTGAACTGCTGTTCCGTTTGCGGCGTGCGTTGATGCCGACTGTAATAAAACAGCTGACATCCAAACGCCGAAAGCCGCCTTGCTGTTGCCTGGGCAATATCGCCAAACCCTATCAGCCCAACCGCACAATCCGCAAGTTCCGGTGCGCTGGATGCCATGACGCGCTCCTTCATTTGGATTTGCCGTCCACTGCGCACTGCTTCATCGCCGGTAATACCATAGCGAAGCGCCATAAGCATGAGCATCACGGTGTGTTCTGCCACCGAAGAAGCATTGCAGCCTTTATTATTGCAGACATATACTCCCTTGCGGCGCGCTGCCTGCAGATCAAAGCGATGGAACGCCACTCCCTCAGACTGAATCAGCTTCAGCTGCGGCAAGCGCGCAATCATCTCCTGCTTGATTTCAAAAATCGGGTCTGCAAAAATCACCTGTGCATCCGAATGTTTCTCTGCTGCCTGTATCAGCGAATCGCCTGGATTCACAAACACCATATGCGCATCCAACGATTTCGCAAAATCCGGCCGATAATGCTCGTACCGCTCTTTGGTTCCGCAAACCAGAATTTTCATATGTATTCCCCACCTTTTTCTATGCACTGCCGTTTCTTTTCCTGCTCTGTTTTCTATTTGCCGGATACTGCGGAGCATTTGCGTTTCCTTTTTCCTCTGAAAAGGAATCCAGCTGCCTGAACCCTGACACAAGGGGCTGCCTTTATGCCATACTGTCTGCACCGCGTTTTTTATTTTACCCTATATATCCTTCTTTGACAACGTTTTTGTTTTTTGCACCGACAAAGCTTTTTATGCATTGTTTCGTACCGGTATCCAAACAAAAAAACGAACGGCTGCCTTGCGGCAAAACCGTTCGTTTTTTCCCGGGAACAACGCCTTCCCTTTATTCGATCGCGCTGGTGCGGAAAAGGAATTTCACACAGTCTTGCGGATCGGAATCATCTGACAGACCGGTATATTTCCCGGCTGCGCTGATCGAGGCACGCAGCTTGCTGACAAGCTCATCCAGATCGCCATTCACCGCGTCCACCAGCTTCTGAATTCCTTCCCGATTGAGCTGTTGGATTCCTTCCGACAGCGCCTTACTTCCGTTATGCAGCTGGGTGACGCCATCAATCAATGCGGGAACATTGTTGTTCAGCGTGGCTGCACCTGCACTGAGCTGTGCACTGCCGGAACGCAGCGCAGCACTGCCTTTTTTCAGTTCGCCTGCCCCTGCCGCAAGCTTCCCTGCCCCGCCCGCTGCAGAATCCACACCTGCCGTATAGGCGACAACGCCTTGATAGAACTGGTTCAAGCTGTCCAGCTGGCCTTTCAGCGCGCTGATCGCTGCCGCGCCGGCATTTGCCTGCTGCAGTGCCGCGGTGATCTGTTCCTGCACTTGCGGTGAATTCATATTTTGTTCAATGATTTCTTCGATCTTCTGCTGTGTCAGCTGCGCGATCATGTTTTGTGTTTCTTCGCAAGCCATAGCATCCTGAACCGCCTGTGCGATCATCGCCTTTACCGGCTCGGTTTCCATTTGCGCATCGACCGCTGCCCCTATGGCCGCCTTTGCCTCATCGGGGAGCAGTTCATAATCCTCCGGCTTCAGCTGCTGGCTTGCAAGCACCTGAGCCAGAACACCCTCCCGCACCTGTGCGGCCGCCTGTTCTTGTGCTTTCTGCTGTACGCCCGCTGTTACCGCGGCAGCGATTGCATCTTTGTTTTCGTTGACAGATGCCGTCACCTTTTCCCTTGCCACAGCTTCTGCCTGCTGGCGCACAGAGCCTTCCCCCAGAGAATCTATGGCACTGTTAAGCACCTGTGCGTAATTATCCTTTGTAAGTGCCGGCAGACTCAGGCCGGAAGCCGCAAGCTGATTGTTCGCTTCGCCCAAAAGCTGTTCGAACACCTGTCCTGCACCCGCATTCAGTGCTGCACTGTTCTGGGAAAGTGTAGAAAGGCCGGTTGAAAGCTGACCGGCACCGCCAACCAATGTATCCACTCCTTGATCCAGCGCAGCTGCACCCGATGCAAGCTTGCCTGCACCATCTGCAAGCTGGGCTGCGCCGCCTGCCAGCTGACCGGATTTTTCCTGCAGTGTCGCAAGCCCCGATTCCAGTTTGCCGGAACCATCCATGAGCTGCTTCATGGCATCGGAAAGCTTATCTGCTGCGTTTGTCAGCTCATCCAGATCGTTGAGCTGTTCCACATCCAGCTCACGGAAAAAATCATTTGTGACAAAAGCCATAGTGTTCATCATTTGGAAATCCTTCACTTGTGCAGTGATCTGCACATATTCCGGAAGATCCAGTTTTTCTTTGGGAATATTCAGGTTTTCCGAAAGCCCCGGCAAGGTAAGCCCCACTACCAAAGAGCGATCCCCATCATCGATCAGCTTTCCTCCTACGACCTCCACATCCGAAAAAACCTCGTTATCCAATATCATTCCTGTCAGCACAGCAAACGGAACCTTTACGGTCTGTTCTTCTCCGTTTACGGATACGGTTTCGTTCTGTTTATTTTCAAACTCATACCGTACTGTCAGAAGGCCGTTTTTCCCTGCCAAATCCTTGGGGGAAATTTCCTGTCCGTCCAGTCTGTAGGTAACTTTCATAGTAACCGGCAGCGTTTCATCCGCCGTTCTTTTTGTATAGGCAATGCCGTCTGCCGTTTTCAGCCGTTCACTTGCCACCACCTTTTCCACACTGCCGTCTGCCGATGCAAACACATAAACCGTTTCATCTTTTTCTTCCTTTTCCTCTGTTTGGTTTACCTGCTGCATTGTCTGTGTCTTTGGTACATTCGCATCTGCGCTGCTTTTTGCTGCGCTGGCTCCAATGGTTGCAACTCCGGTCAGCACTGCCATGCAGACCGCACAAGCGATTATTCTTTTATATTTAACGTTCATGAGTTATCCCTCCGTTGTGATTTTTCGTTTGCTGATCTGCTTCATTTTACATGTTGTGGCACAAATGAGCTTATCGCACAGCATGAACAGCGCGGGCAGAATGAAAAGAACACACAGGATACTGATTACTGCGCCGCGTGCCATAAGCATGCACATAGAACTGATAATATCAATATCCGAATAAATCGCCACACCGAATGTTGCCGCAAAAAGCCCCATTCCGCTTACGACAATGGAAGGGAAGGAAGTTGTCAGCGATGTGATAACCGCTTGTTTTTTGCTGCGTCCCTCCATGCGTTCCGATTTATAGCGCGTTGTCATCAGGATCGCGTAATCCACCGTTGCGCCCAACTGAATGGTGCTGATGCAGATCGGTGCAATAAACGGCAGGGACTGTCCCAAATAATGCGGGATTCCCAGATTCATGAAAATGGCAAGTTCAATTACAGCGATGAGGATGAACGGAATGGAAATGCTCTTCTGTACCAAAGCGATAATAAGGAAGATTGCCACAATGGATACCGCATTTACCACACGGAAGTCATGATCTGTCGTTTCAATCATATCCTTCATGCACGGTGCTTCCCCAATCAGCATGCCCGTTTCGTCATAGGTTTTCATTATGCGGTTGATTTCTGCGATTTGGGCATTTACGGCATCGCTTGCAACTTTGTATTCCGAGTTTATCAACAGCAATTCCCAGTTTTCGCTCTGCAATGCGCTCAAAATGTCGTCGGGCAAAAACTCCTTCGGCACGCGCTTGCCCAAGACACTTTCCAGCCCCAGCACATACTTGACACCATCCACTTGTTCCATTTCTTTGATCATCTCGCGTACGGAATCCTGCGGAAGGGAGGAATCCACCAAAAGCATATGCGTCGATGCAACATCAAACGTTTCAGAAAGTTTTTCATTTGCAATCACATAACCCATATCCTCCGGCAGGCAGCTGCCCATGTCATAGTAGACTTCTTTGTTTGTTTTGGAATACCCATAGCACGCCGGAATTGCCAATGCGATAAACAAAACCAGAAACAGCGGAAAAATCTTTACCACTTTTGCTGCAAAGCCGGAAACTTCTCCAATCAGAGGACGATGCTTTGTTTTTTGCAGCCATTTGTCAAACACAAGAATCATGGCTGGCAATACGGTAACGCAGCCCAGCACGCCAAACAATACGCCCTTTGCCATTACGATCCCAAGGTCACGGCCCAGCGTAAATGTCATAAAGCAAAGTGCCGCAAAGCCCGCTACTGTCGTGATGGAGCTGCCGATCACAGAACCCAGTGTCTTTTGAATCGCCGTTGCCATGGCTTCGTTATTATCCTGCGTCAGATTCTTTTGCTCGTTATAGCTGTGCCAGAGGAAAATGGAATAATCCATAGTAACGGCAAGCTGTAAAACAGCCGAAAGCGCCTTTGTAACGTACGAAATTTCACCCAGGAAAAAGTTTGTGCCAAGGTTAAGCAGAATCATCATCCCAATGGATGCAAGGAACACAAACGGAACCAGCCAGCTGTCCAAAAATACAACCATGGCAACGCAGGCGCAAAGTACAGCCAGACCCACATAGACCGGCTCTTCTTTTTCGCACAGATCTTTGAGATCCGTCACCAGAGCCGACATGCCCGCCACAAAGCATTGCTGCCCTGCCGTTGCTCGGATTTCGCGGATCGCATCCATAGTTATATCCGCAGACGTTGCCGAATCGAAGAAAACCGCCATAAGGGTCGCGTTTTCTGTGTTGAAGGCATCGTAGATTTTTTGCGGAAGAAGCTCCATAGGAACCGATACATCCGCAAGCGAATCATACCAAAGAACCGTTTCCACATGATCGATTTTTCGGATTTTATCGGCAAGCTCGGACGTTTGCTTTTCCGGCATGTTTTCTACAACAACAAAAGAAAACGCGCCTTTTCCGAAGTCTTCCAACAGGATGTTCTGCCCTTGCACGGTATCCATATCTTCGGGCAGATAATCCAGCATATCGTAATTGATCCGTGTCCCCACCATGCCAAGGATCGCCGGGATCATCAGGATCAGTGCTATAATCAGAATCGGGATCCTGAATTTAACTATTGCTTTTGAAAAAGCCATTATCTTGTCTCCTTATTTTTCGGTTTTGCCTTTCGGCGTTCTCTATCGTGCCAAAGCACTGTTTTCGGTGTGCCGATGTACCTATAACCGCACATTTATTCCGGACAAAGCGATTTACGGTACTGCGAAACCGTATGTTCTTCTTTGGTTCCGCATTGTGTACCGCCGGCTATATTGTAAATTTGTTCCCCCCTTTTCTTTTCGTATCGATATCTGTACCTTTATTTTTTACACCTGTTTCCATAAAAACGAAATGGGCAACCCGGTTTCATTTGCCTAAAAATCAGACAATTCCACCGCAATGTCTAAACTTGCGTCTCTTTTTCGTGTACCTTCCCAGATTTTCGCACGGTCTTTTGTACTTTATTGCCCCATCGAACGGGCAAGGAATTTCCGACCCCTGAGCGCCCGATCCGCAGCACCTGCCGTATATTCCCAACAGCAGATCCCTATCGAATCCGAAAGCGTACCATTCGAAAAACAGGGGCGGTATGATTCTATGCGTGCCGGGAACGCAACGATGCCGAAAACGCTTTCTTTTGAAGGCATGTGATCTAAGCTTTTCCGTTGAGCTGGCAGCAAAAAAGCGGAGTGCACCGATGCACTCCGCTTTGATTGTATAAAAGAAAATCACATAGTTATCCCTCTCCTGCGCTGCCGGTGCAGTGCCCGCCGCATGGAGATCTGTAAACCGCTCCGCTTTGACGATAGTACACAGCTGACGATCTCATTATTCCGAAAATCCGGGTCGCGTATCACTTTGTAATAAATATCCTTGCCATAGAACCCCGTGATAACACTGACCCTGCACGGCACAAGACCGTCAATCTGCATACCCGCCAAAAAAATTGCGGAATGACTCGTTTTAGCTTACCACTTGGCACCTTTCTTTATTTCAACAATTCTTTCGGTCGATTTATAGCATAAAACAAAAACCTCATTGACATCGGATAATTTCCCATACTCATCTCCGGAAATGCGGAATCGGTAGGATTCCCCATTTACACCAACGCCCGTAAGATAATAGCTCAAGCTAAATATGCCCCTCGATGTGCTTTTTTTCTCTACGTCACAATTCGAAATCGTTACCCACTCCGGGCCCGCAATTAAATCGTGAACGGTATTAAATGATTTCACACATACAACAGCAAACATCACAGAACTAACAGCAGCTATAAGTAATATATTCGACCATTTCCTCGTTTTCACTATATTCCACAAGGCGATAAGAAGCATCACCAGTAATAAAGTGATCAAAAGAATGCTGCATACCTCGTTAAGCAGAGTGGCCGCGCCCACTTCCGGAATGAGAACCTCACACACCAGCAACAAAATAGCCAATGCGGATATAATGAAATATAAAACGGGTTTTTTTCTCATTTTGATCTTCCTAACTTGGCAAGCTTACCGTCCGGCAGGAAAAACTCCACACCCATTTTCTTCATTTCTTCCATATTAACACCAATTTCTTTCGGCATCACAGAAAGCGGTCATTCAAAAGGAACGGCATAAATAGTTTATCGCATTCAAGGCGAAATTGCAAATACCATGTGGTTTTTGCGCCGAAATATCGCAGAAAGGTCTGCTGCGGACAAATGCGCAGAGAAATCGAAAAAATTCTGAGGATATGGCGCAATGGAAAAGGCAAATAATAGCAGAAGTATGCCCGCATCCTGCGCACATGCTTTTGGACATTCCGCTGAAAACATCTGCTTTCCCTTTCATGGGATGCATCAAAGGAAAGATCCGCTCGACGAAGATCAAGCGGAAGAACCGCTGCCAATGGAAAATAACAAAACCCATTTACGGG
>JAHHSK010000044.1 GCA_020025255.1 Ruthenibacterium sp. | reverse complement strand
TGCACCGGATCGTGCATTGCAAAAATCCGCAGACAGCGCAAAGCTGTCTGCGGATTTTTTTTGCATCGGTCACTGGCTGACTGTGTAAAGCGAATAAAAATATCCCTTGCGCTGCATCAGCTGTTCGAATGTGCCTTCTTCGATGATTTCGCCCGATTTCATCGTCAGGATGCGGTCATACCGCCGCAGCAGCGATGCATCCAGGTTGTGCGTCACGACAATGCGCGTGATGCCGTCCAGATTCAGAATGGCATCGCTGACCTGATACGCCGTCTGCGCATCCAACGCCGCAGTCACTTCATCCGCCAGCAGCACACGCGAATGGCGCAGCAGGCTGCGCGCGATCGAGATGCGCTGCTTTTCCCCGCCGGAAAGGCTGCTGCCGCCTTCGCCGCAGATCGAATCTTCGCCCCGCTCGGCAATCAGCGCGGAAAGCCCCGACTGTGCGATCGCGCGATCCACCTCCTCTTTCGCAAACGGCTGAAACATCGTGATATTATCCCGAATGGAAGCGTTAAACACAAACACATTCTGCTGGATGACACTGACGCTGTCGAACAGCGAGCGGCTGCTGATGCCGCGCAGCTCGTGCCCGTCGAACGTAATTTTCCCCTCATAGCCGCCACTGCCCATAAGCAGATGCAGCAGCGTGGATTTTCCGCAGCCGGAAGCGCCCACAACGGCATAGCTTCTGCCGGCTTCAAACGTGCAGCAGATCCCACGCAGCACCGGCTTATCCGGTTCATACGAAAAGCTCAGGTCGGAAACCTCGATCGCACGCCTTGGCACATCGGGCACGTCCGTTCCTTCTTCCTGCACGTTCTGTTCCAATGCCAGCGCCATTTTATCCACCAGCGCAAGCGCCGCCCGCCGCTTGCCGAAAATCACCGGCGTTTCGCGGATCGCTTCGATAAAAAGTGCCGTCAGATCTATAAACGCGATCAGCTCGCCCGGCGTGATCGCATATCCCGTGCGCGTCATCGCGCAGCCGACCAGAAATGTGCCCAGCTGCGCGGTGACGGCGGCAACTGCCCCGATCATATACAGCTGCGTGGCAAGCTTGTTTCTGCTGCATTTGGCATCTTCGGCCAAAGTGCTGCTGCGCGCGACGATCTGTGCCATTTCCCGCTCTGCGCGAAAGCACTTCATCACCGGAAAGCCGCCCAGCGCATCCCTCAGCGTGCCAAGGAAATCCGCGTTTTTTTCGGAAACGCGCTTTTCGGCGCCTTCCATGCGGCTGCCGGTAAACACCGCTGCCAGCACCGGCAGCAGGCAGAACGCCGTGGCAATCACCGTCATCATCGGGTTATAATACAGCATCATTGCCAGCGCGCCGCAAAATTCCAGCACATAGCCGGAAATTTTGAAATTCGCACGCAGATAATCGGTTTCTATGGTGTTCAGATCGTTGGAAAATCCGGACAGATACCCGGACATCTGCTCGGTGCGGAACGCCGAAACACTCTTTTTCGTCAGGCTGCGGAACGCAGTATCCTTATACTGCATCATCGCCCGCCGCAGAAATTCCGGCTCGGTGTGATAGCTGATCTGCTTGAACAGCACGATCAGCAGGATGATCCCCGCCGTCAACAGCCCCAGTGTGGAAAGCTTCAGCGCATCCGGATGACCCCAAACGGCATCCACCATCTGCTGCAGCACCCATGTGATGCCGAAATTGAGGGAAATCGTCATCAGGCCGACCGAAAGTGCCAGGGCAAAGCGAAGCCGGTTGCCCTGATAAAACGCCGCCAAAAGCGGCCGCCGATTATGTTTCATTACAAATCTCCTCCCACAGTGCAAGAATCGGTTCATCGGGGCCTTCAACGCCTTCCTTCAGGACATTGAGCACCGTATCCATGGCAGAACCGCCGATATTGTCATACGACGCACGCGGCCGCTGGCGTTCACAGTAGCGGATGTTCCGGTTGGTGTAATCCGGTGCGGCGTCGAATTTCAGCGCGATGTCCCGCGCCTTGCGCAGGCAGCTGCGCGCCGCTTCGTGACCGCCCGTTTTTTCGTGCACCGCTGCACACAGCGCCAGCAGCCAGACACTGTTTTTATCCAGACAGCTTGGGCCGCGTTCCATGCGCAGACCGTCCAGATATGCGATTATCCAGTGCAGCATATCCAGCGCCGATGTGTAATCCTCCCGCGCAAAGAACACATTGATAAACCCCACCACAATGCGGTGCAGGCTGATGGTACAGTGCACCAGCGCATCCGAAAGATACGGCAGCGCATCCTCCCTGCGGCGCGGGTCGGTGGCAAGTTCCTGCCCGATGATATCATCATGGATGCCGCACGGGTTATGGGCTTTCAGCAGTTCCAGCCCTTCCTCCTCGTGCCCTATGGTAAGGCTCAAAATCGCAATATCCCGGTAAATGGAGATTTCGCTGATATGCGGGTCCCGATTCTGCCCGATCAAACTGCATGCATGCTTTAAAAGCTGTGCCGAACGCGCCTGCTGCGCCTTATTGTTTGTTTCGATGCTCGCAAGGCTGTACAGCTCCCCGCTGTTGTATACGATATCAAAATCGTTCGGATAGCGCCGAAGCCCCGCTTCGACCTCATCCCAGCAGTTTGCGTAATCCTTTTCCAGCTTGATGCGGCGGAGCGTCTGCAAGATCCGCTCCCGATCGCTGGAACACATCTCGTAGCCCACCAGCGCATCCACCGAAACGCCGAAAAAGCTGGCAAGATCCATGATGACGCCGATATCCGGCGTGGAAAGCTCCTGCTCCCATTTATAAACTGCACCTGCCGTGACGCCCATGGCCTCTGCAAGCTGTTCCTGTGTAAGGTGCCGCTCCTTGCGCAGCGTCCTGATATTTTCCGAAAATCCGTTTTTCATCGGATTGCCCCCCTTTGTGTATTCATTGTACCATGACAAAAGGGAAAACAGAACTGACGACCCGAACAGTCAGCGGACAAATTTCTCTACCATTGGTATGGTTTTGCGGCAATACAAAAGGCACGGCTTTCCATACGGAAAACCGTGCCTTTTTTCGTTTTTCTTTAATGGCCGCGCCCCGCACCGCCGCCGCGGCTGCTGCCGCCCCCGCCGGAATGGAAGCTGGAATGAGATCTTCCCGAACTGGATCGGCCGGAAGATCGGTAAGATCTACCAGAATATCTTCTGCGCGAGCCGGACATGCGCCCCGCGGTATATCCGGTTGCAAACCCACTGCCGAACGGGAAATGGTACCTTACCCATTGCGTTGCTTCCGTCAGAATCGAAATCAGCCCTATTCCGATAATCAGGATCGCAAGCATTTCTTTGAAGCCCAAGCCGTCACTTGTATCACCATAGCTTGCGGTTCCGCCGTTGGCATAAATGGAATCCAGCTCATCATACAAGGTGAGGAAGGTTTTGTACACGCCGGCATCATAGTCCTTTGCGGCAAAATCCGGTTCCAGATCTTCCTGCAGAATACGGCTGAGCGTTGTTGTCGGCAAAAGCCGTTCCAGCCCCTTTCCCTGAAGACAGTGGTAATCATCGTCCTCTATGGAAAGCAGCAGCAGCACACCGTTATTTTCCTCAGCGTCCCCGATTTTCCACTGGTTGAACATCTTGTAGGCCAGATTCTCCATGGAAAGCCCGCCTGCATTATCGACGACCGCAACCACGATCTGCGCACCCGTCGCCTGATTGAGCTGTTCATTTTTTTCAAGGATGACATCCTTTGTTTCCTGCGAAAGCACCCCGGCAAAGTCATTGACATAGAACTCCGGGGTCGGGTTCGGTACATTCACTGCAAATGCCGCTGTACAGAGCATCAGCAGCAGTACAACACTGAATGCGACACGAAGTACGGAATGATGTTTCATTGGCGTTTCCTTTCTTACTGCACATCGGCATCGGCAAACGGCTCGGCCTTCAGGCCGGCCAGCTTTGCGATCAGCCCTGCCGGAAAGCCGGAAAGCTTCTTTTCGGTTTTCCTTGCCTGTTCGTTATATTCCGCTGCCGTATTGGCAATGATGTTGCCCCGGCTTAAAAATTCCGACCACTGAGTTTGCAGCACACTGCCTTTTTCTTCCCCTGTCGTCTTGCGCACTTCTTCGTACAGCATGCCGACAGCGGACGTAAGACCGGTATCTGCGGCAAAATCCTGTGCCGGTGTCTGCGCCTGATCCAGCGCGGACAACGCGCGGTACACCAGCTGCACGCTTTCGCTTTCTTCGCCAAGCGCCGCTTTGCCCACCTCGGCAATCGTTTGCGCCGCAGCCGCGCGCTGGGCAAGATCCCCCGCGATCATTTCTTCATACGAATCGGATGTCTTGGACACTGCCGACGAAAGCTTTGCCCCGCCGATGCCAAACGTTCCGGCCAGCACCGCCGCCGCCAGCACCACTGCGCCCAGCACCTGGTTTTCTTTCCAGCTTTTCATGCCGCGCACCTCTCTTTTCTATCTGTTTTACTGTGCAATTTCCAGCAGCTTTGCCTTCAGCTCGCCTTCGATGCGCCCCAGCTCGGTTTCGGCTTCGGCGCGGCGCGCGCGGCCTTCCTGCTGAATCTTTACCACCTCGTCCAGCGTATCGATCAGGCTCTTATTGGTCTGCTTGAGCGTTTCGATATCCACGATGCCGCGTTCGGATTCCTTCGCCGCAGCGATCGTACCCTGCTTGAGTGCCGCTGCATTTTTGCGCAGCAGTTCGTTTGTCATATCCGTGACGGCACGCTGCGCCTCGATTGCCTGCTGCGAATGCGCCAGCCCCAGCGCCAGCACCATTTGGCTTTTCCACAGCGGGATGGTATTGACGATCGACGTCTGGATCTTTTCCGCCATCATCGTATCGTTCGATTGGATCAGGCGAATCTGCGGGGACATCTGAACCGAGATATTGCGCGTCAATTCCAGATCATACAGCTTTTTTTCAAAGCGCGTGCACATTTCATCCAAATCGCGCGCCGCCTGTGCATCTTCGGGCAGATTCGTCCGCTTTGCTTTTTCGATCAGCTCCTGCAGTTCGCCGCTGCGCACCTGCATCAGCTTCTTTTTGCCTGCCAGGATGTACATGGTAAGTTCCTTGAAATATACAAGGTTCATCTCATACATTTTATCCAGCATCGCCACATCTTTGAGCAGCTGCACCTGATGCCCTTCCAGCATGGCTTCGATATGATCGACATTCGCTTCCACCTTGGCATATTTTGCCTTGAAGGAATCCAGCGAATTGCCCGCCTTGCGGAACCAGCCCAAAATGCCCTTGGGTGCTTCTTCCGTTGCATCGAAGTTCTTGAGTTCGGTAACAAGACCCGTCACCATTTCGCCCACTTCGCCCAGATCCTTGGTGCGGATGTTTTCCAGTGTGGATGCCGAAAAATCGGCAACCTTTTTCTGGCTTGCCGCGCCGTATTGCAGCACGACGGCGGAATTGCGCAGGTCGATCTGTTCCGCAAAGCTGTCCACGATTTTCTTTTCCTCATCCGAAAGGGCGGCGTCCAGCGGCTCCGGCTCCGGCTTTTTTTCTTCCTGCACGGCAGGCTCGGGTGTCAGCGTAAGGGTCGGGGCTGTAAGATCCGGCTCCAAGGTCAGCGCGGGTTCCAGCGTCAGTTCCAATTCGTTTTTATTTTCCATATTTTTCATTCCTTTCGATATCACTCCTGCCTGCATCGCGCCGGTGGACGCATCAGTTCAGGTGGATTTGGTTTTTCCCGGTCAGGCCATCGCCGGAAAGCATGCTGTCCAGCACATCGATCTCGGCAGATACATCCAGCATCGTACCGGCAAACAGCGCATCCAGCTGCGCTTCAAACGCATGTGCGATCGTAGCCGCATTTTTTTCCACATCCGTCATCAGGCTGCGTGCGTTTTCGCCGTTCGCACCGCTTGCATACAATTCGGCATAGCTTGTCAGAATGCGCACCGAGGTCGGCAGATAATAGGAAGCAAAGCGGCGGATCGAACGCGCCTTTTCCGGATGTCTGCGGATATGTTCCAAAATCGCTTCGCCTGCCTGTTCCATGCGGTCGATCTGCGCGGAAAGCTCCGGTTGCGGGATATGTTCATTGAGCACCGCCAGCTGTTCCAGATGTTTTTGCGCCTGTTCCAGCACCTGATCCAGCGCGGCTTCTCCCGTAGCAAAGGGCTGCTGGGGCACATCCACATACTCAATGCGCGGCGGGATCTTCTTTTTGGCAACGACATAGCCGCCCACGGCCAGCGCGATGCTTGCTGCCAGCCCGCCGATATGGTAAACCGGCAAAGCCACAGCCCCCAAAAGGAACAATCCCCCTGCAACATACCAGGGCAGTGCCGAAGGGATCCTTTTTTCTATTGTTTCACGAGACATTGCGCACTCTCCCATTCTGCCTTTTGATTTTATTTTTATTGGAAATCATATTTATCATACCCGCATATGCGGGAAAAAGCAAGAAAAAAGCCGGACGAAACGTCCGGTTTTTTTATCTTTTTTCTGTTTTCGGATCACAGCAGTCGGAGCCATCCAGATACAGCGAAGAAACGATCACCGACGTGCCCGCCAAAATGAAATAGATGCCCACAGTGATCAGCCACATGCTCGGCCCCGCCAGCGGGCCGGCCAGGGCACATACCCCCACCACGCATTTCACAACGGCATCGGCAAGGCACACGCCCCACGCGCGCGCCCTGCTGCGGCGGCACAGGGCATCGTAGATGCGCAGTGCCCCGAAGGTTACTGCCCACACACCGAGCGACACCGAGATAAACATCACCGATACTTCGCCGTTGAACAGGAACACCAGCCCCATGGCAAGATTTACAATGCTGCGGATGCGATGCATCCCCGGTATGTATTCGGGCGGCTGCCCGTCATCGGCAAAGCTGGACAGCATCTCGCACATGCCCAGCCCCAGACAGACGATCCCGATGCACAGCGGCAGCACCGCCTCCACCTTCTGCGGCGAAATCAGCGCCAGCAGCCCCATAAGCATCATCATGACCCCGATCCCCGTCGGCAGCCATTTGATTTTTCCCGATATCCGCTCCAACTATGAGCCCTCCTCTTTTCTTGCATTGTGTTCAGGCCTGCGGCGGTTCTTCGGCCTGCTGCGTCACGCCCTGCACTGCGAACGTGCCGGACATCCGCCCCCGGCTGTCCGCACAGGAAAACACGACGCGGTACTGCGCGCTGCGATCCAGCTGCGCAAACGAATATCCGCGCGTGATCCCATCGCAGCGAAACGAAACGCTCTGCACATATTCCGATGCATCGTCCGAAATCTTCCACAGCGCAAACGATGCCTGCTGCACTTCCGGCTGGGATTGCGCGCACACCTGTACCGTAAGCGTGCCGTCTGTGACAAGGCTTCGGGTGCTGCACACCGACACTGTGGTGAACGCACCGCCCAGCACATCGCCCGAAAGCAGCATCATCAAGGTTCCATCCCGCTGCGGCGCGCGCAGCAAAACCGGCAGTGCAATGCGCTGCGCTTGGCTGCATTCCTGCGCATAGCGTTCCTGTGCATAGCGTGCTGTTTTTGGCTGCCCGCTGTGCGAAGCCTGCGGCGTGCCGGATGCCGAACAGCCGGCCAGCGCCGCACACAGCAGCACGGCCGCCGCGCACACGATTTTTTTGCTTCGTTCCATGCGTGCCCCTCCCTTTTCCCTTTCCTGCGGGAAACGCCGCGATCCCGGTCTGCCCGGCAAAGGTTTCCCGCTTTGCGGTTCTACTTTAGTATGCCGCAGCACCAGCCGCCGTAATCATTTTTCGGGAGGGTGTTTTATGATCCGATCGGGCGGCACACGCTTGGTGCTGCCCGCTTTTTTATGGCTGCACGGCCTTTTCCGCCCCCGTGCGGGCATTATCCTGCCGCGGCGTTGGCCTGTGCCAGTGCCGCACATTCCTGCTGCATCAAGGCCGCGTACTCCCCGCCGCCGAACAGGTTTTCATAGCGGTACAGCAGGTATCCGTCTGCCCCGTTTTCGCGCAGCGAGGCCACCATTCGAGCCAGATTTCCCCCGCTGAGCCATTCTTCGCTTTCCTTTGCCGAGCCATCCTTCGCGCCGATGCGGTATGCGCCCAGGCCGAAATACAGCTTTACGCCCGGATCGCGCGGCAAAGCAAGCCATTCCTTTGTGATATTTTCAAACGCATAGCGATCGCTGCCGTTTTTGAGGGTATAATCAAAGCCCCAATACACCTGCGGCGCAATATAATCCACATATCCGGGCTGGGAAAGCCACAAGGCGACATCGGAATACTGCGTGTAATAATTGTTATCATTATTACCCTGCGGACTGATGCCGAAGGTTACATGCGCTTTTTCTTGTTTGATTGCTTCATACACGCGGCGCACCAGCGTATTGACATTTTCGCGCCGCCATTCATCCAGCGAGCGTCCCTGTCCGTATTCGGCATAGCTTTGCGCATCAAACTGCACATCCGTAGTGGGATAAAAATAATCATCGAACTGGATGCCGTCGATCTCATAATTGCGCACGATTTCGCGCACGCCCTGCACGACAAGCTCCTGCACCGGTTCCAGCGCGGGGTCGAAATACAGCCCGCCGTTTGCTTTTCGCACCCATTCGGGATGCTGCACTGCGGGGTTATCCGGCGAAAGGCTTCCCGGGGGCATCTGGGCGTTGAGCTGCACGCGATACGGATTGATCCAGGCTTCGATCTTCAGCCCGCGCGCGTGCGCCTGCTGGACAAATACCGCCAGCGGGTCGTAGCCCGGGTCGCTTCCCTGCCGGCCCGTCACAAGATGACTCCACGGATACACCGCGCTGGGATACACCGCATCCCCGAACGGACGCACCTGAAAGATCACCGTATTCAGCCCAAGATCGACACACCGATCCATTACCGACTGCGCCGCCTGTGTAAATGCCGCTTCATCTTCGGTGCGGAACATCGGCCATTCCAGATAACTGATCCACATCCCGCGGCGCTCGTCCGCATCGGATGCAGGCGGCGTGTGCGTCTGCGCCTGCACCGATGCCGCCCCCTGCGGCACCTTGGTAAAATCCGGACGGGAGCTGTCCTCCTGCCCATGTGCCGAACAGCCCGCTGCGCACAGCAGCCCTGCCGCCGCCAGGATCGCTATTGTTTTTTTGATTCCCTTCATCGCGGTTCCCTTTCCTGCTGCATAAGATCTGCTTACCGAATCCTATGCAGCAATGCGCCCCGGCATGCCTTTATTTTTCGGCCTCCCCGCGGGACAAAAGCCACACAAAAACGCCCTGTGCCGCCGCGATCGCAACGATGATGCACGCTGCCAGCATCTGCGGCAGCGCAAGAAAGCTGCCGATCAGCAGCACACCGCCGCACACCATCATCAGCGAGGACATCCTGCGCTGCAGCGATTCCGGCTTGGCTGCCTTAAAGTACGGCCAGGCGAACACCGGCCACGACAAGGCGGCGCACACAGCGCCAACCGCGCCCTGCATCATCCCGATCACCGTCAGCAGGCAGGCGGCAAGGCAAAAATTGCGGTCGCGCTGGGGCGTTTGCTGCACCGTTGCCAGCAGCAGCATCATTGCGCCCGCCGCAATCGTTGCCAAATGGAACAGCAAAGCGGCCCGCATGCCGAAAATCAGCAGCACGCCGCCCGCCGCATTGAGCACTGCCGAGACGATCCCGATGCTGTAAAACGTTTTTTTCGTAGAATTCATGGTTTGCACCTCCGAATAACGGTATGGATGGATCGGCACCCATGGCGCACCGTCTGCGCCGCAGGCACCGCTCTTTTCTAGGGTATTCGGTATCAGTATAGCATATCTGCGCGGTTTTTCCTAGATGCGGCGCTAAAAAAGGCCGCTGCGGAACCTGCTCCGCAGCGGCCTTGTGTTTATCCGTTTTCCCCGCATGCCAGCCCCGCGCCGCATGCCTGTCCGGCTCGTTCAGGGCTGGGCGCAGGATCGCTCATCAGCCCTGTGGAATAGCTTTTATCCCCCAGCTGTGCTGCAAGCTCTGCCTTAGACTTCTGTCCCAGCCAGTACGCCCCCACCGCGCGCAGATACTGTTCGGCCAGTGCCTGCGATTGTTCATACAGCTGCTGCGGCCCCGCCGTCATGTGCGCATGGGTGAACGGATGCTCCCATTCGCACACAAAGCCGCCCTGCGGCTGCTTTGCCGGTGTCATATGGCACATGCCAAAGCCCGGCCTGTGAAGGATCATCCGTTCGGTGCACCACATCACCGCACGCAGAAAGCCGTGCTTGGAACAAAACGCGCAGTGCAGCTGATAAAACGAATGCATGGCATCCGCCAGTGCCTCGGGCGGGATATCTTCGCCGTACACCTCCAGCAGCGCATCGTGCAGAAGGCGCGTGATCTCCGCCATTTCGCGCGGGGAAAGCTTTGCGGCGGCATCCTGCACCGGCACGCCGGGCGTGCCGCACCGCTGTTCATGGAACATGCTGTCCAGCGCCACCTCGCAGAAGCCATGCCCATACGGCATGGGGAACTGCCCCGCTTCGCTGCTCTGGAATTCGATGTACGGATGCATGACGCTATCCGCCGCGTAATGCGTCACAAACCCCAGTGCATAGTTCATCTGCGCCGGGGTATGGGCGGAAAAGATCAATGTGCGCAGAAAGCGCCCGCATTGTTCATCATGCATGCGTGCGCCTAGCTGTGCCAGTTCATACGGCCTATGATGGGAAAATACCCGATATGTAAACAGCACATCGGGTCCGTTTGCTCCCATATAATACGGTGCCAGGCTCTGCGGCGGCTGGAACCCGCTTTTTTCCAGCGCCGCCTGCGCAACGCATCGGTGTATATATGCTTCGGGCATGGTTGGTTTCTCCTTCTTGGGCGCCGCGCGCCGATTTTTTTGGGGGGGCGTTATACTTCGACCCCTTCCTTTTTCAGCATGCGCGGCAGCACGCCGAAGTACAGTGCAGCCCCCACAAAGAACACCAGCAGCACCGAAAGCACACCCCAGGGCGACGCCTGCTGCTGTGCCAGTGCCAGCGTTTCCGGCGATGCGCTCTGTGCTGTCAGCCCCTGCTGTGCCAGCAGGATGCCGGTTGTGATCTGTGTGGTAAGGCCGATCAGCGCCGGGCCGATCACCGACGAAAATTTGCCGAAAATATCAAAGAACCCGAAATATTCCCCGGAACGGCTTTTATCCGGCAGCATCTTGCCGAAGATGCTGCGGGAAAGTGCCTGAATGCCGCCCTGACTTGTGGATACCAGAATCGCCAGCACCCAGAACTGCCAGATGCTGCGCACAAAAAAGCCGAATACGCAGATGCCCATGTACACACAGATGCCCACGCCCACCATGACGCGTGCACCGAACTTATCGGCAAGCCGGATGTACAGCAGGCAGAACGGCATCCCCAGCAGCTGCACCATAAGCAGTGCCAGCATCATTTCGGTATCGCCCAAGCCCAGCTGCGCCCCGTAGGATGTGCTCATATGGATGATCGTACCCACGCCATCGATGTAAAAGAAGTATGCGATCATAAACACAAAGATCGAACGGTGCCGGAAAATATCCTTCATGGTCACGATCAGCCCGCGCAGTGTGCTGCGGATCGCCCCTTTTTCCCGCACCTTATAGCTTTTCTGTTCCACATTTTTCAAAAGAGGCCAGCTGAACACCGCCCACCACACGGCGGTAAAGCCGAAAACGGTGGAAAGGCAGTACTGAATGGGCACACCAAACGCGTTCATTGCAAGGAAAAGCACCAGCGGAATCGTAGAGCCGCCGATATACCCCAAGCCGTAGCCCATGGTGGAAACGCGGTCCATTCGGTCTTCCGTCGTCACATCCGGCAGAAAGCTGTCGTAATACAGGCACGAGCCCGAATATCCGACCTGACTGAGCGTATACAGCACCAGAATCGCCGTTCCCACGCGTCCGGCGGCTTCCGGCGATGCTGCAAAATCCACAACCGGCGTCACTGCAAGCCCCACACAGGCCAGCACGCCCACGACCAGAAAAACAAAAAACATCTTTTTGCGCATCCCGCGAAAATCGCCCAGTGCGCCGATCACCGGCGCAAGCAGCGCACACAGGAGCATTGCAATGCTTGTTACATAGCCCCAGATGCTCATTGCGGATGTTGTATTGCGCATATATCCCGCCACCGTAGAAAAGAAAATCGGCAGCAGCGTCACCACGATAACGGAATGGGCACTGTTGGCCCAATCGTACATCATCCAGCTTTTTTCTTCTTTTGAATACCCTTTCAGCATGAATTCCACCTCGAGTTTGTTTTCTTCTTTTGTCCTTTACAAATCTTTACACTATAAAGAGTAGCATTACAATGTAAATTGCACAAGCATTTTCGCGTCTTTTTTCTGTAAAGCGACACAAAACGACTTGCCGTATTTTCTGTTTCTTGCGAAAATCTTTAGAAATTCAGCACCATTCTTTTAAGGTTCGCCTGATATACTGTAAGCGCATCCACACCGGTACACAAAAAAGGGGGATCGTGCCGTGAACCGCATCTCGAAGCCGCGCACATGCTTTTCAAAAGAAAACGAAGCCTTCGTATACACCGTCTGCCTGCATATGCTGCAAAGCCCGGATGCCGCCCGCTGCGCTGCCGCCCGCGCCATGCACTTTGCCCTGCTGCATCAAGATGATTGCCCTTGCGGGCAGCTGCGGATCTGGCTGTGCCGCATTGCCGTGCGCTTTGCCGCAGACTGCGCTTTGCACGGATGCTGATTTTATTCCTGCGATGCCTGTACGTTCCATGCCCTGCGCAGTGCGTTTGCCGCTTTGCGCAGGGTTTCTTCATCCATGCCCGAATAGCCCAAGACCACCGTCGATGCCGGACAGCCCTGTGTATCCGGCGCATAATAATCGGAAAGCCCGCCTACGCGCACGCCCTGCTGTGCTGCGGCCTGCACCAGCTGCCGTTCGCTCAGCCCGCTGTGCACCGTTACCAGCAGATGCAGCCCCGTATGCCCGCCGTGCACCGTGACGCCCTGTTTGCCAAACGCGCTGTACAGTGCCTGTGTCAGCGCATCGCGCCGGCTGCGCCCGGCAATGCGCAGCCGGTTGAGATGACGCGCAAAGTGTCCTTCTTCCATAAAGCGGCACAGCGTCTGCTGTTCAAACCGGGAAACCGTGGAGGAATACATCCCGAACTGCGCGCGCCAGCGCACCAGTGCCTGCGGCGGCAGCACCATATAGCCCACGCGCATCGAAGGGGCAATGCTTTTGGAAAACGTGCCCACATAGATCACGCAGCCCGCGGGGTCCATTCCCTGAAGCGAAGGCAGCGGACGCGTATCATAGCGAAATTCGCTGTCATAATCATCCTCGATCACATAGCGTCCCGCCTTGCCCTGCGCCCAGCGCAAAAGCTCCGTGCGGCGCGCAGCGGGCATGGTTGCCCCGGTTGGGAACTGGTGGCTGGGCGTGACGTATGCGATCTGCGCCCCGCTTTCCTGCAGCGCGCCGATCTGCATGCCTTCTGCATCCACCGGCACATAGCGCACCCGCACCCCGCTGTTTTGCAGGATGCGCCCCATGCGCGGATAGCCCGGATTTTCCACCGCAAACACCGCGCCGGAAAACAGGCGCGCCAGCAGCCCCAGAAGATATTCGATGCCCGCCCCGACAACGATCTGCTCGGGCGTACACAGCACGCCGCGGTAGGCATGCAGATATTTTGCGATCGCACCGCGCAGGTTTTCATCCCCCTGCCGCGCACCGTGGTTGAGCAGCTCCGGGTGCCCGGTGACGGTTTCGCGCTGGATGCGCGCCCACGTTTTGAACGGGAACAGCCCGGTGTCTACACTGCCGGTATCAAAATCATACTGCCACTGGATGCGCGGTGCCTGCTTTGGCACACAGGCAGCCGGGCGCAGCGGCGGGCGCAGGCGTTCGATATGCAGCACCGTAAAGCCGCTTTTCGGCTTTGCCTTTACATACCCTTCCGCCGCAAGCATCTGATACGCCGTATCTACGGTGGAGACGCTCACCCCAAGATCTGCCGCAAGCCGGCGCTTGCTGGGCAGCTTTTCCCCCGCGGAAAGGCGGCCGGATGTGATTTCCCCGATAATATAGCGGTACAGCTGGCGGTACAGCGGTGTTTTGCCGTTTTTTGTCATGCGCAGTGCAAAGCTTTCCACAGCCCTTTCCCCTCCTCTTTTCATCTGACCTTATAAAATATATATGTTTTGACTATTTCAATCAGTCCACTTTCTTTTATAATGAAGAATAGACGAAACGGAAGATTCTGTCAACCTTTCTCAATCCGGTAAAAGAAAAGAGGAGCGTTTTATGAAAAAACAACTCGAAAAATTCACTGTCCGCGATCTTGCGGTGATCGGCCTGCTCAGCGCACTGGTTTTTGTGTTCAGCTGGATGCAGATCCCCATAGGCGATACATCGCGGCTTCACCTTGGCAATGCATTCTGCGCTTTGAGCGGGCTGCTGTTCGGCCCGCTGCACGGCGGGCTTGCCTCCGGGCTGGGCAGCATGCTGTTCGATTTCACCAATCCGCTTTATATTGCGGAAAGCTGGATCACCTTCCTTACCAAATTTGCCATTGGTTTTCTGGCCGGGCTGATCGCACACCGCGCCAGCCAGCGCACGCTTGCGCGGGATCTGACCGGTGCGGCGGCGGGCAGCCTTGCCTATGTTGTGCTGTACCTTACAAAATCCTTTATCCAAAAATTCTGGATCGAAGGCCAGGCTCTTGGCGCGGTGCAGACACAGCTTGCTGCAAAGGCGGTATCCTCGCTGACAAATGCCGTGCTTGCCGTGGTGATTTCCGTTCTTCTTGCACAGGCTCTGCGCCCCGCACTGCGCCGGGCCCGTATCCTGGAATAAGCGCATTTCCCGTTCGGGCGGGATGTTTTCTGCGGTGCACCGTTATGTGCACCGCTTTTTTTGCGCGCATCGTGTAAAAAAACATCGTTTTTCCGCTTTTTCAAAGAAAACAGTGGCTTTCATCCCCGAAATCGTGTACAATGAAAACGATATTATCCCGCGCCTGATTTTCAGGCCAAACCAAGGAGGAAATGCTGTGCAAACGATCCAGAGATATTTGCGCAAAGCCGGCAAGGCGATCTCCCGCTTTTTTAAGCGTGTCGCTTCCGGCAGCGCTGTGGACATTGCGATTCTTGTAACCGCCCTTGCGCTGATTGTCGTTTTGGTGCTGACGGGCATCTTTACCGCAAGAGAAAACAACCGTCCGGTCGATGTTTCCCTATCCGGCACCGAATCACAAGATAACGATTCCGAAATCGATACCCTGTCCGATTCCCAATCATCCGATCTTGATGACAGCCCTTATGCCGATGTCATCCTGCCGAAAACCGAAGATGGCGGGCAGGCGTATCTGGATGAAACCCTGTTTGTCGGTGATTCCAACACCTATCGTCTGGCGGAATATAAGCTGACATCCTGGCAGAACAACCTCAGTGCTGTCGGCATGGGCATCCAGCATATCACCAGCACCCCGTGCATGTACTTTGAAGGCCGCAGCAAGCCGGTGTATCTGGCTGAAGCGGTTGCCCTGATGCAGCCCAAGCGCATCATCATCACCTTCGGCACCAACAACACCAGCTCGTCGGACACCGCCTTCCAGCAGCAGTACCGCAGTGCGCTGGATGCCATTAAAAAGGCGTGGCCGCATGCGGATATCATCATCAACACGATCCCGCCGGTTGCGCAGACGCGTTCCGGTTCGGCCGAAGTCCAGCAGGCCATTGATGAATTCAACCTGAAGCTTGCGGAACTGGCACAGGAGGATGGATACTATCTTCTGAACAGCTGTGAAGCGCTGAAAAACGAAACCACCGGCTTTGCAAAAGCCGAATACATGATCGAGGATGGTCTGCATCTGAATGAAAAGGGTGCCCGCGCATGGATGACCTATGTGCGCATGCACACCCTGATCACCGAAGACCGCCGCCCGGCCCTGCAGCCGATTCCCACCCATACCAAAACACCGGAATCCGTATTCAATCCGAATTCGAATGACAATTCCGGTTCGGATGAGAAAGAGCAGCTTGTCACCGTGACGTTCCGCATCCGGGAAGGCAAGGAACACGGCAGCCTGAAGGGCAAGCTGGAGCAGAAGGTCGCATTTAATAAGGTATGTGAACTTGTGACTGCCGTTCCCAAGGACGGTTACGGCCTTACCTGGGGATGTGACCACGGACGCATCCCTGAGATCCACAACGGTCAGCTGAAATTCACCGTTCCGTACGAGGACATCAAAACGGTGGATATCTGGGTCGATTTCCACAAGCACGAATTTACCGAATGGAAGGATAACGGCAGCGGCACCCATGTGCGCACCTGCAGCGTCTGCGGCAAAAAGGAAAAAGGCGAGCATATTGCCGGCAACTGGGAATCGGGCAAAAAGCATTGCACCAAGTGCGGCATCGTACTGGAAACCAAAAACCCGGATTCTTCGAGCACTGCTCCGTCGGAGCCCGATACTTCCAAACCGGATACCTCCAAACCGGACACCTCCAAGCCCGAAAGCCATACCCATACCGAAGACAACGGTACCACCACGGATCCCACCTGCACCACCGAAGGCGTAAAGGTGTATAAGTGCACCGAATGTGGAAAGGAAGTGCGCCGCGAAACGATTCCCGCACTGGGTCATAAGGAGGATGTCGTTTCCGAAAC
>JAHHSK010000043.1 GCA_020025255.1 Ruthenibacterium sp. | reverse complement strand
CTTGGCGAAATCTATGGCTTTGATATTTCCCGCCCGGCAGAAAATACGCAGGAAGCGATCCAGTGGATGTACTTGGGCTATCTGGCTGCGGTAAAAGAACAGAACGGTGCAGCAATGAGCTTGGGCCGCACTTCCACATTCATTGATATCTATGCAGAGCGCGACCTTGCAAACGGCGTATTCACCGAAGAGCAGATCCAGGAATTCGTGGATCACTTTATCATGAAGCTGCGCTTGATCAAATTTGCGCGTACTCCGGAATACAATGATCTGTTCTCGGGCGACCCGCAGTGGGTAACCGAGTCGATCGGCGGTGTTGGCATCGATGGCCGTCACATGGTCACAAAGATGTCTTACCGTTATCTGCACACCCTGCAGAACCTTGGCACGGCACCGGAACCCAACCTCACGGTTCTGTGGTCCACCCGCCTGCCGATGAACTTCAAGCGTTTCTGCGCAAAGACTTCGATCGAATCCTCCAGCATCCAGTATGAAAACGATGATTTGATGCGCGTAACGCACGGCGATGATTACGGCATTGCATGCTGCGTGTCCTCCATGCGTATTGGTAAGGAAATGCAGTTCTTCGGTGCTCGTGCAAACCTTGCAAAGTGCCTGCTGTACGCAATCAACGGCGGTGTTGACGAAGTAAGCAAAAAGCAGGTCGGCCCGAAGTATCGCCCGGTTGTCGGTGATTATCTCGATTATGATGATGTCATGGACAAATACAAGGAAATGATGAAGTGGCTGGCACAGGTGTATGTGAATACCCTGAATATCATCCACTACATGCATGATAAATATTGCTACGAAAAGATTCAGATGGCTCTGCACGATAAGAAGGTAACCCGTTGGTTTGCAACCGGTATTGCCGGCCTTTCGGTTGTGGCAGACTCTCTTTCTGCAATCAAGTACGCAAAGGTAAAATGCATCCGTGACGAAGACGGCGTTGTAGTCGATTACGAAATCGAAGGCGATTTCCCGAAATACGGCAACGATGATGACCGTGTTGACAGCATTGCGGCAGAATTGGTTGAAACCTTCATGAGCTATGTCAAGGGCAACCACACCTACCGCGGCGGTATCCCCACCACTTCGATCCTGACGATCACCTCCAATGTTGTTTACGGCAAGAATACCGGTTCTACGCCGGATGGCCGTAAAAAGGGTGAACCGTTTGCTCCGGGCGCAAACCCCATGCATCGCCGTGATGAGCATGGTGCAATTGCAAGCCTTGCTTCCGTTTCCAAGCTTCCGTTCAGCGAAGCACAGGATGGCATTTCCAACACCTTCTCCATTATCCCTGGCGCACTGGGCAAAGACGATCAGATCTTTGCAGGCGACCTCGATATCGAGATGGAAGAGTTTGAGTCCGAAAACTGAGAAGAGAGGTCTTGAGGCACGATGCAGACAAAAAACGAACAGCAGATCGATATTGATGCGCTCGTAGACCGCATCGATGCATTCATGGCAAACGGCGGCGGCCATATGAACGTCAAGGGCGGTTCAGGTGAGCTGGAAGAAATTCATTCCGGCACCTGCTGCTGTGGGGAAAATACGGACGAAGCCTGCAAAACACCTGTACGCTGAAAGCGGCATACGCAGCTTTTGGCATTACCGATTTTCGATTAAATGAAAGGAATAAGCATTATGAAAGCAAATGAACAGCAGATCGATAACCTTGTCAACCTTCTTGATGGATATGCAGCAGAAGGCGGACATCATTTGAATGTCAACGTGTTCAACAGAGATACTCTGCTGGATGCACAGGCTCATCCCGAAAAATATCCGCAGCTGACTGTGCGTGTTTCCGGTTATGCGGTCAACTTTATCAAGCTGACCAAAGCACAGCAGGATGAGGTTATTTCCCGTACATTCCACGAGGGGATGTAATTTATGCCAGAGCAGAAAACGGGACAAGTTCATTCCGTTGAAAGCTTCGGTACAGTAGACGGTCCGGGTACGCGGCTGGTTGTTTTTTTGCAGGGCTGCCCTATGCGGTGTCAGTATTGCCACAACCCCGATACCTGGAAACCCGTCGGCGGTACGCCGATGACGGTGGAACAGCTGCTTGCGCAGTACGAGCGCAACGAGCCGTTTTATAAAAACGGCGGCATCACCGTTTCCGGCGGGGAACCGCTGCTGCAGATTGATTTTGTGACAAGCCTTTTTACCGAGGCGAAAAAACGCGGGATCCATACCTGTATTGATACATCCGGCATCACGTTCCGCGCAGATAGTGCTGCGGTGCGCGAACAGTTCGATACGCTTTGTGCGGTAACGGATCTGGTTATGCTGGATATCAAGCATGCAGAGCGTGAGGCACATAAAAAGCTGACAGGGCAGGATAACCGCAACATTTTGGATTTTGCCCGCTATCTGGCAGATAAAAAAGTGCCGATGTGGGTGCGCCATGTAGTGGTGCCCGGAATTACTGATTCGCAGGAAGAGTGGCAGGAATTGGGTACGCTTCTGGCGCAGTTTGATAACCTGTGTGCGCTGGATGTGCTTCCCTATCACACTATGGGTGTGAATAAGTATGCCTCGCTGGGGATTCCATATCCCTTGGAAGGGGTTCCGGCCCTGAACGCATCGGTGGCAAAGCAGGCTCGCAATGCTATCTTGAAGGCGCGCAAGGCTGCGTTGGCACAAAAAGTAACGAGCAAATCATAACAGATAAAAGCAGACCTCGATTTCGAGGTCTGCTTTTTGATGTTTTAAAGGAGGTTGACAAAATCAGCTTGAACCGATAAACTATAATTTGGAGCAAGATGTTGAATCGGCGTGAGGCGTTCAATATCTTGCTTATTATATGTTGGAAAACAAGCAAAAAGGTGCCGTATTCAAACTGCAAAATGTCGGCAGAATCAATTTTACGGAAAGGGTAAATGAATGAGAAAAGCAATAGCAAAAATCGTTTGCGCGGCTGTTTTGATGAACAGTATGTTTTTTTATCCCAATGCAGGGTATGCAAAAGATACAGCCGCAGGTTATGAAGCACCGACACAACAAAAAGCCGAAGCTTCGCTTGATCTTGATAAAGTAACCGAAACGCAGCAGGAAAAAGCGGGGAAGCTGCAGGCAGTATATGTAAGTGATAAAGGCAGACCCGATTCCGCAGGAACACAACCAAATGACCCAACAAGTGATTTCGCTCGGGCGTTGAGGGATGTGCAGAAAAATGGTTCGATTTATCTGGTTGGCAATGTTACTGTTACAGGGGATTTGCAGTTTCCGGAAAAAACAGTTTTTATTGCCGGCGATACGGCAGAACGCTATACCATTACGTTTGAAGGAAAAGTAACACTGAACAGCTGGATGTATTTCCAGAATTTGAATCTCAATTTTGCGTCAGCGGAAAAGGATTGTCTGTTTATCAAGGGAAACCGTGCCGAGCTGACAAATGTGCGAATCACAGGAAACCCCAATATTTATCTTGGTGCAGAACAGGAAAATGTTGCAACAGGCAGTTTGATTATTCGGAATGATACGGTGGAGCAAAATGAGATTTCTGCTATTTACATGGGCGGAAAAAATGATTATACGGCGGAATCATCGTCCTTGGAACTAAAAAACTTTAAAAGCGACGCATCCATTTATGGGGATAATGTACTGGATAGTGATTATCTTACCGCATCCGGAACGGTAGAAGTCTCCAATGTCTTCAATATGCGCAAGATATTTTTAGAAGATAGGGCAAGGTTTTATCCTCAAAATACGATCCGTAATGCAACGGAAATGTATGTGGAAAGATCGGAACTGATACTTGGAAAGAACACTCAGGTGGATGCACAGTATGTTTATGGCTCATTGCAGGTGGATTTTACTTATCCGGATGTTATGCAAAGAAATCTGCTGATATGCACTGAGATGACAGGAGAAGTATCAATTCCGGAACAGCTGGAACAAAAAGGCTATCGTGCGGAAAAAATCAGAAGCGGGAACGAACTTCGGATCGAACTGCGTAATTTGGAGGAAGGTTCGGCAACCAATTTCTTCCCGGCGATTCAACACCCGAAGGATATTGTTTTTCGGGAGGGAACTTCACCGGATCTGCGGACAGGAGTTACCGCTTGGGATTATGAAGATGGCGATTTGACCGGTTCGATTGTTTATCCGGGCGATGTTTCGGAGTTGGCACCGGGGCAGCATCAGCTCATTTACGCTGTTCAGGATAGTAATGGGAACAGAACAGAGTCGATCCGTAATGCACATGTTATTAAAAATGCATTTCCCATTATTCGAGGCTTACAGGATGTAGAAATTAAAGTCGGCAGTATCGCGGATTTTGACCTGTATAGTGGGGTTACGGTAACAGATGATAAGGATACGGAACCGATGCTCCGAATCGAGGGGCAGCTGGAAAAGCCGCAGCCCGGCACCAAGGAAACGTTTGTACTGACGTATATTGCATCTGATTCTGATGGACATGAGACAAAAATGGTTCGGAATATCACAGTGACAAATTTTATCCCTGAAATCAAAGGATTGACAGATGTAGTCTTGGAAAAAGGCGACAGCTTTGATTTTATGGGAGGCGTTACAGCATCCGATTATGAGGATGGTGAGGTTCCAGAGATACAGATAGATCCACAAATCGACACAACAATAATCGGAAAGTATGAACTTGTTTATACAGCAACGGATAGCGATGGAAATCAGGCAAAAGAAATACGGAAGCTAACGATTCAAAACACAATACCGGAGCCGGAACCACAGCCGGAGCCGGAACCGCAGCCGGAGCCGGAACCGCAGCCACAGCCGGAACCACAGCCGGAGCCGGAACCTGAGCTGCAGCCGGACTCACAGGCATATCCGCAGCCAGAGCCGCAGCCGGAGCTGCAGCCGCAGCCGGAGCCGTAGCCACAGCCGGAACCGCAGCCACAGCCGGAGCCGCAGCCACAGCCGGAGCCGGAATCGCAGCCACAGCCACAGCCACAGCCGCAGCCACAGCCACAGCCACAGCCGCAATCAACTAGTGGGGTGATTGCGCCAAAGCCGCCGAAAAAATCAGATAAGGTGGAATTAGCCGGAAAACTCACAGTAGAAATTGCATCCGATACGGAAAAAAATATATTTGATGCAAAGGTTCAAAATGAACCGGAAGATCTGGCGGATATACTTTTCACAAAAGAAGAACAAGCAGGGTATAAACAAGATACCACCATTCGCGTATATCTTCAGGTGAAGGATATAAGGGAACAAATCGAGGAAAAGGAACGTCAGCTGATACAAGCGGCAGCGCAAGAGGGAAACCCGCTGCTTTATCTGGATATTCAATTGATGAAACAAATCGGTACGGAGCCGCTGATTCCGATTGAAAAAACAAATGGTGCACTGAAAATTTCACTTCGCCTTCCGGAAAATAGAACGAATCATCAAGGAGATTATAAGGTTGTAAGGCTTCACGAGGGATATGCTGATCTTCTTGATGCGCAATGGAATGAAACGACAGGGGAACTTTCCTTTGAAACAGATACGTTTTCGATCTATGCTGTAATCGATTGCGAAGAAGTGCCGGAAAAAACGATGCCGGAACAGGCGGTACAGCCGGAAGACGAACCGGCGGCAGAGCCATCGAAGAAGGCTGTGCAATGGCCTGTGCTGGTGATAGCTGGAGTGTGTGGGATTTTGGCACTGGCTGCCGGGGGAATATGGATGCATCGGAAAAAGCAGAAGCAATCAGCCTGAGCAGTCTAAACAAGACGGCTCTTTACAGAGTCGGAAAGGCAGAAGTATGCTCTCTGTGTAAACGGGCACAAGGAGTGGATACAATTTACTGATCGTGATGCAATAAAATAAAAAGGAGTTTTTTCGGATGGAATTTTATATTTGCCGCCATTGCGGAAATGTAATTACGAAACTGAGCGGACGGAGTGTTCCGGTGTTTTGCTGCGGAGAAAAAATGACGGAACTTACGGCCGGCACTTCGGATGGAGCAGCGGAAAAACATGTTCCGGTTCCCGAGCAAACAGAAAATCTGCTGACGGTTCGGGTGGGAGATGTGGAACATCCGATGCTGGAAGCGCATTTCATTGAATGGATCGTGGTCGAAACGACACAAGGATATCATGTGAAACATCTTAAGCCTTCGCAGTCACCGTATGCGGCGTTTTCTCTTTTGAAAGAGGAAAAGGTGCAGCACGTTTATGCATACTGTAATCTGCATGGTCTGTGGAAAGCCTGACAAGGCATAAGAACAGAGTGCAGCTGCTTTTCTGTGCAAGAATAACGATCGGCATGGCATAAAAAACACTCCCCAAAGGATCGATCCTTTGGGGAGTGTTTTTGTATCAAAATGAAATCTCCTGCGTACAGGCAAGGAAATGCAGATCGTACCGGCAGAAAACTTATGGCGCAAGGCAGGCTGCGCAGCGCATGCCATCATAAGTGCCGAGCACAGCACAAACGATATCGCCCTGATGATATCCCGGGGCGTGGATCAGGACAGGGATGTATTCTTTGGTGTACCCGGTAAAGGTTGCAGTGTTGATAGGGCGTTCCAATAGAACCTCAACTTCGGCTCCTTGTTTGGATGCAATCACTTTTGCGCGGACAGCATCGGCAGCCGACTGCAAAATGTGAACACGCTTTGCCTTTTCCGCCTCATCGATTTGATCGGGCATATCGTAGGCCGGTGTGCCGGAACGGCGAGAATACCCGAAGACGTGTACTTTCAGGAAGCCGATTTCCTGTACATAGCGCACACTGGTCTGAAAGTCTTCCGGCGTTTCGCCCGGAAAGCCGACGATGACATCTGTGGTGAAGGATGCGTTGGGGAAGGCACTGCGCAATTTGCGAACTACTTGCGTGTATTGTTCGGTGTTGTAAACGCGGCGCATGCGGCGCAGGGTGGCATCACAGCCGCTTTGCAGAGATAAATGGAACTGCGGACATACCTGCGGTATGCGTGCCAAGCGTTCGATCACATCGTCCGACATCAGATCCGGCTCCAGGCTGCCCAAACGAATGCGGCGGATCCCGGGTACCTGCGCGGCTTTTGCAACGATATCCCCCAAATCGGTACCGGTATCAAGGCCGTAGCTGGAAAGGTTGATGCCGGAAAAAACGACCTCGGAATACCCGCTTTGAGCCAGAGCGTGCAGCTCGTTCAAAATACTTTCTTCCGTGCGGCTGCGCACGTTCCCGCGCGCACGGGGGATCACACAGTAAGCACAGCGGCGATTGCAGCCATCCTCGATCTTCATAAAAGCCCGGGTGTGGCCTTCCAGCCGTTCCATGGGCAGTTCCTCAAAAAGATCCCCTTTGCTGTGCGGCACGATATCCACAATGCGCTGTCCGTCCTGCATAAACTGCAGAACGTGATTCAATACACTGCGGCGCGCCTTGGAACCAATGACGATATCGGCTTCTTCGATCTCTGCTGCCTGTTCGGGGAAAGCCTGCGGAAAGCAGCCCATAAGAACCATGATCGCATCGGGGTTGCGGCGCTTTGCACGTCGCAGCCACTGGCGGCTTTTTTTATCACCGCCCGAAGTGACCGTACAGCTGTTGACAATATATACGTCAGCGGTTTCCTCTTCGCGTGCGGATTCAAATCCGTTTTCGTAAAAAAGCTGGGCAACGGCACCGGTTTCGTTTTGGTTCACCTTACAGCCCAATGTATAGAATGCAACTTTCAAAATGTCACCTCAAATGGAAATATCAATTTTATTATACAAAATCCGCACCAAAATCACAAGTGGCGAATCGGCAAAAGCGCATGCAAAATACGCAAGCTTCATATAGTTAATTGAAAGATGCCTAAACAAGGAGGAGAAATATGCTGATTCGGAAAATCGGGATGCGTATGACGTCTGTTTTGCTGCTGTTTGCGTTTACCGCATCATTGATCGCACTGCAAGCAGCGGCAACGGCAGAAGAGCCGGTGGAAGAATGTCCGGTGCTGTATATCACAAAGGAAAAGGAAGCTCTGCCGGAAAAGGAAAATCCGCATCGTTTTATTGCAGAAAGCATCCAGAAAAATCCGCGTTTTTCCATGCCGAGCCTGACGCCTCCGTGCCGGAATGCGCTGCTGGTATCGATCGATACCGGTGATATCCTGTATGAAAAAGACCCCGATCAAAAGGTGCCCATGGCTTCGATCACAAAGGTGATGACGCTGCTGCTTACGCTGGAAGCTGTGGAAGCGGGCAAAATTTCCATGACGGATATTGTGCCGATCAGTGAGCATGCTTATAACATGGGCGGCAGTCAGATCTGGTTGGAGCCGGGGGAAGAGTTTACACTGGATGAATTGATCAAAGCGATTTGTGTGTGCAGTGCAAATGATGCGGCCGTAGCGGTGGCAGAATATGTGGGAGGTTCCGAACCTGTTTTTGCACAGATGATGAACGCCCGCGCACAGGAGCTTGGCATGAAGAATACCCATTTTGTAAATGCCTGCGGATTGGATGCAAACGAGCATTATTCCAGTGCGCGTGATGTGGCGATCATGTCCCTTGCGCTTTTGCGGCATCCGCGGATTCTGGAATATTCCAGCATTTGGACAGATACGCTGCGCGGCGGGCAGACACAGCTGACCAACACAAATAAAATGCTGCGGACATACCGTGGCATCACAGGCCTCAAGACCGGCACAACAAACGGCGCAGGCGTTTGCATTTCCGCCTCTGCCGTGCGTGAAGGAACGGGGCTTCTTGTGGTGGTGCTCGGTTCGCCTTCCAGCAAAGAGCGCTTTGCAGCGGCAGCCCAGCTGCTGGATTACGGGTTTGCTTCCTATGAGGCAGTGCCGTTTCCGCAGCTGGAGCCGGCGGCGCCGATCCGAATGCCGATTGCCGGCGGCGTTGTGCAGGATACCGGGCTTGAATATGACGTGCCGAACCGCCTGCTTGTAAAGAAAGGGGAAGCAAAGCAGCTGAAAACGGAGCTTTCCCTGCCGGAACATCTGGAGGCTCCGGTGCGCCAAGGGGATACGATCGGAACCGTCACCTTGAAGCTGGCAGAGGAAACACTGGGGGAATATCCGGTGCTGAATGCAAATGATGTTCCGCGCATGGATTGGAACACTGCCTTGTCACTTCTTACAAAATCGCTGTTTGTTTTGTAGAATTTCCACAATATCGGCTTGACACAGGACGCGCTATCCTATATATTTAGTATATCAAACAAAGTTGGAGGCGCTTTTCATGGGTGTTCAGATGAATGATAAACATCTTGCGAAGTTTGTTTCAAAAGAAGAATTTTCAGCGATATTCCCGCAGGTGTGTCTGGCCCACACTACACTGCATGAAAGAACCGGTCTTGGCAGCGATTTTCTCGGCTGGATCGATCTTCCGGTCGATTACGATAAACAGGAATTCGAGCGCATCAAAAAGGCTGCGGCGAAGATTCGTGAAAACAGCGATGTGCTGGTAGTGATCGGCATTGGCGGAAGCTACTTGGGGGCACGCGCTGTGATCGAAGCAGTGAAAGGCGTACTGTACAACAGCACAGCCGGGAACGATCCGCAGATATTCTTCGTTGGCAATTCGATCAGCCCGGCGTATCTGCAAAGCGTGCTGGATATCTGTGAGGGAAAGGATTTTTCGGTCAATATCATTTCCAAATCCGGTACAACAACGGAACCGGCACTCGCATTTCGGATTTTTAAGGATAAGCTGGAAAAGAAATACGGCAGGGAAGGCGCAAAAGAACGCATTTTTGCAACCACAGATAAGGCGCGCGGCACACTGAAAGAACTTTCCGATGCACAAGGCTATGAAACATTCGTGGTGCCCGACGATGTGGGCGGGCGTTTTTCGGTGCTGACAGCGGTTGGCCTGCTTCCGATTGCCGCAGCGGGATGCGACATCGATGCCTTGATGTCCGGTGCGGCAAAGGCGCGGGAAGAACTTGCGGTTTGCGATGAAAATAACCCGTGTTATCGTTACGCAGCAGCGCGTAATATCCTGTACCGCAAGGGAAAATCGGTAGAGCTGCTGGCTTGCTATGAGCCGAACTTCACAATGATGAACGAATGGTACAAACAGCTGTTCGGGGAAAGTGAAGGCAAGGATCAGAAGGGCTTGTTCCCGGCAAGCGTTATTTTCTCAACGGATCTGCACTCTATGGGACAGTTTGTGCAGGATGGCTCCCGTTTGATGTTCGAGACGGTGGTGGATATCAAAACCCCGCAGCGCGACTTGTACCTTGAAAAAAGTGAGGATAACTTTGACGGCTTGGATTTCCTTGCCGGCCAGAATATGAGTGTTGTGAACCGCAAGGCGATGGAAGGCACGATTCTTGCCCATACCGACGGCGGTGTCCCGAACATTGTGCTGGAAGTGGAAAGCCTGTCGGAAGCAGATTTGGGATATTTGATTTACTTCTTTGAAAAAGCATGTGCGATCAGCGGATATCTGCTGGGGGTAAATCCGTTCAACCAGCCCGGCGTTGAAAGCTACAAGAAAAATATGTTTGCACTGCTTGGAAAGCCCGGCTATGAAGACCGCAGGGCAGAGCTTGAAGCAAAACTTCGTTAAACCACACCGGATGGTGTAAAAATAAAGGAGGCATTCCTATGATTCAACTGATTGTTGGCAGCAAAGGCTCCGGCAAAACAAAAAAAATGATCGATATGATCAACGCATCCGCAAAAACGACTCCCGGCAATATTGTTTGTATTGAGAAATCTATGAAGCTTACGTACGATATCGACCATGCAGCGCGTTTGATCGATGTTGACGAATATAAAATCAACAGCTATGATATGCTTTACGGCTTTATCGCAGGGATCCTGGCCGGAAACTATGATATCGTGGAAGTGTATCTTGACGGTGTCTTGAAAATCGGAAATTACAATATGCAGGGTCTTGGCGACCTGTTGGATCTGCTCAATGAGCTGACAGGGAAAGGGGTAAAGCTGATCGTTACGGTTTCGGCAGATGAAGAAGCCCTTACTGAAAACGTGAAAAAATACCTTTAATCCGCAAACGGATACGGTGCAGAGGGCACATAAACGTGTGCCCTCTGCTTTTGTGAGTATTTGATTATATTTTTTGCGCAAATGTACTTGACAAGTTCTGGTGATATGGTATAATTATCAGGCAACCTTTGGGAGGAACATCATGCTGATTGACGTCAAAAAAATATTTGACACTTATACTGAACCGGTGTGTGTTTCAGCATCCGAAGATTTTTCAGAGGATGATTTTCCGGGCTACAAAATCGCTGAGCCGGCCGATATACAGATCACTGTCATTTTGCACAATCGGCTTGTTGAGCTTTCGATTCAGGTAAAGACACAGATACAGTATGAATGTGCCCGCTGCCTGGAAGAATGCACCCGGCCGATTGAGGTTGAACGAGTGTACACAATACGTCAGGCGGATCTGCAGGATCCGGATGCCGAACTGCCCTTCACACCGGAAGGATGTTTGGATGTTAAAGAACTTGCGTATGATGAGCTTTTGCTCGAAATCCCTACAGTGCTGCTATGCAGCGATGATTGTGCAGGGCTTTGCCCGGTTTGCGGAAATCGAAAACCATGCTCTTGCAGGCATGAAACCAGCGATCCCGTAGACGAAAGGCTTTCTATATTGAAACAACTGCTCAAAGATTAGATTCACATCTGAGGAGGTGCTTATAGTGGCAGTACCCAAGAGAAAGATTTCCAAGGCAAGACGTGATAAACGGCGCTCCTCTGTGTGGAAGCTGACCGCACCCACGCTGTCGAAGTGCACACAGTGCGGCGAATACAAACTTCCCCACCAGGTATGCGGCAATTGCGGCTACTACAAGGGTAAGGAAATCATCAAAAAGGAAGCGTAATCAGCTTCCCGCAAAAGGAGAGGGAGCGATCCTTCTCCTTTTTATTTTATTTCAAACCAAGGAGGTGCACGAATGGCGGTTAAAGTGGTGAATGCAGATAAGGGATCGGCTGCAGAACAACAGGGGCTTGCAGGTACAACCTTATTGTCGATTGATGGAAATGAAATCAACGATATGCTCGATTATGAGTTTTATTCATCCGGCCCAAAGCTTGAGCTTGCTGTGGTGCGTGACGCAAAGCTTGAGTATCTTACAATCGAAAAGCAGGAATACGAGCCGCTTGGATGCGGATTCGAAAGTTATCTGATTGATAAAAAGCATTCCTGCCGCAACAAATGCATCTTCTGCTTTATCGATCAGCTCCCGAAGGGTCTTCGGGAAACCTTGTATTTTAAGGATGACGATGAGCGTCTGTCGTTTTTGTTCGGAAACTATATCACATTAACGAATCTGAACGATCATGAGGTGCAGCGCATCAAAAACATGCACATTTCCCCCATTAATATTTCAGTGCACACAGTAGAACCGGAGCTGCGTGTTCGGATGATGGCAAACAAGCATGCAGGTGAGGTTCTGCGCTATATAGATGAGTTTGCACAAGCAGGGATCGAAATGAACTGCCAGCTTGTGATGTGCCGCGGCATCAACGATGGCGAACATTTGCGCAAAAGCCTGGAAAAGCTGGGCGGGCTGTATCCGGCTGTGCGCAGCATTGCGGCGGTTCCCACCGGGCTGACGCGATATCGTGAAGGGCTTTTTCCTCTGGAACCCTATGATAAACAAACCGCATGTGAAGTTCTGGATATTCTGGAAGAATACGGCGAACAATTTAAAAAGAAGCATGGGGTGCGAATCATTTATCCGGGCGATGAATGGTTTTTGCTTGCAGAGCGCCCCATACCGCCGGACGATTATTATGACGATTATGCACAGCTGGAAAACGGGGTTGGAATGTGGCGCACGCTGCATGACGATTTTCTGGCAGCACTGCCGGGAAGAAAATCGCCTTTGCTTACGCGCAGGATCGATATGGCAACCGGAGAATCCGCGTATCCGCTGATCAAGTTCTTGGCAGATACCCTGCATGGGATGTACCCGAAAATCCGTGTGACGGTACACAAAATCAAAAACAATTTCTTTGGTGGAAATGTCAGTGTGGCAGGGCTTGTAACGGGAACCGATCTGATCGATCAGTTAAAGGGAAAGATGAACAGCCGGACCCTTGGGATCCCTGAGGTGATGCTTCGAGAGGAACGGGATTGTTTTTTGGATGATGTCACAGTAAAACAGTTGGAAAAGGAACTGGGCGTTCGGGTGAAAATTCTTCCGAGCGGCGGCGAAGATCTCGTGAAAGCGCTGATGAAATAAACGTAAATCGATTGAAAAGAAAGGAAAACGCTATGGGAAAACCCATCGTAGCTATCGTGGGGCGTCCGAATGTCGGAAAATCCACGCTGTTCAATAAATTGGTGGGCCAGCGCCTTGCCATTGTAGAGGATACGCCGGGAGTAACACGGGATCGTATCTATGGCAACTGTGAATGGCAGAACCGCAGCTTTATGCTGATTGACACAGGCGGTATCGAACCGCGCGCAGACGATGTTCTGCTGCGCCATATGCGCCAGCAGGCACAGCTTGCAATCGATACGGCCGATGCGATTCTTTTTGTAACCGATCTTCGCAGCGGCGTTACCGCACAGGATCAGGATATTGCTGCAATGCTCATGCGCAGCGGAAAACCGGTATTTCTTGTGGTGAACAAGGTGGATAACGTTGGGCAGCCGCCGATCGAAATCTATGATTTTTATTCGCTTGGCATGGGCGAGCCTTTTGCGGTTTCTTCCGTCCATGGGCATGGAACCGGAGATCTGCTGGAAGCGGTGTGCGAATGTCTGCCGCATCAGCAGGAGGAAGCAGAGGAAAGCGACCGGATCGGGGTTGCGGTGATCGGAAGACCCAATGTTGGAAAATCAAGCCTTGTCAACCATATTTTGGGCGAGGAGCGAATGATCGTTGCCAATGAAGCCGGCACAACGCGCGATGCGGTGGACAGTGAGGTGGACAATAAACACGGGCGCTTTACGTTTATTGATACTGCGGGTCTGCGCAAACGCGGCAAGGTGGAGGACGGTGTAGAACGGTACAGTGTGCTGCGCAGCTTAGCCGCAGTAGAGCGCGCACGCGTGTGCGTGATTATGATCGATGCCACCGTTGGCTTTACCGAGCAGGATTCCAAAGTGGCAGGTTATGCACATGAACAGGGAAAGGCGTGTATCATTGCTGTAAATAAATGGGACGCGGTGGAAAAGGATGACCGCACTATGGATGAACAGCGCAAAAAACTGATGAATGATTTCAGCTTCATGTCATACGCCCCGATCATTTTTATTTCAGCAAAGACGGGGCAGCGCGTGGATCGCCTGTTTGAACTGATCAAGTTTGTAGATGCGCAGAACGCAATGCGTGTTACAACCGGCATGCTGAATGATCTGCTTGCAAGAGCGACAGCACGAGTGCAGCCGCCCAGTGATAAGGGCAAGCGTTTGAAAATTTATTATATGACGCAGGTTTCAACACGCCCGCCGACGTTTGTGTGTTTCTGTAATTCCAAACAGCTGTTCCATTTTTCGTATGTGCGATATTTGGAAAATCAGATTCGGGATACCTTCGGCTTGGAAGGCACACCGATCCGTATGCTGATTCGGGAACGCGGCGAAAAAGTGTAAGGGATTCATCGGCAGATAGCAGGAAGGAGGAAAAACAATGTTGAAAAGCATTTTATGCGCGGCTGCCTGTGCAGCTGGCGCCTATCTTCTGGGTTCGCTGAGTTTTTCGATTATTGTGTCAAAGCTTTTATTCCATAAGGATATCCGAACGTTTGGATCGGGAAATGCGGGTATGACGAATATACTGCGCACATTTGGCAAGAAAGCGGCCGCGCTGACGCTGATTGGCGATATCGGAAAGGGCGTTGCGGCAGTGCTGCTCGCGAAATGGATCTTTGGCACATTCACGACCATGCATCCGATTTACGGCGCGTATCTTGCTGCAATCTGTGCGGTGCTGGGGCACGTTTATCCGGTGTATTTTGGGTTTAAAGGCGGAAAGGCGGTATCGGTAACAACCGGTACGATCGCGGCGATTGAACCGATCCTGGTCCTTCCGCTTGCAGTTGTGTTTTTTGCAGTCTTTTTGTGCAGCCGCATGGTGTCTCTGGCAAGCATCAGCTGCGCGGTAGCGTATCCCATTGTCACATTCCTTTATTTCTATTTTGTGGAAAAAAACAATGTTGTTCTGACGACCTGCTGTGCGGCGGCGGTGGGGCTTCTTGTGATTTGGCTGCATCGCTCGAATATCGATCGGATCAAAAAAGGCACAGAATATAAGTTTGAAAAAAATAAAAGGCAGTAGCGAAAAGCGATGCTTGAAGAAATTCGGTATCCCATTTGCGCAATGCATAGAAAAACAGAGGACTGATTTCAGTCCTCTGTTTTTTGATTTGCCCAGTTTCAAGGATAAGAAGGTTTCGTTACCCTGTGGGAAAATTTACATGGAAAAATTCTTCTTCGGCTAAAAAGATGCAAGTCGGGTTTGGCGGCATGCGCAGACAGCGGGATTTGTCTATGTGCGGTAAGGATCGAAGATTGCGTGAGGCGTGATCAGGCATCACACTGATACCACAGCTCTGCCAGGCCAAGACGCGCCACATCCCCCTTACGGAACCCGGTTTCCTCGTACTTTCCGATGATAGAGCCGTTTAGCAGCCCGGATGTCAGATCCAGATAATCCTTGATGATCTGCTTATCGAGGGTTACGGCATCGTGCCCGGCTCCCAGCTTATCGAAGCCTGCCGATAGGTTCCATAACTTTGCCATGGTCTGGTTGCAGATTCGGATCAATGCCGGATCGTTGTTGGGCTGACGCTTGAGAATGATACCGGCATTGGCGGTATCACCGCTAAACAAAATGCGGCTTTTTTTATCAAGAATACATACTTCGCCATCTGTATGGCCGGGTGTATGGATGACTTTCAATACTCTGGCACCGAGATCAAATTCCGTTCCATCCTCCATGGGCTGCCAGGGATATGTTTCGGGCGTCCTTTCGCTCGGAACGAGTTTCAGCAATTCGGTGATGTTTAGGCTGGGGCAGCGAACGGGGGCGCGGCTGGTGATGTAATAAGCTCGCAGCTGATTTTCGTCACGCAAGCCGGTGAGCTTTTCTGCCATTCTCATGCTTGTCTCCCGCAGACCCGAATCGGCAGGGTGCTGATAAATAGGACAATCTGAAAATTGATAAGCCCCGCCGCAGTGGTCGAAGTGTCCATGGGTCATCAGGATAATCAGGGGTTTTGTTGTCAATTCCCGTACAATTTGCCGTAGGTTGCCGATACCGCATCCGGTGTCGATCAAAGCGGCTCGATCTTCGCCCTCCAAAAGAAAAGCATTCACAAGATGAAATTCGCTGATGCACCAGGTATGGGGGGCAATCATTGTTACTTCGTGTTTTAACATTGAAATCGTACTCCTTAATGTAATGCGAAAAGATAAGATCGCTTCTGTTTTTCATGCGTATGCTGCGGTTGGCTGATCTTGCGTGTCTGCAAGAGTTTCCGGTTGAGATTACGATATCTTTATGCAATAGCTTGCAGTTGATTTTATAGCCGGTCAGCTTCGAATGGAAGGGGCTTATTGCTGATACCGAGAGGGAACATGGATGCGAAAAGGTATGGCTAGCGTCATTCTATATGACATTATTGGATGAAATACCCCAAAAAGACAAGTGTTCTTACAGATTTTCAAA
>JAHHSK010000042.1 GCA_020025255.1 Ruthenibacterium sp. | reverse complement strand
GCCCGTGAATGAGAACGTATTTTATTTTCTCCTTTTTCCGAATTGGGGTTTATCTACAAGCTGAGACGGTATCCGATGGATGTCGTCTTTTTTTGTGCAAAAAAGCAGAAAAAGAAAGAGAAGGCTCGAAATAAAAAGAAACACCAGGGGACGTGTTCGGGTGTGAACTTTCACAGAAAAAGAGTTGCTTTTTTGAGGGGACACCGATATAATATAAAGTACAAGTGGGGGAAAGTGGTTGAAAGAGGTTTAAAATCCCAAAACAGTGGCGCGAGGGGGTGCAAAGCGGATGCTGATCGGAAAATACGACTATACGATCGATGAAAAAGGCCGGATGAATTTTCCGCCGAAATTCCGTGAAGCACTGGGCAGCCCCTTCATCATAACGCGCTGGCTGGATGACTGCCTTGTGGCATTCCCCGAAACAGAATGGGAACGCATCGCGGAGCGATTGATGGATAAAAGCATGGTGCGCACACGGGATGTGCAGCGCTTTTTGTACGCTTGTGCACTGGAAGCGGAAACCGATAAGCAAGGGCGGATCCGTCTGCCCGCCCATCTGCGTGAGCATGCGGGGCTGGAAAAGGAAGTTACGGTAATCGGTGTGGGAGGCCACGCTGAAATTTGGAATACAAAGGCATGGCAGGAAAAGAACGAGCAGCTGCGCAGCGGCCCGATTGCAGCCGCCATGGAGGAACTGGAGTTTTAAGTATGGAATTTCATCATATCCCCGTTCTTTTGAATGAATGTTTGGAGGGTCTTGCAATTCGCCCGAACGGGATCTATCTCGATGGCACAGCAGGCGGGGCGGGGCATTCATCCGAAATTGCAAAGCGCCTGACAACCGGGCGGCTTATTGCGTTGGATCAGGATCCCGATGCTGTGCAGACGGCGCGGCAGCGGCTTGCCGGTTTGCCGGCCGATGTGGTGCAAATCAATTTTCGATACGCCGATGCGGCACTCAGCCAGCTGGGTGTGGAAAAACTGGATGGCGTATTATTGGATCTTGGGGTTTCGTCGCATCAGCTGGATGAGCGTTCCCGCGGGTTTTCCTATCAGGGCTCGGCACCGCTGGATATGCGCATGAGTCAATCCGGCGCAACGGCGGCGGATCTTGTAAATACCGCTTCGCGCGAAGAGCTCAGCCGCATTTTAAAGGAATACGGCGAAGAGCCGTATGCGTGGCAGATTGCAGGGAAAATCGAAGCGGCGCGCAGTACGGCTGCGATCGAAACGACCGATCAGCTGGTGCAGATCATTCTTTCCGCGCTGCCGCCTGCGGTGCGCCGGAAGGATAAAAATCCGGCACGGCGGACGTTTCAGGCACTGCGCATTGCCGTGAACGGTGAGCTGGACGCGTTGAGCGAAGGGCTGGACGTGCTGTTCGAAGCACTGCGTCCCGGTGGAAGAATGTGCATCATAACATTCCATTCGCTGGAGGATCGCTTGGTCAAGCAGCGGTTTCGCCAGTGGGCCACAGCCTGTACCTGTCCGCCGGAATTTCCGGTGTGCGTGTGCGGGGGAAAAGCAAAGGCCAAGCTGATCACAAAAAAGCCGAAGGAAGCCGGCGCACAGGAACAACAGGAAAACCGCCGTGCCCGCAGCGCAAAGCTTCGTGTGATCGAAAAGCTGTGAGTGTTTTCAAGACAAAGAAGGAAAGGAGAGACTGGGTTTGCAGGGAAATGAAGCATATGATTTGAGCTTGTTTGCTCCGCGCGAAGAAAGAGCCGAGCTGCATGTGGCGCAACCGCCCAAAAAGGAAAACGGCTTGCGCGGGAAATGGATGTGGCTGAAATGGATCGTGTTTGTCGTGATCATGGTTGCACTTGTCTGCAATCTGTTGTATGCGCATGTGAATTCCACAGAACTTTCTGCCCAGATGCATAAAAAGCAGGATGAATTGGTGGAACTGCAAAGCGAATATACTTACCTTTCCAACGAGATGGAGATGAAAACCAATCTTGCAGCTGTGCAGCAATACGCAACATCGACATTGAAAATGGTTAAAATGGATCCTTCCCAAGTAACGTATGTGCTTTCAAATGAAGAAAACCAAGTGGAGCGGCCCAATACCGGCTTTGCGCGTCTTGCAGTAGAAGTGTCACAGACACTTGCCAGTTTTATGGAATACCTCAAGCCATGAAATAATAAATATTATCACCGCCTTTTTTCGATTTGACTGGCTTTCGGACAAAAAGGTCGGTGATAATTCTTTTTTGTTCTGAAATCGTTCCTGAAAAAATTCCGGGAGGAAAAAATGAAACAAGAACCGGGAAAAAACAAGAAAAGCAAGGCACCCCAGATGCCGGAAAAAATGCCAAAAAGTGCGGTTGCCCGAAGCATGAGCGTGCGCGCGTGCGTGCTGGCAGCGCTGTTTATTCTGTGCGGATTCAGTGCCGTGATTTTAAATTTGTATAAGCTGCAGATTGTGCAGCACGAACAGCTTGCAGCACTTGCAGAACAGCAGCAGCTTGCGGATGAAATCATTACGCCGAACCGCGGTGTGATTTATGATTCGGAAATGAAAGTTCTGGCTCGAAGCAACAAGGTATGGACGATCGTAGCTTCGCCGCGCGATATGAAAAAAAACGCAACCAACATCAATGATGTGGCTGTCAAGCTGGGAGAAATTTTGGGCTTGGAAGCAGAAAAAATCCTGGAAAAGCTCCAAAAGACAGAAAGCAATTATCAGCTGCTCAAGCGTCAGGTTGAAAAGCCGGTTGCCGATGCGATCACGCAGTGGATTCAGGAATATAACCAAGACCCGGCGCATAAGAAAACGCCGGTTACCGGCATCAGCCTTGTGCAGGATGCAAAAAGATATTATCCGTACCAGACACTGGCCTCTACGGTCATAGGATTTGTCAACGTGGATGGCGATGGCGTCATGGGGCTGGAACGCTACTATAATGATGTGCTCAAAGGAACGGAAGGCCGCATTGTCGGCATGAAAAACGCATGGGGCTACGATCTGCCGAATGCAAGCTATGAAGCGGCACATGAAGCGCAGGATGGGTACGGCATCGTTACGACGCTCAACGCAAGCATCCAAAGCACGCTGGAAAAATACCTCATGGGTGCAGTGCAGGATTATCAGGTGGAAAACCGCGCAGTCGGGATCGTGATGAACGTAAAGACGGGTGAAATCCTCGCCATGGCAACCATGCCGGATTTTAACCTTCAGGATCCCTATGTCATTGCGGATCCGGTGAAGGCTGCAGAAGTAGAAGCGATTGCCGATGAAAAGGCACGCGCCGAGGCACGGTATCAGGCACAATGGGCACAGTGGCGCAACAAGGCTGTCATGGATAACTATTTTCCCGGTTCGGTCTTTAAGGTGATCACAGCGGCGGCGGCACTGGATTCCGGCGCTGCAACGCTGCATACCTCATATACCTGCACCGGTTCGATCACGGTTGCGGGCGTCACAATGCGCTGTGCGCATCAGGCGCACGGCGGGCACGGCACGATCGACTTTTTCGGCGGGCTGGATGGCTCGTGCAACCCGTATTATGTTACGCTTGGCCAGCTCATGGGGGCAGAAACCTTCACAAGCTATATGCAGGCGTTTGGCTTTTATGATAAAACAGGGGTCGATATGGACAGCGAACAGCAGACGCAGTATGTCCCGCTTTCCCGAATGGGCCCCGTCGAGCTTGCATCATCATCCTTTGGACAGACAACCTCTACAACGGCACTGCAAATGCTTACATCCGCGGCAGCGGCGATCAACGGAGGATATCTGGTGCAGCCGCATGTGGTCAAACAGATTTTGGATGCCGATGGCAATATTGTCAAAACCATCGAACCCAACATCAAGCGGCAGGTGATTTCCACTGAAACGAGTGAAACGATCCGCGACCTTCTGACCCGCAGCGTCAATATGACAAATGCGCAGGGACAGCTGATCGGCGGCAATAAGGCCGGCTATATTGCCGGATATAAGGTCGGTGCAAAATCCGGCACCGCGCAGAAGTTTCAAGGGAAAAATGTAGAGCATCAGGAATATTATTCTTCGTTCTGGGCGTTTGCACCGGGGGATGACCCGGAGCTTGCGGTGCTGGTTATGCTGGATACGCCGCACGATGACGAACGGCAGAACTTTTACGGCGCACGCCTGGCAGGGCCGGTCGTCAAAAACGTTCTGGATGAAGCCCTGCAGACCCTGGGCATCCCGAAGGTGTATTCGGAACGCGAGCGGGAAAAAGCAGAAACGGCCATTCCCGATGTGATAGGACAAAGTGTGAACGTGGCCGCAGGAAAACTGCGTGACGCGGGCTTCAATGTGGATATCACGCGTGCGACAGGAGATATTGTAAAGTATCAGTATCCCTCATTCGGAACGACCGCAGCACGTCAGTCGACCGTTGTGCTTTATACAGAAGAAAAGCCGGAAGGCGGCGATATCGTTACCGTGCCGCAGCTTATGGATATGAGCTATGATGCCGCGTGTGCAACGCTCAAAGGGCTGGGGCTGAACATCAAGGAAAAAGGGATTGTCGGCGGCGGCAGCAGCGTTGTGGTATCAAATCAGAGCGTGCCGCCGGATACCGCCGTGGAGATCGGTACGATCATCGAGGTGACGTTCTACGATACGAAAATTCTGGATTAAACAAATCAGGGAGAGGGGTTTGGTTCCATGGATCTGCAAAAGCTATTCAGAAATGTGATATACGAAGGGCAGCTGCCGCAGGGAGAGGCGGTGATCGTCACACAGGATTCCCGCAAAGTATGCCCGGGAGCCGTGTTTGTATGCACAAAGGGGCTTAGCGTTGATGGGCATGACTACGCGCGCGCAGCATTGCAGGCCGGTGCGCTGTGCGTTGTGACGGAACGCCCGCTTGGGCTGCAAGGCGAGGTGCATGTCCCTTCGGGGCGCAGAGCCTACGCAGAGCTGTGCCAGAACTTTTTTGGGCGTCCTGCCGAGAAGCTGCGCCTGATCGCGGTGACAGGCACAAATGGAAAAACGACGGTCACGACCCTCATCAAGCAGATTCTGGAACATGCGGGCTGCAAAGTGGGGCTGATCGGAACGATCCATACGGAAATCGACACCATGGAAATCCCGGCAAAATACACAACGCCCGAGCCGTGGGATCTGAATGCACTGTTCAGCCGAATGGTTTTGGCCGGCTGTTCCTTTGCCGTTATGGAAGCGAGCAGCCAGGCACTCGATCAGCTTCGTTTATGGGGGCTGCATTTCGAGGTGGGCGTATTCACCAATCTTACCCAGGATCATTTGGATTATCATAAAACATTTGAAAACTACTTTGCGGCGAAAAAAAGCCTGTTTGATCAGACAGAGCATATGGTTGTAAACATGGATGACAAATACGGCCGCCGCCTTCTGACGGAATCCGGTGCGCAGGATCAGATCACGATTTCCCTGCAGGAAGATGCCGACTATACCGCAAGAGATGTAAGGCTTTCGGCTGCGGGGGTTCGTTTCAAGCTGGTTGGACGAGGCTTTTCCAAAGAAATCGATTTCCCGATGCCGGGGTCGTATTCTGTGTACAATGCCCTGTGTGCTGCGGCTGCGGCTGTTGCCGTGGGGGTATCCATAGAAACGACGGCGGCTGCGCTTTGCTCTTCCGGCGGGGTGCGCGGGCGCTGCGAGGTATTGTATCGCGGCGAGTATACGATTTTGTGCGATTACGCGCATACCAATGATGCGATTGAAAAAGTGCTTTCCGGGCTTGCCCCGTTTACGCAAGGCAGGCTGATTGTTCTGTTCGGCTGTGCAGGCGAGCGGGATGCAAAAAAAAGGCCGCTTATGAGCGAAGCAGTCGTGAAATATGCCGATTTTGCAGTTTTAACGTCGGATAATCCCCGCAAAGAGGATCCGTGTGATATAATAAAGGACGCCGAGCCGGTGCTTGCCGCATCCGGTAAGCCGTACTTTGTGGAAGTGGAACGGCGCACGGCACTGTACCGTGCCTTGGAGATGCTGCAGCCGGGAGACGTGCTGATTTTTTGCGGCAAGGGACATGAGGATTATCAGGTCATCGATGGGGTTACGATCTATCTGGATGAGCATCGGATCGTCCGAGACTGGCTTGCAAAGCATGGAAAAAACTGAAGCAGTCATTTGCGATTGGGAGGGTATAATATGCGGCCTGTTTTATCAAGCTTGCTGCTCAAGGGTCTGGGCGAACTGCCGGAAGATCCGCAAATCACACAGGTGGTCACCGATAGCCGTGCAGCCGTGCCCGGCAGCCTGTTTGTGTGTATAAAAGGGGAGCGTGTGGATGGGCACGACTATGCGTACAGGGCGCTGGAAGCCGGCGCAGCGGGTGTGCTGGTTGAGCATGAGGTGGAAAAGATCCCGGCGGAAAAGAGGGTCATCGTGCCCGATGCACTGGATGCCATGATTCAAATGGCGGCAAACTACCGTGCGCAGTTTACGCCGGTGGTGGTGGGCGTTACCGGGAGCGTTGGAAAAACCACAACAAAAGAGTTCTGCGCCGCTGTGTTTTCGGCATTCGGAAAGACACTGAAAACCGAGGGAAACCAAAATAATGAAATCGGCATGCCCAATACATTGTTCCGCATGGACGAAAGCACCGAATATGCGGTGGTGGAAATGGGGATGCAGGGTCTGGGTGAAATTGAAAAGCTGACGCTTTCGGCAAGGCCGTCCGCGGCAGTCATCAGCTGCATCGGCACTTCGCATCTGGAACACTTAGGCACGCGGGAAAATATTCTGCGCGCAAAGCTGGAAATCTGTACCGGACTTGCGCAGGGTGCGCCCGTTGTGGTGAACGGTGACGATGATTATCTGCCCAAGGCAAAGCTTCGCGGCGATTTGAAGAAGGTGATGTTCGCAATCGACAATAAAGAAGCGGACGTGCGTGCCACAGAGATCAAAGCGGATGCGGAATGCACCAAATTTATGATTCAAGATCGGGAATACGGCAGCTTCCCTGCACAGATACCGGCTTTGGGTGTGCACAATGTGCGCAATGCCCTGTCGGCTTATGCCGTTGCAACCCGGCTTGGCTTGGATGCCGCAACGGCGGCGGCCGCGCTGTCGCAGTACCAAACGACAGGGCATCGGCAGCATGTGGTGCGGCACAAGGGTGTTATTGTGATTGAGGACTGCTATAATGCAAACCCCGACAGCATGCGCGCGGCACTGACAACGCTGCAGGATTACCCGGCGGAAGGACGCCGGATCGCGGTGCTGGGGGATATGTTCGAACTGGGCAGCATTACGGAAAAAGCGCATGAAGAAATCGGGCGTCTTGCGGCGCGGTGCCGCATCGATCTGCTGCTTACAGCAGGCGAGGCCATGCGCGCGGCACATCAGAAGGCGCAGTCGCTTGGGGTGCCGGCAACCCATTGCAAAACGAAGGAAGATGTGGTTTCGATCCTGCGTTTTTACTGCCGCCCGGGCGATGTGGTATTGGTAAAGGCAAGCCATGGAATGGCGTTTGAAACGATTCTGCAAGGCTTTTATAAAGAAGAAAGCGAAGCATGATTGCTGCGAAAACTGGGAATACAGCAGTATAATGATCTGTGTAAAATATTTGGGAGCGTGGAAACAATGGAAAAATATGCCCTTATGGCAGCGGCATTTGGTGCGCTGCTGATTACGGCGGCTTCGGGAATGGTTATGATACCCGCACTGCGCCGAATGAAATTCGGTCAGACAATCAAAGAAATCGGCCCGACATGGCATCAGGGCAAAAACGGCACGCCGACTATGGGCGGGTTGATGTTTTATATTGGGGTTCTGGTCGGAGTGGTGCTGGGATATACGGTGCTTGCACTCAGCGTGCCGGAGCTTTTGGGAGGCTGGATGTCGAATGCAAGCATTTCGCTGCTGATCAGCGTGCTTACGGCGTATGCGTTCGGCTTTGTGGGCTTTGTTGATGACTATATCAAAGTGGTGAAAAAACGCAATCTCGGCCTGAAAGCGCGCTATAAAATCATTGCGCAGATTTTGATTACAGGCGCTTATCTGGTATCGCTGCATCTTGCCGGCATGCTTTCCACAGTGGTTTCGCTGCCGCTGATCGGTGAGGTTGACTTTGGCTGGACGTTCTATGCGATCTCCTATCTGCTGATCATTGGCATGGTGAATGCCGTCAATCTGACGGATGGGATCGATGGTCTTGCATCCAGCGTAACTTTCATCGTTATGATGGGCTTTATGTTTATTTCAAGCCTTTTGGGAAATACTACCATGGCACTTTTCGCGGCGGCCATTGCCGGGGGCTGTGCGGGGTTCCTTGCGTGGAACTTCTATCCGGCAAAGACTTTTATGGGCGATACAGGCAGCATGTTCCTTGGCGGCGCGGTCGTGGCGGCAGCTTATGGCATTGGCCGTCCGGAACTGCTGATCTTCCTTGGGATACTGTATCTGATCGAGGCGTTCAGCGTCATGCTGCAGGTAACCTATTTCAAGCTCACGCATGGCAAGCGCATCTTCAAAATGAGCCCGATCCACCACCATTTTGAAATGTGCGGCTGGAGCGAGGTGAAAATCGTAGGCGTCTTCAGCTTCATAACGCTTGCCGGTGTGATTTTGGGCGGCATTTTTGTATATGTTTCTTAACAGCGGCCATTACAACACAAAGGAATCGGAGGGCAGGTATGCTGTCAAAAGCAAAAAAAATAAAACAAAAAGCAGAAAAAAAGCTTCAGGTGCTTAAACAGCCTCCGATTGACAAACCGTTTCTTGTGATCGTATGCACATTGGTGATGTTTGGATTGGTGATGCTGTTCAGTGCAAGCTATGCAACGGCGTACTACCGCTTCAAGGGCGACAGCTTTCACTTCATCGGCCAGCAGCTGGTGTTTGCGATGCTGGGGATCGCCGTCATGATGGGGGTATCGTTCTTCGATTATCATATCCTTCATAAATTTGCGCTTCCGATCATGGGGATCACCGTAGTGCTGCTGATCGTGGTGCTGTTTATGCCGGAACTGAACTATGCAAAGCGGTGGATCTTCACGCCCATCGGCACGTTTCAGCCTTCGGAAGTGGCAAAATTTGCGGTAATCGTGCTGTTTGCCCAGATCATTGCCATGAATCATGAACGCATGAAGTCGTTCACCTATGGGGTTCTGCCGTTTCTGGTGATCCTGAGTGTCCTTGCGCTGCTGTTATTGGCGGAACCGCATGTTTCCGGCACGGTGCTGCTTCTGGGGATCGGTGGCTTGATGATGTTTGTAGGCGGAACAGGGCTTGGCTGGTTCGGCCTTGCCATTGGCGGATTCGGCGGCGCGATCGGCACGGCACTGCTGCTGTTTCCCAGCCTGAAGGACCGCATTATGGGGCGTGTAGAACACTGGCTGAATCCGTGGCTCGATCCGCTTGGGGACGGACACCAGACGATCCAGAGCCTTTATGCCATCGGCTCCGGCGGTCTGACGGGGCTTGGGATCGGCAATTCCAAGCAAAAGCATCTGTATCTGCCCGAACCGCAGAACGACTTCATCTTTTCGGTCGTGTGCGAAGAGCTTGGTTTTATCGGCGCGCTGCTTGTGATTGCGCTGTTCATTGCATTGCTTCTGCGCGGGGTGTACATTGCATGCCACGCAAAAGATAAATTTGGTTTCATGCTGGTTGTGGGGATCACGATCCAGGTGACACTGCAGGCCGTATTTAACGTTGCGGTCGTTACGAATACCATTCCGAATACCGGTATCAGCCTGCCGTTTTTTTCTTATGGCGGTACATCGCTGCTGATGCTTTTGGGCGAAATGGGTGTGGTGTTGTCGGTATCACGACAAAGCAGCATCGAAACATGACACAAACCGTGTATAGTATAAGCTGGAGGTCACTATGCGTATCCTGATCGCAGCCGGCGGCACAGCCGGGCATATCAATCCGGCGCTTGCAATAGCAGGTGCAATCAAAAAACGTCATCCCGATGCCGAAATCCATTTTGCCGGACGGGAAAAGGGAATGGAATACGGGCTTGTCACCAAGGCCGGGTATCCGTTTCATGCAATCGAGGTCAACGGGATTCAGCGCCGCCTGACACCGAAGAACATCGTGCGCAACGCGGCGGCGTTATATCATCTGGCACTCAGCGGGCCGCGTGCCAATGCCATTCTGCGGCAGGTGCAGCCCGATCTTGTGATCGGCACGGGCGGATACGTCAGCGGGCCGGTAGTGCAGGCGGCAGCAAAGAAAAAGATCCATACCGCAGTGCACGAGCAGAACGCTTTTCCGGGCGTGACAAACAAGATTTTGGCAAAGCAGGTGGATCGAGTGTTCGCCGCAATGCCGGATGCAGTGCAGCGTTTGGGCGCGCCGGAAAAAACGACGGTTACAGGCAACCCCGTGCGAACGGAGATGTTTCATCTGGAACGTGCGGCCGCGCGCCGCGCGCTGGGCGCAAAGGAAGGGCAGATCGTCATCCTATCGTTCGGCGGGAGCCTTGGCGCCCAGGTGGTAGGGGAACGGGTTGCGGAACTGGCAAAGTGGGAAATCGCAAATCGTGAATTTATTCATGTACACGCAACGGGCAGCATTGAAAAAGCCGATTTTGCAAAACTGGCAAACGAACTGGGGATCGATCACAGCCCCAAATTCATCATCCGGGAATACATCGATAACATGCCGGAAATGCTGGCTGCGGCGGATCTTGTCATCAGCCGTGCCGGGGCACTGACGCTGGCGGAAATTGCGGCGGTCGGGCGTGCATCGGTGCTGATCCCATCGCCCAATGTTGCGGAAAATCATCAGTATCACAATGCAATGCAGCTGCAGAAGCTTGGCGCGGCCATTGTAGTACAGGAAAAAGATCTGACGGGTGAAAAGCTGATTGAAATTGTGGATGCGCTGACAAAGGATCCGGCGGAATTGATGACCATGGGCGCAAAGGCAAAGGCACTTGCGCAGCCGGATTCACTGGACCGAATCTGCGATCAGCTGGATATCCTGCTGGAAAATAACGCGTAAAAAATCAGGGCTTCACACAAAATGCCCCGGTGGAATAGAATGGTGCAAAGTCCCGCAAAGCGGGTGCTATTTTAGGAAACGGGGTGCGTGAAATGGGAGTTCTGACGGTGGAAGGCGGCAGGAAGCTTTTTGGCAGTGTACGGATGCCCGGGGCAAAAAACAGTGTTCTTCCGATCATGGCGGCAGCGGTTCTGTGTACAGGAACCGTTACGATCACCGATGCACCGGTGCTTTCGGATGTGCGGGCATGTATCCGGATCTTGAACCGCATCGGATGCACGGTGATGCTGTGCGGAACCAACATCCGAATCACACCGCCGGAACATCCGGGCAGCTCGATTCCGCCGGAACTGATGCGTTCGATGCGTTCTTCGCTTTTCTTTCTGGCACCGCTGCTGGCTCGCACAGGACAGGCGGAAATCGGTATGCCGGGGGGCTGTCGGCTGGGGGCGCGTCCCATCGACATGCATTTGGAAGGCTTGGCGCGCATGGGCGCAGAAATCACCGAAAAGCAGGAAGGCGGCTGGATGCTGAAAGCGCCGCATGGATTGAAAGGGGCACACATCACGCTGCGCTTTCCGAGTGTCGGCGCAACAGAAACTCTTTTAATGGCGGCTTGTACAGCTTATGGCACAACGGTACTGCATGGGGCGGCAAGGGAACCGGAGGTTACCGATTTGGCGCAGTTCCTGCAATCGGCCGGGGCGCAGATCAGCGGAGTGGGCACATCCGAGCTTTGCATCGAAGGAACGGAATTTTTGTTTGGCACACAGTTTGCTGTGTGTCCGGATCGCATCACAGCGGCAACGGTGATGTTCGCAGTGGCCGGATGCGGAGGCGAGGTTTTGCTGACGAATATCCGCCACGCCGATCTGCACTGCTGTGCGCAGCTGCTGGAACGTGCGGGATGCAGCATTGCACCGCTTGGAAAGAGCGCGGCCGTGATCGCATCATCGGGAAGACTGCGTGCGCCCGGCAGCTGGCAGACCGGTGTCTATCCGGCGTTTCCAACGGATGCAGCTCCTCTTGCGGCGGCTGCTTTGCTGCGTGCACAAGGGGAAAGCGCTGTGCTCGATTCGATTTTCGAAAACCGCTTTGCGTGTGCGGAAGGTTTTTGCCGCATGGGGGCGCAGGCTTCGGTGTGCAGCCGAACGCTGCGGCTGCGCGGCGTGCCTGAACTGTGCGGCGCACATGTTACAGCACCGGATCTGCGCGGTGGGGCAGCGCTGGTGCTTGCGGCATTGCAGGCACAGGGCACAAGTGTAATAACGGGAACGGAGCATATCGACCGCGGATATGAAAATATAGCGGTGTTGTTTTCGCAGCTGGGGGGAGCTGTTACGGCGGCGGAAAAGCAGCGGGAAGGATTCGAAATGGCGCAATGACAGTACGCCGTTTGCATAAGGGAAAAAGAAAGGACGTGGCACATTATGGCGTATTCTGCGCCGCCGCACAAACCGGGGTATCCCAAGCAAGCAACCGGGCATCGAAAATCGCAGCCGGCAAGGCCGGTGTATACATATAACGCCGATGTGGCAAAGCAGACACGAGGCAAGCAGGTGCAGCCGATCGTTTATGATTACGACCGGATGATTGCACAGGAGAATCAACAGAAAAACTCCATAGATGTGCCGACATTTACAAACAACGCCCAGCCGGCGGCTCCGGCTGCGGACAGCACGCCGCCGGCAGGTGCGCAGGCACAGCGGAAAAACGCATCGGCGCACAATCGTCCAAGGCCGGTTTCAGAAAATGTGTTTGAAATCCCGCTGCGTGAACCGCAAAGGCCGCATGCCGAGCTGTATGACCAGCAGGCGCGCAAAAAAACAGGCCCCGAACGGCAGCAGCGCAGGGAAAAAACCACAGCCAAAGAAAAGAAAAAACCGGGTGGGAACAAAAGACCCGCAGCTCCGGGACAGGCGCGCCGCCGCAGGGTGCGGCGCGCGATTGCGGCGGGTGTGCTGGCAGCAGTTTTGCTGACGGCGGGCATTTTTATTTCCGCGGTCGTTTTGTTCAAAATCAAAACGGTGACGATCGAATCTACGGGCGAAGCCTTGATGTACGAGAACAATCAGATCTTGGCGGTGTTCGGGCATCCGGTCGGGGAAAATCTGTTTGGCTTCAGCACGCGGGAGGCGCAAAAAAATATAGAACAGGCACTGCCGTATCTGGAACAGGTGCGCATCAAACGACGCCTTCCAGATGAAATCATCCTATCGGCATCGCCCGCCGTGGAATCTTATGCTGTGGCAAGCGAATCGGCAGGCTGGGCCGTGCTGAGCGCTTATGGCAAGGTGCTTCGCGTGGCGGAAGAACCACCCCAGGGCGTGGTGCGCATTGACGGCGCACAGGCGAAAGAACCGCAGCCCGGTCAGCCGGTAAGCTTTACCGAAGCGGATAAGCTGGAAGCCATACAGCTGATTTTTGATACAGCGGCAAAGCAGGGCTTGGGACCGATCGGGCAGATCGATCTTTCCAACATGATGGAAATCAGTGTTTTGTATCAGGATCGCATCCGTATCATCTTGGGAACAGTGAATGATATGCAGTATAAAATCGAGTGGGCATGGAGGCTGGTGACGCCGGAACAGACAGAAAACAGTCTTGGAGCCGAGGAACGGGGAACGCTGGATGTCAGTTCGCGCGGCAATGATGGCCTCGGACGCGCACGCTGGCGCGCGGGAGTTCTGTAAGCAGCGCGTTATTTTTTTCGATAATATGAAAACAGCTATTGAAATCACTATTAAAATCTGGTATCCTTATAATTAATATATAGTGTAAAAAATACAGCGTATAGAATAAAAAATAGTCTTTAGGGGGAATTCACGTGGCATTTATCCTCGATGAAGAAGTTCTGAATATAACGAATATCAAGGTCGTAGGTGTAGGCGGCGGCGGTGGAAACGCTGTGAACCGCATGGTGCAGAGTGGTCTGCGCGGTGTTGAATTTATCAGCATGAATACCGATCAGCAGGTTCTGTTTGAATCCAAAGCGACCCAAAAGGTACAGCTTGGTGCAAAGCTGACAAAAGGCCGCGGTGCAGGTGCAGATCCGGAAATCGGCCAGCGCAGTGCAGAAGAAAGCCGCGATGAAATTGCAACTGCGCTGAAGGGTGCGCAGATGGTATTCATTACAGCCGGTATGGGCGGCGGTACGGGTACCGGTGCAGCTCCGGTTGTTGCAGAGGTTGCAAAGGAACTGGGGATCCTTACCGTTGGTATTGTTACAAAGCCGTTTGCGTTTGAGGGCAAGCGCAAAATGAATATGGCAGAAATCGGCATTGCCGGGCTTCTGGATCGTGTGGATTCCCTGATCGTTATCCCGAATGAGCGCCTCAAGCTCATCAGCCAGGAAAAGATTACGCTGCTCAACGCATTTGAAGCGGCAGATAATGTTTTGCGCCAGGGCGTTGAAAGCATTTCGTCGCTGATCAATGTTACTTCATTCATCAACCTGGACTTTGCCGACGTTCGCAGCATCATGAAAGATGCCGGATATGCACATATGGGTGTCGGTTCGGCAAAAGGGGCGAACAAGGCGGAAGATGCTGCCAATGCAGCCGTTTCCAGCCCGCTGCTTGAGACAAGCATTTCCGGTGCACGCGGCGTTATCATCAACATCACATCTTCTCCGGATATCGGATTGGAAGATGTTGAGAAGGCAGCCAGCATCATTTCGAATTCGGCACATCCGGATGCAAATATCATCTGGGGTACCGCATTTGATGAGAGCATGAAGGATGAAATGTGCATCACAGTCATTGCAACTGGTTTTGATGCCGGTATGCCGGAAGAAGGCATGCGCGATGAGGTGGTTGCATCGACAGCCACTACCTTCGGCAGCAATACGTTTGTTTATAAGAATGATGTCCAGCCTGCTGCTCCGGTGCATCAGGCTCCGGCGGCACAGCAGGTTCAGCCGGCAAGCGAGCCGCAGCCCGCTGCTCCGGCCGAGGAAAACGATTATTTCGATGACATCCTCACCCTGTTGAATAACCGCAGCAACTAACAGCTTTGGAAAAGCGGGGCGCAAGCGCCCCGCTTTTTTCGATGAAGCCCGGATTTTGATGCAAGGAGGTGCGCAGATGCAAAATACAGCAGACGAAACGGAAACAAGATCGAATGAAGGACCCGATGCAGAAACACGCTTCCGCACAGAGCTGTTCGGATTTGATCGAGTTGAAGTCCTTTCGTACATCGAAAAAATTTCGGCGGCAAATGCAGAAAAAGCACGCGCACTGGAACAGACGATCACGCAGCTTCAGCAGGGGATTTCTGTGACGCGCCAGCGGGAGGATGCAATCAAACAAAAGGCGCGTCAAGTGCTGGAGCTGCTGGAAAATCAAAAAAAACGTGCCGAAGATGCTGTGGCAGAAGCGGCTGAGCTTCGCACGCAGGTGGATCGTGCCAATGATCAGATTGCGGCAGTGCAAAGCCGGCTGTTTGCAAAAGAACAGGAAAATGAAGCATTGAAAATTGAAAATGCCGAGTTCAGTGCAACCATAGATTCCCTGACCCGTTCGCTGAATGAGACATCCAATGCAGATGCTTTCGATGCACAGCTGCGCCGGCGTTCCAAAGAAAAGGCAGATGAAATTGTCCGAAAAGCGGATGCGCAGGCAGAGGCGGAAGTCGAGCGCGCTAAGGAACATGCGGATCGCATCATGGCGCATGCAGCAGTTGAAAAAAACAGGGTATGCAATCAGGTTGCGCAATCGGCGGATGGAATCGCAGCAAGTATTTCGGTTTTAAAATCTCAGCTGACCGCCGTAGATGCAAAAATCCTTGCGGCGACCAGCGATTTGCAAAGGGCAACGGAAGGGATTGTTGCCGCTTTGACGAATACGGAACGAAGCTTGGCGTCACTGCGTCAGCCGGCGGCAGCGGTTTCCGGCGTATCGGGAGGGTATCCTTCTTCTGCAGATCCATGGAATCCATCGGCTTATGCCGCGGTGCCCCATAACGGGTATGACGTTCATCGCAGCACCGTGGACGAAGAATATCAGCGTGCCCTGTATGAGATTCGTCAGGAGCGAGCCGCGCGCGAAGAATATGAGCGCCGAGAGCAGGAACGAATCGAGTATGAGCGCCGGGAACGAGAAAAACAGGAACGCGAACGGCGCGAGCAGGAACGATTGGAACAGGAGCGCAGCGAAAGAGAACGACGCGAAGAGCAGAAAAAGAGCCGTTTGAATGCCTATGCGCAGCCGCTGTGGCATACTGCGCATACCGAAGAAAAGAAAAATCCCAACCCGCAGCAGGAAAAAGAAGATCGGCCGATGCGCAATCGTGTTGATTATACGCTGAAAAAAGCGGAAATCACAGGGCAGGAACAGTATGATGCTGTGCAGAATGCATCGCGCGGTGTGCAAATGCCCTATGATCTGCCCACCGGATTTGAACCGCATCAAATCACGATGACAAAACCGAGTTATCCGCAGGTGGAACCGCAGAGGACGAATGATGATCCGCATGCCTTTGGAAAGCCCCACGCGCCGCGTGCCATGCCGTTCACGGCGTTTGATCCCTATACGCCGCACACGGCTCCTTATGTGGATCCCAATGCAGAGGAAGCGCGGATTTTGAATGCACCGCCTGCACCGCCTGCGAAGAAAACAAGGGAAAAAGTGCCTTATGTGCCGCAGCCGACCCCCATTACAGGCAGCGCACCGTTGGAACGAGTGCAGGTGCCGCAGTTTGGCGCAGAAGGGGCACCCATGCAGGAATACACGGATAACATCCACAATATTCAGAATGCATATCCGGTAAAGGA
>JAHHSK010000041.1 GCA_020025255.1 Ruthenibacterium sp. | reverse complement strand
AGCGCCACCTTGCCAAGGTGGAGGTAGCGAGTTCGAGCCTCGTAATCCGCTCCAATAAAAATTCAGCACTGTTTTCTGTGCTGGAAATATGGTGTCGTAGCCAAGTGGTAAGGCAGAGGTCTGCAAAACCTTTATGCACCAGTTCAAATCTGGTCGACACCTCCAAAGATACGTCCCGTTTCATTACGGGGCGTTTTTTTACATAAAAAACAAATAGGAGAAAGCATGGAAGAAAAAACACAGAATAAAAAGAGCAAAAGCAAGGGCATAATCTGGATCGTTATTGCGATTTTTACCGTAGTCAGCCTGATTGCAGTAAACGCTATGCGTCCCGGTGGAAAATCCGAGCGGGTAGGCTGGCTGGAACACAAGGTAACGGAGCTTTGGTCGGCCGATTATCAAAAATTTGACGGCACACGGGATGCATCATTGGAATCAAACAGCACCGTGCTGCGCATCCGAACCCGCACAGAATCAGGCACACTTGCAATCAGCATCATGGATTCCAAGGATAACGAGATCTTTTCCAGACAAGGGCTTGAAACAGAGGAATTTGAAATCGAAGTACCGAAAGCTGTGCATATTATATTGACAGCACAGGAGCATACCGGAGGCTTTCAAATCGAATATGTGCAGTAAGGCAGCACGGTATGCACAAGAAATGGCAAAGGCGATGAGGCGCTGGGTCTAGGTGCGGTTTTATTTACTGTACCCACCGCTTTCCCGGGCAGCCTCAAGGAAATTTTACCCACAAAGACAAGAAAAAGCAGGCACGGTCAAGATGAGCTTGACCGTGCCTGCTTTTTTAGCCGCCTGTGCGGGACACACAGACGTGTTTGCCGCAAAGGGGATAAAGAATATGGGGGATGTATTAAAGCGCACATGCGGCATCGTAGCCGGTTTTTGTGGCGTTTGAAATATCCGAGGCACGCTCGGCGCAGTCTCCGACGCGGACAACGGAAATTCCGGCAGCTTCCAGTGCGCTGCTATCGAAGGCAACCGGGCGGGCACCAACTGCAAGAACCACATAATCGCAGGGGATGCGCACCTCGTTTCCTTCTTTGTCGGTGCAGATCAGTTCAGACAATGTGATTTCCTGAACCTTATGACCGGGGAATTGCTTTACGCCGAATTTTTTGTAGCTTTCCATCAGGGTGGGCAGGATCGTGCTGCTTTCGCCGTTTGCAATTTGATCGAGCATTTCGACAACGCTGACATCACAGCCGCGTTCTGCCAGATATTCTGCGGTTTCGCAGCCGACCATACCGCCGCCGACAACCGCCACGCGTCCGTATACCTGCTGTGTGCCGTCCAGAATCTCCCATGCATCGGCAACATTCGGATTCTGTCTGCCGGGGAAGTTGGGCGCAAAGCTGGCAGCACCGGCTGCAAGAATAACAGCATCGGGCTTTTCACGCAGGATGCTTTCGGCAGTGGCTTCTTCACCAAGGCGCAGTGTTACGCCGGATGTGTTCACTTCGTGGATCAGGTTGGTGATTGCACGGCGCATCTCTTCTTTGCGCGGGGGAATGCAGGCGATGTTCAGCTGTCCGCCAAGCTGGGTCTGCTTTTCATACAAGGTAACGCTGTGGCCGCGCTGTGCCGCAACAGCTGCTGCCTGCATGCCGGCGGGGCCGCCGCCGATGACCGCTACATTTTTCTTTACCGCAGCGGGAACAACAGAGCGGGTGCGCTCGTAACCGTTTTCCGGATTCAGCACGCAGGAAAGGAAGCTGCGGTTCTGAATGTTATCCGTGCAGCCCTTGTTGCAGGAAATGCAGCGGCGGATATCCTCAGGGCGTCCTTCGCAGACTTTGTTTGCCCAATCCGGATCGCACAGAAGGGGACGGCCCAAGGCAACGATATCGGCTTTGCCTGCTTCCAGAACACGTTCTGCCATAGCAGGATCGATGATGCGTCCCACTGCGCTGACCGGGATCGAAACCGCATCCCGGATCATGCCGGCGATATCCACAAAGAATCCATAGGGCTGAACCCCCATGGGCGGGATCGTATCTGCCATATTGCCGGTGTGGTTTGCCTGTGCAACGTGCAGCATATCCACACCGTCTTCTTCCAGCCATTTTGCAAACTGGACTGCATCGCAAAGATCAACGCCGCCCTTGCCGCGTTCCGGGGTGACAATGGAAAACTTATAATCGATCGCCATACCGGGCACAGCCTGCTTGAGTGCGCGCACCAGCATGCGTGCAAAGCGGGTGCGGTTTTCCAGGCTGCCGCCGAAGCGGTCGGTACGGTGGTTCATGCGGGAACTGACAAGGCAGCCGGTCAGACGGTCGCCGTGAACCTGAATGACATCGATGCCCGCCTTCTGGGCGCGCTTTGCGCAGGCGCACATCTTATCAATGATGTTCATCAGCCCTTCTTCCGAAACCTCATCGGTAAAGAACATCATATCGTGATGCAGCCGTTCGCGCATTTCAGCGAATTTTTTTTCGGCAAACAGCTTGTTGATGACATCGCAGTCATATTCCGGGTGGAAGATCTGAACACCGATTTTTGCGCCGTATGCATGTACGCTGTCAGCAAGGCGGCGGAAGCTTTCGATCTGGCTGTCATCGAAAAGCTTGGGTGTCGGGGAAAAGCTGCTGATCGGGGCAACATCGCCCAAAACCATGTAGCCTACACCGCCTTTGGCAAGACGGGTGTAAAAAGCAAGGCTCTGTTCACCGATGCTGCCATCGCGTTCCTCGTATCCGGTGGTAAGCGGCGGGAACATGATGCGGTTTTTCAGGGTAAGGCTGCCGATTTGAATGGGTTGTGTCAGTTTGGATTCCATGACCATAAACCTCCTAATGTGTGTGATGTAAAAACGTGTGGCTCAAAATCAAATATGGGAACGGATAAAGCTGCAAATGGCTTCGTTGCAGCCATTGCGTGCGGGCAGGGATGCAAAATCATGTCCGCCGTTTTCAAAGCGGACAAACTGCGCATTGTGATACAGGGATTGATAACGCAGGCAGTCCTGTTCGCTGACAAGCGGATCATCATTGGCGCGCAAAAGCAGAACCGGCCCTTCGTAGCCCTTTGCTTCTTCAAAGGGTTCCGGATGACGAGCCATTTCATAGTTGAACGACATTTTGTATACAAGCCCCTGCATATCGACAGAGTCTGTGCCGCCTTTTTCTACGGCAGCTGCCCGTTCGCCGCAGCCATACCACATGGCGGCACCCGGGCACAGCAGAATCAGGCCGTGTGGGTTCAGCTTCGGCGCATTGCTTGCGGCAATGTATCCGCCCATGCTCTGGCCGGAAAGGAAAATACGCTGTGCATCAGCGTACGGCTGGCGGGAAAGCCATGCAAACAAATCTTCTGTGTCGGAGTAAAGTCCATCAAAGGAAAGGTCGGCAAAATCGCCATCGCTTTCCCCGCATCCGAAGAAATCGAAGCGTGCGCATCCAATGCCGGCCGCAGCCAAACTGCGAGCCATGCTGGTGTGCATGTAGTGGTTTCCTGAAAGAGATGAGGCAAATCCGTGCAGGTTCAAAACAAACGGAACGGCAGCATCGGAATCCGGAAGAGTGACAACACCGCGCAGAGTGTGGCCATTGCGGTTTTCGACGGATACCAGCAATGTTTTCATGAAAGAAGCCTCCAATATGCATAAGTAAAAAGCAATTGCTTTTCCAATTTCATTATAAGAAAGACAGAAGGAAAAAGATATGCAAAAATTGATTGAAAACTAGCAAAAAATGATGTAAGCTTAAAATAAAGACAGTTTTAAGGAAAATAAAAGAAAAATTTTATGCAAAGGGAGAATCAAAGGAAAGCAATGCAGGAATATCGAGCGGAAATCGTTCCCTGTGAAGCCAAAGGGAACCGCCAGCTGAATGCCGGAAATTATCACTGCCTGTGGCTGATTGTGCGCGGAAAAGTACAGTACCGCAGTGAGACACAGTGCTGGATAGGCCGGGCGGAAGATTTTTTTCTGATGCGGCCGAACGAATCCATAACCATGGAACCTATGGAAGACAAAGAGCATGCGGAGATGATCGGCGTGTGGCTTTCGCCGCAATTACTCGCACGGCTTTCGGATAAAAATACCAATCTGGAACAGGCGTTCCATGTGATCCCGCTGGCAAGCACACTGGTGCATGCCGACAGCGAAGCGGCGATGCTGATCAAAAATCTGGCCTATCGGCTGGTGCGTCAGGAAGAGGAGCATGCAGAATATGGGCAATCGATTTTTGAGGATGGGCTGCTGAAAATGTTTGTGGTGCTTGTGCTGCGTGCCTGCATCCGTTCCGAGCAGCATCGGTCAAAATCAAGCCGGGGTCATCTGATGCTGGATGAACTGTTTCGTTTTATCCATGCACATCTGCTGGAAGAAATCACACTGGAACGCCTGGAGGAAAAGTTCTATATCAGCCGCTGCCATATTGCACGGGAATTCAAGCGTCAGACGGGGGAAAGCGTGCATCAGTACATTGTAAAATCGCGCTTGGATCTGTGCCTTAGCTACATTGAACAAGGGCTGCCGATTACGGAAGTGTATAAGCGAAGCGGGTTCAATGATTACAATAATTTTTTCCGCGCATTCAAAAAACAATATGGCATGACACCGCGGCAGTATTTTCGTGCAACTCAGGAAAATGCCCACGCAGGAAGGCAGAACCAACCGCTGGAAGAAAAAAATAACTTATGATATAATAGTCAGGCAGCAAGGAACATAAAGCAAAGCGGAAGTTGAAAACAAATCCAATAAAAAGGGGAAAATGAAGAATGGAGCAATGTACACAAAGCAAATGGGAAGTATGGCTTCGCCGTGCATCGGTTGTGCTGTTTGCCGTTTCGATCCTTATGTACGTTACGGCATTGGAATTTGCGGGGGGCAGTATTCTGCGCTTTCTATGGTATGCAGTTGTGTTCTGTATGATTCTTATGCCCGGCGTCCGGGTCACCGAGCTGCTGATGCCGCAGCTGACAAGAGCGGAAAAAATACCGGTATCCTTTGCAATGGGGGTAGGGGTATTGTTTCTTTGCTACATCACACTGGGGCGGCTGACCGTACCGCCCATGTGGGCTATGCTGGCTGTGCTGGGCCCCATGACAATCTGGCAGGGCTATGTATATGTGCAGCGTATCCGCAAAGCACCTAAAAAAATCCCGAAGCTGCTGGAAAATCCGAGTGCGGCATTTCTGCTGATCGCGTTTGCCGGGGGCTTATTCGTCTTTTCCTTCACCGGGGTGCTCGGCTACGCGAAAGCCAGTGCAGCCGGTAATATGATCTATCATCAGGATATGCTGTGGCGTACAGCAAATGCGGCTTCGGTGCAGCTTGGCGCCCCGCTGATGAATATGCAGTCTGTGGGATCACAGCTGCGCTATCATTATCTGGGGGATGCGATTTCCGGCTTCGGCGCGATGTTTTCCGGCGTGCTTCCGTATGAGGCAACCTGCTTTTATCACTATCCGTTCCTGCTTTTTGCTATGGTATTCGGCTTGTTCAGTGCAGCACGCGCCTATGGCGCATCGGAAAAGGCGGCATCGATCCTTCCGTTTGCGGTGCTGTTCTTCAATAGCGCATCCAGTATGGTTGCGGTGGATATCATGCTGGATATGAACGGCGTGGCAACGGCAACCGCACTGACAACGGCTGTGCTGATCTTCCTGTTCCGTGTGCAGCGGGATGAAACGATCAAGCCGACCTTTTATATTGCCTATGCGGTTGTGATCCTGACACTTCTGATGTCGAAAAACCTGTATGGAATGCTTTTGACCTGTGCGCTTTTGGCGGCGGTTGTATTCGGGGCAGTTTTTCAGCGTCGGTTTTACGGCAGAGGTCTGCTGCTTGCCGGGATCGGCGGCGGCGTATTTGCACTGTGCTGGCATTTTGTTTATCAGTATGCGGTGAATAATCTGTTGCAGGAATTTTGGATCACTCCGAAGGATTTTATCAAAACGCTTTTGACTAATATGCCTCTTGGCGTAGTATTGTGGCTGATTGCGATCGTGCTGAGTATTATGCAGATCAAAAAACTTTCGTTCGCAAGGCTGGTTGTCCATGCCGCAACGATCGGGGGAATGCTGGCATTTTTCCTGTTTCATCATTATTCGGCTTCACAGAACTATTTTCTGATTGCAGCGCTGTTGTTTATGTGGTTCTGCGCATTGGATACGGAAAAGCTGCTGACGGATGTGAAGCCCTTGCGCATTGCGGCAGGCGTGCTGGCCTGCCTGTGTGTGGTATCTACGGCGATCGGCTTTGCGCCGGCAGGGCGCAAGGGCTTTCAGGTCATGAAGCGTTCGGCCGGGATACAGCCGGATTTCCCATGGGAAACGCGCACAATTACGCGTGCAGATGAACAAGCGGCCATGTGGCTTCGGGAAAATATGAAGCCGGATGAAGTGTTTGCAACCAACCGAAACGCGCGTGATCCATACTATGCGCGTGAGGGCATATGGCATTATTATACGGCGATGAGCGGCCGGCAGGCCTATATGGAAGGCTGGATGTACAGCTTGACCTATGGGCATGATTATTGGGAAATGCGCCGCCAGCTTGAGCAGATCAGCGATGGGATTTTTGCCTGTCAAGATACGGAATCCGCTTTTGCCATGGCACGAGCGGAAGGGATCGATTATCTGCTTGTGACAAAATGGCTTAAATCCATACCCTTTGCGGGAATGGAGGCAGGCCCTGTAAAATTTGAAGGGGCCGAACCGGTGTTTGAAAACAGCGATACAGCCATTTACCGTGTGCCGCAGGAATAAAAAAATGTGCAGCTCCCGCTTAGGGAGCTGCACATTTTTTCGTTATAGTGTTATAGTTTGGAATAACCGAAGCTGTTTACCAATGCGTCAATACGCTGATGCGCTTTGCACATCGGGCAGTCATGCATCGGGAAGCTTGCATAATCGGGCAGATCCTCCGATGAAAAAATCGAAACGATCGGCTGTCCGTGGGCTTCTTTCATTGCACTGAAAATAGAAGAAACACCGACTGTGATACCGTTGTAATAAGAAATGCATTCCATACTTTTGCGTACGGTGATGCCGGTTGTGACCGATGCCATAAGCAGGATAACATGCTTGTTTTCGATCATAGGCTGAATGTTATCGCGGAAGATCATCTGGCTGTTTGAATTGTATTCCGGCGTAACGACGTAAATGGTTTTGTGTTCATTCATCGACATATAGCCTTCATTGGTAAGCTCCTGCGCCAACAGTGTGCCGATGACCTGGGTCCCATCCAAACAGACAATGGTATCAATGATCGTGTTGGAAAGGTAACGGCTTGCTAAACGGGATGCAGCCGCACTGGCCTCGGAAAGGCGGGTTTTCAGGGTCGTCATATCCAGGTAGTAATTGACGTGCGAATGGTTTGTTACAAAGTGACCGTGCACTACCTTAAGGGGAACAGTGCCGGTTTGATCAAAAATTTTCAATGCGCGATTTTCCATACAAGCCTCCTGATTTCAAAAGCGTTATGCAGGAAGACAGGCAGAACGCTTTTTTTTATTGTAGCACAGAACAAAGGAACAAATCAATAAAAAAGAGGGAAAAGATAAATGAAAATTGTACAAAAGGCCGCAGATATATCCTGTAAAAAAGGCAAAAGGTAAAATAATCGAAAACCGGAAGTGCAAATCAGATTCCGGCAGTTTACAAATCTTTCATTTATCTTTAAAAAAAGTGTGGTAAAATAAATACAGAAAAGTTCGCAGGAACGAATCTTGATCAAAATCAATGGCACCGCATAAAATAAAGCAAAAGCAGTATGGCGTGTGAAAAATTTTAAAAGAGGAGAACAGGAAGATTACATGAATCTGTTATTTTTCTTGACCCCCAAAGCGGAGGTCGCATATCTGTATGATGATTATACGCTGCGTCAGGCAATCGAAAAAATGGAATACCACCGTTATTCGTCGATCCCGATTTTGAACCGCCAGGGGGAGTATGTGGGCAGTATTACGGAAGGCGATATCTTGTGGGCTGTGAAACGCAGCTACAATCTGAACTTGCAGGAAGCGGAAGATATGCCGATTATGAGCATCCCGCGCAAGCATCATTATATCAGTGTTTCCGTCGATACAGGTATGGAAGAATTGATTGCAGTGGCGATGAAGCAAAATTTTGTCCCGGTGATCGATGGAAAGAAAAGCTTTATTGGGCTGATCAAGCGCAACAGCATTATTCAATTCTGCTATGATCGGTACAAACAAAGCATGGAGCCAAAAGGCCATGTGCACAAAAAGCCGATTTTATCGGGCAATGCCGTTGTAAAACGACGTTTTTCCGAGGAAGATCACATAGAATCCTGATTGTCTGAAACGATTTGGCTTCAAAAAACGCTGTGTCGTCTCGCAAAGGCACAGAACGCGCCAGGCGGCACGCAGGCGGGCGTTTCGGCATGGGTTCTTGCTTGTTATCTTCGGCCAAGGCAAAACGGCTTGCAAGCTGCCCTGAATGGCGGAGGCACTGCCGGCCCAAAACAGCACTAAAAAAGCACGGACTGTGTACCCAAACGGTACACAGTCCGTGCTTTTATTTTGGCAGGATGCCGAATACATTCGATTAAAGAAGCCCAAACAGAAAGAGCACAAGCGCCGAAAGACCAACAAGAATGAGAACGCAGGGAAGAAAAATCCACAGAAACGCACTGCCGATCATAGCAAGGCGATCCGAAAAGGAAATATCCAAATCAGAAAGCTCGCGGCGGCGTTCTTCTTCCTGCTCTGGTGTGAGCTGAGGAAGCTTATCGGAATGGCGGATAAACATAAAAGTACTCCTTTTTATGCGCGGTCGGAACGGGCTTCCATTTTCGGCAGTTCAAACAAGTACTTGCCGTTTTCATCAATCTTGCGTTCCGGGAAATGGCAGGCAAGGAAATGTCCCGGCTCGATTTCACGAAGCTCCGGTGTGACGCGCTGGCACTTTTCACATGCCATATAGCAGCGGGTATGGAACTTGCAGCCGGAAGGCGGCTTAATGGGGCTGGGGATATTGCCTTCCAGAATGATGCGCTCTTTGGCAGAGGGATTTACATCGGTGGAAGGAATCGAAGAAAGCAGTGCGACCGTGTACGGATGACGCGGATCGTCAAAAATGGTGGAGGCGTCTGCCAATTCGACAATATTGCCCAGATACATGACGCAGATGCGGTCAGAAATATAACGGACAACAGAAAGGTCATGCGAGATGAACATATAGGTCAGATGTTCTTTTTCCTTCAGTTCCTGCAGCAGGTTGATGATCTGGGACTGGATCGAAACGTCCAATGCGGAAACACATTCGTCACAGACAATGAACTTCGGACCGACTGCAAGCGCACGCGCAATCGCAACACGCTGACGCTGGCCGCCGGAGAACTGATGCGGATAACGATGCAGCATATATTCCTGCAGCCCGCACTTTACCATGGTATCCACAATGTGCTGACGCATCTTGGGGGAACCGTGCTTGAACAGATTGTGCGTTACAAGCCCCTCTTCAATGATCTGGCCGATGGTGAAGCGGGGATTCAGGGAAGAGTACGGATCCTGGAAAATGATTTGCAGATCGCGGCGAAGCGAACGCATTTCGCTATACTCAAGACGGGAAAGATCGATGCCCTCATCCCGCATTGCTTCGAATTTAGAAAACTCAGCAACACCGGCATACTCGGCACGCAGCGAATCCAGCTTTGCAGCAATCTCTTTGAGCTTTTGCGTCTCCGAATCGACCAGCTGCTGCAGGCTTTCCATTTGCGGTTTCAGCTGCTGCAGCTTGGCATCCGCTTTCAGTTTAGCACGCTCTTTTTCATCGGTGATCGCATTCAGATGATCGGATTCCAGCTGAGCCGTTTTCAGCTTTTTCACAGCAGTAATACGAATCTTGTTCTGTTCAAATTCTTCCAGCAGAAGATCGCGGCCTTTATTATCCGGGTCGTGTGCAAAGAAGCCGCCCACAATTTTAACCATGTGGTTCAGTGCAGTTTGCGTATCGCATGCTGCAATGTTGGCATCCTGAAGCAGATAGAAGTCGGCGGATTCTTCACCGCCGGCAGCTTCGACCTTTGCGGCAAGCTCATCCGATTTTTTGGCAAGCTTTTCGTACTTGGCCTTATAGCGATCCAGATTTTTGATCGTATCGATAACATATTTCGGGGCAATGTCCGCAAGGGTGATCCCGTAATACATCGTGGTTCCGGCAGTTTGCGGATAAAGCTGAAGCAGAGTGCGGCCCAGGGTGGATTTACCGCACCCGGATTCACCGACAATGCCAAGGGTTTCGCCCTCGTAGATATCCAAAGAAATATCTTCGTTTGCGCGGACGTAAAGCTGTTCCTTTTGGAAGACAGAAGATTTCGCAACGGGGAAATACTTCTTCAGATTATTGATTGACAGTAATTTTTTTGTGCTCGGCACTCTGTCTCACCTCCTTATCGGGATAAAAACAACGAAGCATATGACCATCTTCAAGCTCTGTGAGCTGCGGTTCTTCGTCAAGGCATTTCTGCGTGCAGTATTTGCAGCGCGGTGCGAATTTGCAGCCTTTGGGCAAAGCCAGCGGATGCGGAACCACACCGGGAATGGGTTCGATTTTTGCACCGGCATTTTCAATACGGGGAATGGAATACATCAGCCCTTCGGTGTACGGATGCATCAGGCTGCTGGAATTGCCGAAAATCGTGCGAGCCGGGGCTTTTTCCACCACCTGGCCGCAGTACATTACAGCAACGTCATCTGCCATTTCATTGATGACGCCAAGGTCATGCGTGATGAAGATGATCGAAGTGCCCTTGTCGCGCTGAAGATCGTTCATCAGGCGCAGGATCTGCGCCTGAATGGTTACGTCCAAAGCCGTGGTCGGTTCGTCCGCAATCAGGATCTTGGGTCGGCATGCAAGTGCCATGGCAATCATAACACGCTGGCGCATACCGCCGGAAAGCTGATGCGGATACTGCTTGATCACCGCTTCCGGATTCGGGATCTGCACATCATACAGCATTTTCAGCGCCTGCTGATGCGCCTGCTTTTTGCTCATGTGCTGATGCACGATGAACGGTTCGGAAAGCTGACGGTCAATGGTGAATACCGGGTTCAGCGAGGTCATCGGTTCCTGAAAGATAACCGAGATCGCATTGCCGCGGATCGAATACAACTCGTCCATCGGCAGCTGGGTCAGATCGCGCCCTTCGAACAGGATCTCACCGGAATCGATATAGCCGTTGCCATCCAAAAGACGCAGGATGCTCATGGCTGAAACCGATTTGCCGGAGCCGGATTCGCCAACGATACCGATCGTTTTGCCGGCTTCCAGAGAATAGGAGACGTCGTTGACAGCCTTAACGATGCCTTTTTTTGTTTTGAAATAGGTCTTTAAATTTTTGATTTCCAGTAATGGCATGTCAATCCTCCTTACTTTTCAACACTGGATTTCGGGTCCATGACATCGCGCAGAGCGTCGCCGACAATGTTGATGCAGATTGTCGTAATGGCAAGGAACAGCGCGGTGAACAGCCACTGCCACCAGTAGGTATTGATGATGGTTGCATTGTTTACGCCGTTGAGCATATTGCCCCACGTCGGACGCGGATAGGCAACGCCGAAGCCAAGATAGCTCAGCTGCGATTCCGTCAGCATACAGGTGCCGAAGTCCAGCATCAAAGTAACCAGGATGACACTCATAACGTTCGGAAGAATGTGCTTGAATGCGATCGTGCTTTCTTTAACGCCCATCGCCTTTGCAGCGGTGACGTATTCGCTTTCACGCGCAACCAGCACCTGGCCGCGGACAAGACGTGCAAGGCCGGGCCATGTCAAAACACCAAGGATGCACATGATGATAAAGATACGGCCGTTTTCCGAGATCGTCATATGACTCATGACCGCAGAAAGGATCATAGCGAACGGAAGGAACGGAATTGCAGAGAAGATTTCCGCAACACGCATCAGAAGGATATCGACCTTGCCGCCGAAGTAGCCGGAAACGCAGCCGATGATGATGCCGATGATCGAAGAAATGATAACAGCAACTGCGCCGACCGTCATGGTCATACGCCCGCCGTTGATGATGCGCTGGAAGATATCCGCACCACGGATATCTGTGCCGAAGATATAGCCCTTCAGACCCCACTTGCCAACCAGATCACCTTCCGCGTCGGTGGCATAAGTCTGGAAAGAGCCGCTGTAAATGTTAGAAACGTTTTTCAGCGAGGGAACCTCCAGCTGATTAAGCTGGTTGCTGCCCCAGGAATAAACGTTGCCCTGATCCGTCAGGCCGCTGTAATGATAGGAACCACCGACCAGCTGCACGAATTTTTCCCCGTTCTGAAGCATAGGAAGCGGCTCCATGCGGTCGGTAAAGTCACCGGTGAAGCAGACAGAGCCATCGTTTAACAGCAGTGCCATGCTGGTATTGGTTGCAACAATGCTTTCGATTTTGCGCTTGCCGATATAGTTCTTAATGGGAACACCCGGCTCATTCAAATTGGGGCGAACCACATCGTACAGGCCGCGGGAACCGGTATAAACCGTATTGCGCTTGCCGTTCACACCGACAATGTGATTCAGCGTAAAATCAAGGTCGTAAACATTGCCCATAGCAAGGAAGACATCCATATTGGCATACGCGTTCTTGTTGCCCCACAGATACAGAGTGCCATCGTCCAAAAGGATCGCGCTGGCCTGATATCCGGCAATCAGCTTTTTCACACGGGAAACATCGATGCCGCTTGTCACAAGCACTTCCGGCATATAGGCAATGGTGGATTTCAGCGGTTCGCCGCGCTCAAGCACTTCGGTTTCGGTTACAAATTGGCCAAGGTTGTTATTGCCCCAGCACAGAACCTTGCCTGCATCGGAAAGGGCAACAATGTGGTCGATGCCCGCAGCAACCATAATGATATTGCTGTCCTGTACTTCCTGCGGGATATCGGCAACGTCAATGCCGGTGGTGCCGATTTCCGTAGCGCCCCAGACAAACACATTGCCTTCATTCGAAAGGCCGACCGAGAAGGAGCCGAAGCTGTCGATCATCTTGATGCCTTCTTTTTTCAGCTTACCGGGAACAGAAAGCATATCCATAGTGGGAGGGATGCTTTTCTGGGTCACTTCGGTATAAGAATCGTAGTAGCGTGGCATGGCCATAGGCCCGATAAACATAACAAGGAACATGACCAGCAGAGTGATCAATGCGCCGACAGCAAGCTTCTTTTCCAGAAAGTTGTTCAGAATTTGACGCCCCGGGCTGATGATTTCTTCCACATCACCGGCTTTGACAGCCTGCTCTGGATTGAGCTGATTGGCAAGATCATTAGAACCCCCGAAGAACAGACGGCGGAACCAGCCGCCAACTGTGCCGAAAAAGCCTTTCTTCAAGGAGGCATTCTTTTTATCTTTATTCACGTTAGGATTCCTCCTCTTAGTTGTTTACGCGGACGCGCGGATCGACAAGCCCGTAGATGATATCAATAATAAGGTTGCCGAACAACGAAATTGCAACATAGAACATCTGCATCAGCAGAACAACATCATAGTCGGCAGCACGCAGCGATTGGATCATCAGACGTCCCATGCCGTTGAGTGCAAACATATCCTCAATTACAAGGGAACCCGCAAAAATGCCAAGGAACCAGCCGACAACGAGTGTAACGATCGGGATCAGCGCATTGCGCCATGCGTGGGAATAGATGACGGCGCGCTCACGCAGACCTTTTGCACGGGCTGTTTTGATGCAGTCCATGCTGAGAGCTTCGATCATGGAAGCACGGACATAACGCGTCATGCCGCCCAAAGAACAGAAGGTCATAACGATCAAAGGCAGAGCAAGGTAATAAATCTCATCCAAGAATTTGCGCATGCCGGTGAAGTTGGAACCGGGGGTCTGCATGCCGCTGGGCGGGAACCAGCCCAGCTTGGAACAGAAAATCCAAATAAATAGAATGGAGATAAGGAAGGTTGGCAGACTGTACCCGATAATAGTAAATACCTGCACACCCTGATCCAGCTTTGAGCCGCGCTTGACGGCACAATGAATGCCAAGCGGTATCGTGATTCCCAAAGCCAAAATCGTCGCCAGAATGTTGATTTTAATCGTGTTGAGCATCGGGTCTTTTACAACCTCAACAACCGGCAGCTTCTTTTCGTATGAATAACCGAGATTCCCCTGCAAAAGGCCGTTGTAGCTGCCATCATAAAGGGGAGCAAGACCGACCCAGCGCAGATAACGCACGATCTTATTATCGGTATCCGTGCCGTACTGGCGCTGATAGTCGAGATAAATCTGGTCGAAATACGAGCTGAGCTGATCCTTAGGGATCGAGTTTTTCATTGCAGTGAGCTGTGTTTTTGCATCTTGATATGCTCGGTTCGCAGGTACAAGGGAGTAAATCATAAACATGATAAACGAAAGAAGTACCAATACGACAAGCATATACCCGATTCGCTTTAAGGTGTACTTTGCCATTTTTATTCCTCGTTTCTTGGTGGGATCAACAGGTGATGTGACATTCGGAGCAAACACCCCGACGGTGCGCCTCATCCTGTATATCATTGGCTACCCGTTCCGATACAGGGGAGTGAACAGGTGTCCAACGATACACAGGCATCGAAAGCGGATGCTTTCTTGAAGCAGTGTGTAAAACGTATTATCTTGCTACATATAAAAAAGAAAGCAATCTGCGGAGCAGAGGCTTTCGCCCCTACTCCGCAGAAGCTTATCAAAGAAACAATTCAAAAGAATTATGCAAGCCAGTAAGCGTCTGCAAGATCCTTGAGGAAGCTGGAGTTGAAGTTATCGAACTCATTCGGCTCAATTGCGAAATAATAAGCCTGATCATACACTGCGGTCGGGAAGCCTGTTGCCAGGTTGAAGCAGGTGTACATCGGGATACCATTGTAAGAGCCGGTAACCGGAGCCTGATACATTTCATCGAGCATCGGGTTGAATTCACCCAGAGTGTGCTGGATCACGAAGCCTGCCTTTGTCATATTCGGGTTCTCAAGGAAGCCCAGAACAAGCAGATCGGAAACAGGGTTCGGGGTGGTGCCGTACCAGTTCAGGCACAGCGGCATCAAGTATGCATCTTCGCTTTCAAGCTTAACTGTTTTGTAAGCGCCGTCTTTCGACTGGAAGGTGATATCACGTTCGTCGATATCAGATGCTGCAATCTTCTTATAACGAACGCCTTCGCCGGAATATGCGGAACCATCCGAGTTGTAAACCCAGCCGCCATCTTCCAGAACCTGGATAGCACTGTCAACCGAAGTTGCATAAGCATTCAGAAGCATGCCTTCGGAAAGAGCTTTCTTGTGCTGCCATGCGCTGGAATAGTACGGGCCGTCAACAACTACACCGTAACCGCCGGTGAAGTCCTTTGCAAACTTTGCACGGTCCATGCAGTAAGCAATGGCCTGACGAACTTCAGGGAACTGAACCGGGCCGAAGTCGCAGCGGAATGCCAGCTTGCCGTAGCCTGCGCGGGAATAATGGGTGTAAACATATTTGCCCTCGTTCTCTTTTGCGTCTGCCAGTGCGAGAGCTTCGTTGGTTTCATCGCCGCCGGTGATGTTGGCAAGAACATCGATGCCGCCGGATTTGAAGTCTTCCAGCTGGGTTGCAGGAACCGTACGTTTCACAACAACTTTTTCGATGGAAGGCTTTTTGCCGCGATAATCGCCCTTGAATTCAGGGTTGCGCTTCAATGTAACAGTCAAAGCAGAAGAATCCCACTTTTCAATGGTGTACATGCCGGAATACGGATAGGTGTTATCGGTATTCCATGCGCTTGCCTTGATGTGATCGGCCATAACATAAGAATCGCCGGATTTTGCATAGAAGTTATCGGTCAGATAAACGCCGTTGCCGTCGTCCGCGATATCGTTTTCACCAAGCCACAGGGGCAGATAAGACGGTTTGAAAGCTGCGTAGGTGATCGAATAGAAGTAAGGAACGTAATCAGCAGAGAAGGTGACCGAGAAGGTGTAATCATCGATCAGACGGATACCGGAGAATTCCTTTTTGACGCCTTCACCTTCAGAGCCGGGGCCGGTATAAGCTGCGAACTCCGAGTAACCGACCAGCTGCAAGCCGGACTGATGATCCTTACCGGCAGCCTGTGTAGCAACAGGAGAAGAGAACACAAGCGTGCTTGCCAGATAGTTCTTAGCGTTAATGGGGGAACCATCGGAGAACTTCAGGTCGTTGTTCAGCTTAATGGTGTAAGTGAGAGTGCCGTCTTCGTTCGTCTTTTCCTCATGGCTGGCAACAACCGTGTCGTTCCAAACAAAGTTGCCTTCGACATCCGGTTCAACCGTGGCAAGGCCGGAAACCATATCCTGAACAGCACGGTCAGAAGCACCGGGCTGTGCTGCACCGAAAACTGCCATACGGAATTTGCCGGAAAGCTCGGTAGCATCACCAAGGATGATCGAGTTATCCGATTTTTCGCTCGTCCAGTCGATCAGAGCCTGGCTCGGAGACCAATACGGGTTGGTCGGGAATTCTTCAACGCCCTTGATCTGAGAGTTGTACAGATCGTAGAAGTCGTTGGAATACAGGGGGATTTCCGGAAGCAGCTGGTTCCAACGTGTGATGAACAGACGATACCAGGAAGCGTAAACGTCTTCTTCGGTTTCCCAATCGCTGTTTTCAGGAACAGCGGTGTTGTAAACCATTGCGCGGGACAGGAAATCCAGCCCAAGGGGATAACTTACATTATCACGTACAATGTAAGCGGTGCCGGTTTCTTCATCTTCAATGACATCAGCAATCGTTACATCCTTGCCGAATTTTTCGTACAAAGAAATGTAATCGGTACCATATTCCTTGTTGGCGAGGCTCTTCAGCTCCGCAACCGGAGCCAGAACCTGTTCCTCCTCTGAAGAAACGGTTGTGCTGGTGCTCGGTGCCGTGGAAGTGCTTCCCGTCTCGCCGCAAGCTGCGAGAGAGAAAACCATGGACAGAGCCATCAGCAGTGCAAGTGCTTTTTTCATAGTTTTTCCTCCTTCTATGATAAACTAGGCCATATATATAATGGATACGACCTTGTTATA
>JAHHSK010000040.1 GCA_020025255.1 Ruthenibacterium sp. | reverse complement strand
GACGCACTAACAGATTGGCCTGATCCTGACAATTATACGAATGATTAAACCACCAACCGTTTGGAAGGTGGTTTTTTCATACCATAGGCTCACCGCCCACCCGGGCGGCGGGCTATTTTTATGCCCATTTTCGGAATGAAGCAGCCGCAAGGCTGCTTTTTTCATACCCTTACGCGGCCGCAGCGTTCAAAGCGGTGAATCCTTACCGGGGAAAGCCCGGTATACAAACTATTTCAGGAGGATTTTGCATGAAGAACATCACCGAGATCCTGTCGGTTCTGGGCATCCAGATCCCGGAGGACAAAAAGGCGGATTTCGACAAGGAGTTTGCCGAAAACTACAAGACCATTGCCGATTATGACAAGCAGAAGATGAAGCTGGAGCAGGCGCAGAACGATCTGAGCACTGCCCGCACCCAGCTGGAAGGCTTCCAGGATGTGGACGTCAGCGACCTGAAAGCGCAGATCACAAAGCTTACGGGCGAGCTTGCCGCAAAGGATGCACAGCACGCGGCAGAGCTGGACGAGCACGATTTTTCCGCACTGCTGGACGGCGAGATCGTAAGGCGGCGCGGCCGCGATACGAAAGCGATCCGTGCGATGCTGGATCTGGACGATTTGCGCAAAAGCACCGATCGGAAGCGGATTCCGAAACTGATCCGGAGTATCTCCCGGTTGATACCTGATTTCTGAATTCGGCTCAGAAAAAATCTGAAAACGCACGGCGGTCAAGCACATCTGCTGCCTCGGCCAAATCAGATAGGGTATACAAATTCTGCATCAGACAGGTTAGTCGGAGTTCGTTCCCGATCATAGAGCTGATTGCGGCACGCTCCCTTGCGCGGCGGAATGAGGACAATCCACTTTCAACATCCAGCATTTGTGCGGCGCTGCCCTATGCTTTTCCATCCGTATTTCCATGGTAATAAACGTGCGGCTGCTGGCGATAGCTCAAGTGACACCACACAGAAAAAGAACAGTTGACATAATTCGGTTAAGCTATTGCGGTAGGCTTGTTGTCAATGTAAAAAAACGGCATATCCGTTGACTAAATTGAGGGAATAACCTATAATGTAGCCATGTAACAGCAGGCAATGCGAGTGACGAAACAGCCAGAAGGAAATGGAGTGATTCAAATGAAAAAAACAGCGCGAGTAATTGCCGGTTTTATGCTTGTGGCAGCGGTAGTGTTTTTCTTGGTTGCATTAAACCACCCTGAGTTTAGCTGGCCTTGGAACAATACAGTTTCTTATATCCTATACAGTGTTTATGCTCTGGTGGTAATCATTTTGTTTGTTATTTCCTTTAAAAAAGACGCGTAATCCACTGGGAGCTTCAAAGAAATTCAGATTATTCTAGCAGAGAGATTTCGGAAAGGAAATGATTCAAATGAAAAAAATCATATCGTTATTTTTAACCTTTGGAATGGTGCTGGCGTTTACCGGATGCGGCCAGCAGAAAGAGCACAACAGCAATAATAAATTGGATATTGCTTCACAAGAATGGATCATGACAACCATACAGAGCCAAAGAGCAGAAGATAATGGATTGATTGTGGCTTATGGAACGGATAGCAGTGCATCCGAACAAGCGGTAAGAATGGATATGACATGCAGTGCGGAAAAAGGATTACTCTCCCTTACGGATCAGACAAACAACAAAACCTATTCCGGAAAATATACGGTTAAAAGCTCATCTGCCGAATCTGTAATTTATGATATTTCGGTTGAAGATGCAGTAGGCATGGCGGTTGTATCTTTTACAAACTATGAGGATGACCGTCAAGCGAATACTCTGATTCTGAGTTTTGAGGGATACGCCCTAACTTTCTTGGGAAAGAACCAATAAGGGAAAGGCGGCACTTCCGCATAGGGAATGAGGGATTATAGTGGAGCTGAGGTTTGATATCAACCCATTTGCTGCGTATGATTGATGAAGAATGCAAAAAATTGATTGTATTGCACAATGGACAATTAAAGGGGTTTGGCACCTTATCCGAATTGAAAGAGCAAGCAGGATTCAATGCGGATCAGAGTATTGATGATGTGTATGCAGCTTTAACGGGGGAGCAAATTATGGATGACTCGGATGTCATAGATGGAGATGACGAGGATGAGCCAGATAAGGATTATTTTTACCATATAGTTCTAATTTGATAATCGTACAAGGATTGGTTGTGCCGACGGTTGTCTTTTTTATACTGTCCATCGCGGTGCTGTTTTTTGCGCAGATATCGATAGGAAGAACATTCCTTTTGTTGAGCGGCTGGATCATATCGTTTATGCTGCTGATCCTTTATAGAGTTTTTAGAGGAAATCCCAATCGCTTTATTATAGCGGCGCAAAGCGCTGCAATGATCGGGCTGACACTTTGGGCGGTGCTTTCATGATCGACCGGCGCAGGAATAAGCCCTTGAAAAGAATATGCGCAGAAAAAACTGGATGAACGGTTCGAGTATAAATCTTTGGAGTTCATATGGCTTTGTATGCGAATCGGAACAGCGAAAAAAGGATATCTCTCTGTTTAAAGAGAGATATCCTTTTTTCTTGTAACTACTGCTCCGACAAGTGCGCCAAGGAAGGCAAAAGGTGCAATTCTCACAAACAGCCATTCGAAAGAATGGAGGCCAACGCCGATCACAGCGGTTTCGGGGCTTGAGTAATCCCATGCCATATAAGAACTTTGGAATACAATGAAAAGGGCAAAAACAGCCACCACAAGCGCGCACAAACAAATGCAGCACCAATGAACAAGGTTTCGCCTCGCGGCGTTCTTTCGCGCCAGCTGAAGGTTGATTACTTCAAGTCTTTCGGCAAGAGCTTTCAAGTCATCTGGTTTGGCTTCAGCAAGAGTTTCTCCCAGTAAAGTACTGACAGGAGTTTCAAGCGCTTCAGATAGGGAAATCAGCATGTCGGAATCCGGAACCGATAATCCCTGTTCCCATTTTGAAATGGTTTGACGAACCACATTCAGCTTGACGGCAAGTTCTTCTTGCGAAAGACCTTTGGACTTTCGGATTGTCTTGATATTTTCTTTTAACATAGTGTACACTCCTTTCTTGCATGGCTTTATTATAGAGTGAAATATGCCGTTGCCGCAAGCAACGCAATTTAACATTCACAAAAACGGCCTGTTTTACAACGAAGGGTTCGAGTTATCGGAAAATTACTGTTTGGCACGAAGCACCAAATACAAAAGCGGCGGATAGCCCGCTATCAGGCAGTGGGGCAAAATGCAGCGGGAATGCACCGTCGGATTTATGGAAAATCCGCCTTGCCGATGTTTTGCTTGGGATGCGCTGGAAGCATTCACGGAACGCTGCACCGGGCTTTTTTGGATGCTGTGGATGCGGGAAAACATGAAATCCGGTGGAAGAATGATTTTGTGCACAGCAAGACACCTGGATGAGCAAGGAAGCAAAATTGTAAAGATGCACAAAGAAAAAAGCACAGCATAGTGCGGAATGTGCGGTGAATTCTTGTAACTGAATATATGATATGGTATAATAAAGTGATTATAGGCTTTGATACCACCCGAAGAGAAAAGAAGGTGTAAAATGAGAATACTCGGAATCGATCCGGGATATGCAATCGTCGGATTCGGCGCACTGGATTATACCCGAAATGCTTTTACAACGCTGCAATACGGGGCAATCACCACCAAGGCGCATACTACGTTTGAGGATCGCCTGTCGGAGATCTATCAGGACATGACGCAGCTGTTGGATGCAGTGAAGCCGGATGCCGTGGCGATTGAAACGCTGTTTTATACCACGAACCAGAAAACGGTGATCGCAGTTGCACAGGCGCGCGGCGTGCTGCTTTTGTGTGCGCATCAGGCGGGTGTGCCGATTTTCGAATATACGCCGCTTCAGGTGAAGCAGAGTGTTTCTGGATATGGAAAGGCCACGAAAAAGCAGGTGCAGGAAATGACAAAAACGATCCTGCGTCTTCCGGCTGTTCCAAAGCCGGATGATACGGCCGATGCGCTGGCTATGGCGATCTGTCATGCATACAGTTACCGTTCGAAGCAGTATGGCATAGCCCTGACAAAGCGTCAGCAGATGGGATATTTCTGATTGGTTTGATTCACACGAAAACGGAGGATGTTATGATCAGTTGTCTGACCGGAATACTTTTGGAAAAATCAGCAGATTACGCAGTGGTTGACTGCGGCGGTGTCGGCTATTTGACATGGATTCCTTCTTCCACCGCGGGAAAGCTGCCGTCGGTGGGGGAAAAGTGTACGCTGTATACCAGTATGAACGTGACCGAAAACGATATTTCGCTGTATGGCTTTGCCGATAAGGACAGCCGCACGGCATTCAAGCTTTTAACGGGTGTGTCAGGCGTCGGCCCCAAAGCAGGGCTTTCGATTTTAAGCGTGCTTGGCCCCGATCGAATTGCGCTTGCCATTTCCGGGGGCGACCACAAGGCGTTTACCGCAGCAAACGGGGTTGGGCCAAAGCTTGCTCAGCGCATTGTATTGGAACTGAAAGATAAAGTGGGCAAAAGCTTGGCAGCAGGCGTGAATTTATCGGAAACATCCCAGGCTGCGGCACCGGCAGGCGGTGCCGCGCAGGCGGTTGCCGCGCTTACAAGCCTTGGCTATACCGCAGCGGAGGCGGCGCAGGCACTGGGCGGGATCGATCCGGCACTGCCGGTTCCGGAAATGATTCGTCTTGCTTTACAGGGCATCGGAAAAAGGAGGTAACTTATGGCGCTGGAAACAACACAGGTCAATAACACGCAGCGGCTTGTCAGTCCGGAGCCGGAGCCGGAGGATTTTGATAACGAAGCTTCGCTTCGCCCGAAAACGCTGGATGAATATGTCGGACAGGAAAAAGCAAAAGAAAATCTGAAAATCTATTTGCAGGCGGCGAAAATGCGCGGAGAGCCGCTGGATCATCTGCTGCTTTACGGCCCGCCGGGCTTGGGGAAAACGACACTTGCGTGCATTGTCGCGCACGAAATGGGTGTGCAGATCCGCATCACAAGCGGCCCTGCAATCGAAAAGCCCGGCGATCTGGCGGCACTTTTGACGAATTTGCAGGAAGGCGACGTGCTTTTCATCGATGAAATCCACCGGCTTTCTCGGCAGGTGGAAGAAGTTTTGTATCCGGCATTGGAAGATTATGCGCTGGATATCATGATCGGCAAGGGCCCTTCGGCACAGTCTATCCGCATCAATCTGCCGCGCTTTACCCTTGTGGGGGCAACTACGCGTGCCGGTCAGATCACAGGCCCGCTGCGCGATCGATTCGGCGTGCTCTTGAAGCTGGAATTGTATTCGCCCGATGAGCTTGCGCGGATCATCCGCCGTTCGGCATCGATTTTGGGCGTGCCCTGTGAAGAACAGGGCGCGTTGGAAATGGCGCGCTGCAGCCGCGGAACACCGCGTGTCGCAAACCGATTGCTCAAGCGGGCGCGTGATTTTGCGGCAGTTTTGGGCAACGGGGTGATTGATCGGGAAATCGCGAGGGAATCGCTGGATCGTATGGGGATCGATCGGATCGGTTTGGATGAAATGGACCGCAGCCTGCTTCGTGCGATCATAGAATTGTATGACGGCGGACCCGTTGGGCTGGAAACGATTGCTGCGGCGCTGGGCGAAGAATCCGTTACGTTAGAGGACGTATGCGAACCGTATTTGATGCAGCTGGGATATCTGACGCGCACACCGCGCGGGCGCTGCGTGACGCGTTATGCCTATGAGCATCTTGGAATGAAAGCGCCCGGATCGGCGCAGATCGGGGAACAGCAGTCTATGGAGGATTTATGATCCGAAATGCCGGTGCGCAGGACGGCACATGATTTATTCATAATTATTCGCTATGATAAAATTGGATTTATGCGGAAAAGACAGGAACGGGCGGAGACAGCGCCTTGTCAATATATCGGAGGTTGAACATGCGGGCAGCAGATCAGTGGAAAGATTACGAGCTTATTGATGCAACGAATGGGAATCGTCTGGAACGGTGGGGAAAAACGATTCTGGTGCGCCCTGATCCACAGGTGATTTGGAAAACAGAAAAGAAAAGCCCCCTGTGGGCACAGGCCAATGCCGTATATCATCGCTCGGCTTCCGGTGGGGGAAAATGGGAATACAGACGAAAAATGCCGGAAAAATGGCAGATCGGATATGGTGATATCCGCATGGTGGTTTCCCCTACGGGATTTAAGCATACCGGGGTTTTTCCGGAACAGGCTGTGAATTGGGATGCTTATACCAAGCTGATCCAACAAGCGGGACGCCCGATCCGCGTGCTGAACCTGTTTGGCTATACCGGCGGCGCAACACTGGCCTGTGCAGCGGCAGGCGCGAGTGTGTGTCATGTGGATGCAAGCAAAGGAATGGTCGCATGGGGACGCGAAAATGCTGGCGCAAGCGGCCTTTCCGATCGGCCGATCCGCTGGATCGTCGATGACTGCGCAAAATTCGTGGCAAGGGAAATCCGCCGCGGTGTGCGGTATGATGCGATCATTATGGATCCGCCCAGCTATGGGCGCGGGCCGGGCGGCGAAGTGTGGAAGCTGGAAGACAGCATTTATGATTTTATCGATCTTTGCATGGAAGTGTTGAGCGATGAACCGCTGTTTGTTGCGGTCAACAGCTATACGACAGGGCTTTCCCCCAGCGTGATGGAATACATGCTGCATGTGCGCGTGTGTCCGCACAAGGGCGGATATACAACCTGTGATGAAATCGGGCTGCCCGTTACGGCAACGGGCGGCGTTGTGCCGTGCGGCGCAACGGCATGGTGGCTTGCGCGCGGCGCAAAGCTGTAAGGAAATGGAAAGTCCGCACACCGCAGACGGTGCGCGCAGGATAAAGAATGGGTGGGAAAGCATGGAAGAAATGCTCAAAGCAGAGAATATCTCGTTCCGCTATGCGGAGGATCAGCCGCAGGCGGTTCAGGGGCTTTCTGTAAAAGTAAAGCGCGGTGAATTTGTGGCGGTGCTGGGTGCGAATGGATGCGGAAAATCTACGCTTGCAAAGCACTTCAACGCCATTTTGCTGCCGCAGACCGGCACGGTTTATGTAGAGGATATGGCCACAAACGATGAGGAGCGATTGTTCGATATCCGGCAGAAGGTGGGAATGGTGTTCCAAAATCCAGATAACCAAATCGTTGCCACGGTTGTGGAGGAAGATGTGGCGTTTGCATTGGAAAATCTTGGTGTTCCGCAGCAGGAAATGCGCATGCGGGTGGACGAGGCGATGAAAATGGCAGGGATCTATAAGCATCGCAGCAAAGCACCGCATAAGCTTTCCGGCGGGCAGAAGCAGCGTGTGGCAATCGCAGGAGTGATCGCGATGCGCCCGGATTGTCTGGTTTTGGATGAAGCAACGGCAATGCTGGATCCGATCGGCAGGGAAAAGGTGATGCACACGGTACACAAGCTCAATGAGGATTACGGCATTACCGTGGTTCAAATCACGCATTATATGGAAGAAGCGGCAACCGCTGATCGCGTCATTGTAATGAGCGAAGGCCATGTGATGCTGGAAGGAACGCCAAAAGAGGTGTTCAGTCAGGTGGAACTGCTTCGTTCCCTGCATCTGGATGTGCCGCAGTCAACCGAGCTGTGCCACATGCTGACACAAGCCGGATGCCCCATGCCGGACGATATCATTGATGTAGACGAATGTGCAGCAGCACTTTACCAAATGCTCACCGGGAAACCGGCACCGGCAGGGAAGGCGGAGGTGAGTGTCTGATGTCTGCAATCATTAAGGTGGAAGATCTTTCCTATATTTATAATCAGGGCATGCCGGATGAAACGGTTGCTCTGGATCATGTCAGCTTTGAAGTGCAGGAAGGGGAATTTGTCGGTGTGATCGGCTCCACAGGCTGTGGAAAATCGACATTGATCACGCATTTCAACGGCATCAATAAGCCGACCATGGGTCGAATCTATATCGGCGGCGAGGATATGTGGGAAAATCCCAAGGAGATCCGCCGGTTCCGCTTCCAAGTCGGGCTGGTATTCCAATATCCGGAATATCAGCTGTTTGAAGAGACGATCTACAAGGATATTGCATTCGGGCCGACCAATATGGGCCTGGATGCGAAGGAAATCGATCGCCGCGTCTGCCGTGCAGCGGAATTCTGCGGCATTCCGGCCTCTTCGCTGAATAAAAGCCCGTTTGAGCTTTCCGGCGGGCAGAAGCGCCGCGTTGCAATCGCGGGGGTTTTGGCCATGGAACCGAAGATATTGGTGCTTGATGAGCCGGCTGCAGGGCTTGACCCCGAAGGACGCGATATGATACTCGGCCAGATTCGGGAATACCATAAGCAGACAGGTTCCACGATCGTGCTTGTCAGCCATTCTATGGAGGATATTGCAAAATACGCCGATCGCGTTCTTGTGATGAACGGCGGACACATTGCAATGTACGATACAACCGAACGGGTGTTTGCGCGCGCGCCGGAGCTTTTGGAATTGGGGCTTTCCGTTCCGGAAGTGACAAAAGTGTTCTTGCGTCTGCGCAGCATGGGGCTGGATATCCCCACAGACGTATATACGGTAAAATACGCGGTAAAAACCATCCTTGCCGCCCGCCAACAAGCAAAGGAGGGAAAATAATGCTGCGTGATATTACGATTGGCCAGCATTTTCCGGGCACATCGATCCTGCACACTATGGATCCGCGAGTAAAGCTGATTTTGACGATTGCGTATATCGTGATGCTGTTCGTCGGTTCCAATCCGGCAGGGCTTGCCATTTCGATCGTACTGCTCATGGTGCTGTACACGGTGGCGAAAATCCCGATGAAAATGATATGGAAAAGCATCAAGCCGATCCTGCCGATCATCCTGTTTACCGCGGTGCTCAACCTGTTTTTCATGACAGGGACTTCGGAACCGATTTTTTCCTGGTGGATTTTTAAAATCTATAAAGAGGGCATTGGATATGCTGTGCTCATGTCGGTTCGCATCGTGTGCCTGATCGTGGGCACGAGTCTTTTGACGTATACCACAAGCCCGATCGTGCTGACAGATGCAATCGAACAGCTGCTGCATCCGTTTGCAAAGCTGCATCTGCCGGTGCATGAGCTTGCCATGATGATGACGATCGCACTTCGTTTTATCCCCACCCTGATTGAAGAAACGGATAAAATCATGAATGCGCAGAAAGCGCGTGGTGCGCAGCTTGATTCCGGCAGCTTAAAAGATCGGATCAAGGCGCTGATCCCGGTGCTGATCCCGCTGTTTATTTCTGCTTTCCGGCGTGCGGATGAGCTTGCCATGGCTATGGAGTGCCGCTGCTATCACGGTGGGGAAGGGCGCACAAAGCTCAAACAGCTGCACATGCGCGGTTCCGATATCATCATAGCCATAGCGGCGATTGTGGTGTTTGTGGCAATCGGAATGAGCAATCGCTATTTTCCCCGCATTGGGTGAACCAACGGACGGATTCAAAAAACGGAGGAACAGAGATGCATGTTTGCATTACACTGCGGTTTGACGGCACGCGGTATCATGGCTTTCAAGTGCAGAAAAATGCGCTTTCGGTATGTGAAGCCCTTCAGGATGCTCTGGAAAGACTGTACGGGACCCGGCCGCCGGTAAAGGGCTGTTCGCGCACGGATTCCGGTGTGCATGCGCTGGCGTACTGTGTCAGCTATACCCAGCCCAAACCCATTGCACTGCGCAAGCTGCCGCTGGCAATCAATCGTTTTTTGCCCGAAGATATCCGTGTGGTGAAAGCGCAGCAGGTGATACCGCAGTTCCATGCCCGCTATTGTGCACAGAGCAAGGAATATCTTTACCGAATTCATAACAGCCCCGTTTCGGATCCGTTCCAAAGCGGACACTGCTGGAGGATTTCGGCGCAGCTGGATGTGGACGCGATGGCAAAGGCGGCAGAGTATTTGGTAGGAACGCATGATTTCAGAGCCTTTATGTCTGCGGGAAGCGATATCGCGGATACCGTGCGTACCGTGTATTTTGCACGGGTATGGCGGGAAGAAGAGAATATCCTGTTTCATGTGTGCGCCGATGGCTACCTTTATAACATGGTGCGCATCTTTGTGGGCACACTGGTGGAAGCAGGGGCCGGACGGATGCAGCCAGAACAGATGAAAACCATCATAGAAAGTAAGGATCGTGCACAGGCAGGGGATACGGCACAGGCGCAGGGGCTTTTCCTGTATCGTGTCAATTATCCCGAAAGTGCGTTTTGCAATCCGATCGTGCAATAAAAAACGGTGCACAGCAGGTATAATATCAGGATAAGAGAGTATACGATTTATGGAACAGATGCCGCACAGACCGGAACAGAAATCAAACAGAAATCAAACGGACGAGCGGAAAAACACACAGGCGCAGGGAAATTCGATTGTGCTGTCATCTTTGAGCGAAGCGCAGTCCAATGTGCGCCGCGCGGCTGCCGCAAGGGAAGAGCGCATGCGAAAGCGAAAGCATAAACGCCATGTGCGGCTGGTTGCTGTGCTGGCGGTGATTGCAGCCGGCATGCTGGCCTATTTCACAGGGCTGTATGGGGCATCGCTTGCTCTTTTGGGGGATGCAGTGGATTCCGTTACGATCGCGCTGACGCCGGGAAAGGGCTTTCCGATCCCGTTCACGCTTTCGGGTTTTCAAAACGCATTGCCGCTGGCCGGCGGGTTTGCAGCAGTGGGTGATAAGGATCTTGCGATATATTCCGCAAACGGCAACGAGGTGCGCCGCATCCAACACGGTTATGCACGCGCATCCATTACAGCGGGCAGCACTCGCGTGTGCATATACAATCGTGCAGGCCATGAACTGCGGGTAGAAAGCCGCAGCCGAACGCTGTACGAAGCAAAAATGGAAGATCCCATCCAGCTTTGCGCAATGAGCCCGAATGGGACGCTGGCGGTGTTCACGCGGGGAAAGCTGCGGGTGTATGATCCTATGTTTGAGGAAATCTATGGGTTCAAAACACAGGATCTTCCGACCGCAATGGCGTTTGCAGACGATAACCGTCATTTTGCAGCGGGGGTACCGTATGCCGATCAGGGAATACTGGGAGGCAAGGTGTATCTTATGGATACGCGCCGCAGCGAATATATTACAATCAGCAGCAAGGAAGGCGTGCCGGTGCGGCTCCAATACCTTGACGGCAAAAAAATCATGGTGATATATGATTCATTTGCGGCCATTTACAGCATAGAGGACGGAACCGAGCTGTCGCGTTATTCTTATGAGGGGCGCACCCTGCAAAGCATAGCATTCAGCGAAGGCAGAACGCCGGTGCTCCTGTTTGGCGACGGGGTGCACAGCGCCATGACCGAACTGATCATTCTGGATTCCGATTTGAAGGAAATCGGCCGCGCAAAGGTGAATGCAAATGCGAACCGTGTGGCAGCCGGCAGAGAAGGCGCGTTCGTGCTGACGAACAACAGTGTTTTAAGCTATGCGCTGGATGGCGTTTTCTGCGGAAAGGTGGAAACACAGACGAAGCCGCTGGCATTGGTTCGAGGCAGAAAAACATTCCTGCTTGGTCACAATCAGGTGAGTGTTTTAGAAATGCCGCCGCGCCCGGAGAATCAGCGTAAAACCTGAGTGAATTTTTTATAGGAAAGGAAGCGGACGAAATGAATATTACTCCTGCAATTCTAATCGATATCGCGCTGATCGTGGTGATTGTTGGAACCGTGCGCCACTATGCGCACAAAGGGTTTGTGGCAGGCGTTATCAGCCTTGTGGGGAACCTTGTCTCTTTGGCACTGGCATGGGGGGTATCCGGTCAGGTTTCACCAACCGTGTTCGAAAACTTTTTCAAATCCGGGCTGATCGAAAAAACCGCCAGTTCGATCCAGCAATACGGCACAGTGAATCTGAATGTGATTTTGGAAAACCTTTCCGGGATCATTCCGCAGAAGTTCATTGATAATATTTTGGCATCCGCATCGGGGCTTTTGGATTCCAATGCGCCGGATGTTGCACATCAGGTGGTGGAAAAAATCATTGCGCCCTTGGTTGTGCCGATGATTACCGTGCTGATGTTCTTTGTAACCTTTATTTTGTGCCGCGTGGTGATCGCACTGCTGGTGGCAGTGCTTACAAATCTGAACCGCATCCCGCTGATCGGCGGGATCAACCGCACCCTTGGCATATGCGTCGGTGTGGTTTCGGGGCTCATCAATGTGCTGATTATCCTCTGCCTGCTTTGGGCAGTGGTTGTCATAACAAATGGTAACCTGCCTGTCATCAACGATACGGCTCTTTCGGGCAGTTACTTCTATTCATTTTTCTCCTCGTATAATCCGTTTATGTAACGGAAAGAGGAAAAGAAAGGAACAATCGGAATGCTTTGTAGTAGATGTCAAAAACGTCCGGCTGTTGTGTTCGTACAGAAGTATGAAGCAGGCCAGACGAAAAGTGAGGGCTACTGCCTGACATGTGCGCATGAACTCGGCATCAAGCCGGTGGATGACCTCATGAAGCAGTTCGGCGTCTCGGAAGAAGAATTATCGGCAATGGAGGAACGCGTTACCGATATGATGCAGAATGGGGAAATCGACCCTTCTATGATGATGCAGCAGCTTGGAATGTTCGGTATGCCCGGCATGGGCGGTTCGGCAGACGAAAACGAGGATTCACCTGAGGAGGAAGGGGAAAACGGTGAGGAGGATTTCACTCCGGGCGGAAACGCGACCTTCCCGTTCGGCATTTTCGGCGTTGGAAAAAAGAAGGACGACGAGCAAGCCGGCCAAGGCGAAAATGAGAAAGAACCCAAAAGCAAGAATCCGCGCGGCAAGAAGCGCAAATTCCTGGATAATTACTGCGAAAACCTGACGCGCAAGGCGCGGGAGGGCAAGCTGGATCGAATCGTGGGACGTGATAAGGAAATTTACCGAACGATTCAGATTTTGTCCCGCCGCCAGAAAAACAACCCCTGCCTGATCGGTGAAGCGGGTGTGGGCAAAACTGCGATTGCGGAAGGCATTGCACTGCATATCGTGGAAGGCGATGTGCCTGCGCGTCTGCGGGATAAAGAAATTTATCTGCTGGATCTTACAAGCCTTGTGGCGGGCACCCAGTTCCGGGGTCAGTTTGAAAGCCGCGTCAAGGGGCTGATCGGGGAAGTGAAAGCGGCCGGCAATGTGATTTTGTTCATTGATGAAATCCACAATATCACCGGTGCAGGGGATTCGGAAGGTGCCATGAATGCCGCAAATATCCTCAAGCCTGCGCTTTCCCGTGGTGAGATCCAAGTCATCGGCGCAACTACGTTTGCAGAGTACCGCAAGTTCATTGAAAAGGATCAGGCGCTGGAGCGGCGTTTTCAGCCTGTGAAAATCGAAGAGCCTTCGATCGATGATGCAGTTGCCGTCATTTCGGGCATCCGGGAATATTATGAAGCGTATCACCATGTCAAAGTGGGCGATCCGATCGTCCGCAGTACGGTGGTGCTTTCCGAACGCTATATTACAGACCGATTCCTGCCGGATAAGGCAATCGACCTTCTGGATGAAGCGTGCGCATGCTGCAGCCTGCGGCATCCGGAAATTACAGATTGGGTCGAAAGCGAAAAGCATCTGGAAGAACTGAATGCGCAGGTGGCAGAACAAGAGCAATCGAAGGAAGATCCGGATTACGAAAAGCTTGCACAGCTGAAATCGGAGATCCTGCGATTGGAAGCCGAGCTGCCGGCAAAGCGGCAGGCGGTGGAATCGATTGAGGTCACGATGGAAGATGTGGCAAAGGTGATCGAACTTTGGACGGGGATCCCCGCCGCCAAGGTGAAAGAAACCGAATACACTAAGCTTGCACATCTGGAAGAAAATCTCAATCATGTCATTATCGGCCAGCAGGAAGCGGTGCATCTGGTGGCAAATGCAGTCAAACGCAGCCGTGCCGATATCGCAGCGCGCCGCCGTCCGGCCAGCTTTATTTTTGTTGGGCCGACGGGTGTTGGCAAGACCGAACTTGTAAAACAGCTTGCGCTGCAGCTGTTCGATACGGTGGATCCGCTCATTCGGCTGGATATGTCGGAATATATGGAAAAGCATACCGTCAGCCGCCTGATCGGTGCTCCTCCGGGCTATGTTGGCTATGACGAAGCAGGACAGTTGACAGAGAAGGTGCGCCGTAAGCCATACAGTGTGGTTCTGTTTGATGAAATCGAAAAAGCACATCCCGATGTGATGAACATCCTATTGCAGATTTTGGATGAAGGCAAGATCAACGATGCGCAGGGGCGTACCGTCAGCTTTGAAAATACGGTGATCTGCATGACCAGCAATGCCGGTTCGAGTGAGAAAACAGGGGAAACGGGCTTTAACCGTACACTGGCAGAAATGAGCCGCGATAAATCGATCCGCGCTTTGGGTGAATTCCTGCGTCCGGAATTCATGAGCCGTGTGGATGAGATCGTGACGTTTGCGCCGCTTTCTACGGAAGATTTGAAGAAAATCGCTGCACTGATGCTGGGCGAATATAAAGAGCCGCTTGCGGCAAAGGGCATCGGCCTTTCCTGGACGGAACCTGCGCTTGCGCTGCTGTGCGAAAAAGCCAAGGGCGGCAAGTTCGGTGCGCGTGATCTGCGCCGTGTCATCCGCAAGGAAGTGGAGGACGGCATTGCCGCGAAAATCATCACCGGCGAGCAGCTGGCCAAGGTTGAAGCGGACGCTGCGGACGGAACAATCGTTCTGCACTGCTGAAAATATGGCAGCCGGATGACGGTATCCGGCTGAAAGAAAAGCCCTGAAAAGGCGGAACCGAACGATCTGCGTCCTGCAGAGGTTCGGTTCCGCTTTTTGCTGTTTTCAAACCGGCAATGGCGGCAGGCGTTCCGACACGAAGGAATTGCGCATTGGGACACTTGGATAATGAATGGCCGTTCCGAGCCGCTTTGTTTATAAAAGATATCAGTTCAAAGTTATTCAACACCAAAGTGAAACGGTCGTTTGTTTATGATTTGCTCATACACTGCATCAAGGTCTGTCTCTCCGGAAATTACATGAAAATCATGATCGATTTCATCGAAACATCCGTGCTTTCTTTCCAGCATGGCAGCCACAGGTGCCGGAAGACTGCCGTGCATTCTTACGGCAAAGCGATTCTTGATCTGTGCTAAATCAGCCGTCACAAGAATCCGGACAGCGTTCTCAGGCAAAAGGGCAATGTGCTCCTGCTCTGCGATGACATAGATGATATTTTCGCCGGATTCTGCATTTTCTAATTTTTTGCGGAAAAGTTCCTGAGCCGTTGTCTCATTTTTTGCAAGTCGCAGATAATCCCTGCCGGCAAAAACGGCACCGCCGAACTTTTTGTGCAGCTTTTCTGCTAAAGTGGATTTTCCTGTGCAGCTTTCACCGATGATTCCAATAACCATATCAGTTTTCCTCTTTTTCTTTCTTGAATCGCCAGTAACCGTCTGTGTTTCTGGCAAGTAATTTTTCACCGACCATATCTCTGCGAATGGTACAGAAATCATCATAATAGTCGGCAATGATTAGATTTACCTCCCGTTCCGTATAAAGGCGGTCATACTGGAAGCTTTCTGCAATGACTTCCAGAACGATCCGTTCTTTTTTCTTTTGCGTAGGAATTGATTTTAATTTTCCATATTCAAAAAAAGATGCAATGACCTTTTGACGATACGCATTTTCCCGCTGCAACTGAATATCTGCATCATCTGATTTTTCTTTGAGAATTTCGAGAATGGATGTTTCAAAGATATCCCGGTTCAAACGGTATATCATGTAGTATTGACTTTTATATGGGGTAACCACATTGGCTTCGGTTAACTTCTTTAAGTGAAAAGACACAGTGGGAGGAGTGAGTCCAAGCCGTTGCGCCAGTCGTTCCACATACATATCTTCAAGCATAAGGGATTTCAGAATCTGAAGTCTGGATTTATCCGCGAGACATTTAAATAGGCGAATGGCTTCGGTTTCTGTCATTTCATCCCCTCCCAGCAGGACAAAAATTCATGCTCGATTTCTGCGGCGGTATCAAGTTTGATTTTTTCAATCAACATATTCTCTGTATGATCATGCAGCCTGGCCGCTTCATAGGCCGTTTTCCAGTTTGCCGGAATCTGCTTCATTTTCTCAAGGAAGAACTGCTTTACCGTTTCTGGATTGCCGCTGCCTGTTTTTTGTGCCACAGATAGGATCGTTTTAAAAATATCGTATACGTTTGCTTTGATTTTCTGAAAGTTCGCTTCATCTCTGCGTTCCTCTTCCTGAAGCTCGATTGCATGCTGTTTGCACAGTTGGATCTGATGATCCAGGAACAGATTCATGTGTTTGATTTTTTCGTTCATCGTTTTATCACCTCAATGCTTCCATAGCCTACAAAATCACAGTGACAGGCAGCCTTATTTTGTCCACCAAACAGAGTGTTGTCACCCACTGCAATATGGAAAGTGCCTTCCATTTTTTCATCAAGTGCGGTATATCCACAAAGGCTGGTGACATTAGGATTCATGCCGATACCCAGTTCACACACCATTCGGTTGGCGCGGGGCTCTTGTTTAAAATATTGCTGTACTTCCGCATTATTGCATTCACACACTTCACCTTGTTTAATGTACAGTTCTACATTTTGAAATTGTCTTCCACCTAGGTAAAATGCATCATAAAAGACCGTTCCATTTGTCTGCTGTTCATTGGGGGCAATGTAAATCTCACCACACGGAAGATCACCGTCACCGGCATCCATATGCCATTCTCTATCCGTTAAATCAAAATGAAGAATACAGTTTTCGCCAGTGTGCAGTGCGGCTTGCTTAACTCCATTCAGGGATTTTAATTTTTCAAAACAGTCATTTTTGATTTGTTCATAGTCTACGTCGTATGCTTTTGTCATTCGTTCTATATATTCTTGCGGTTCTAAATTCGAATCGATTGCGTTTTCTATCGTAGGAATACGTATTTGCGTGAATCGTTTACATCCAACAAACAAATCAAAAATATGGTGCATATACTGGCGATATAATAACATTTGTGACTCGGGAAGTTCATATCCAAGCGTAACCGGTTGGTAGGTAAATACATCTAAGACAGCATCGAAGTCTGAAAAAAGTTTAAAATAGCGTTCAGTAAAGCAAGTGTCTTTTGCCGCTGCGAAAATGTCACGATTTACAGTTCGTGACTGCTGTAAAAGAACCGGAGCAGCGCCAAGCGATGCAGCCGCTGCTAAAAATTGATTTGCAATATCTTTATTTTTGTCCTCGCCCCAAAAATGAATCAGTACCATTTCATGAGCAGAAACGCCGCTGGCCTTTACGATTTTGAAAATCATTTCCGAATTCATTTTATCGCTCCTTTCTTTTTTGATTATAAGCATATCATATCAATTTGTCAACTATAATTTGATATATATCAAATCAATTTGAGAGACCACCAAAATGAACTTTGGAGGGAATCCACATAAAGAAGCGAAGCCGGATACCATTCTTTTTGTGAGATGCTGCCATAGACGGTTTTCATTTATCATCGGTCAGATAAATTTTGATATAGGTAACACTTCGTTCCCATGATGCCGGATAAGAAAAGATTCGATCCAAAGGGTGTTGGAAAAAAAGCGGCTTTTGCAGCCGGAAAACACAGAAAAAGCAACAGTGCCGTGTGCGGTTTCGAGGGAGGCTTACCGTGCATCGGCATAAAAAAGAAAGGGAAAAAATAAAAACACTTGCTTTTTTGGGAAATAAAGGTACAATAGAAGCATGAGTTAGTTACGACTAACCAACGCGCAAAACATCCGCATTGTATTCGGCGGATCCTTGAAAGGAGTATACAAATGGATATCAACACATGGATCGGGGTCCTGATCCCCTTTGCAGGCACGTCTCTTGGAGCGGCATGCGTCTTTTTTATGAAAAAGGGCATGAGCCTTTTCACGCAGCGCGCAGCGTCCGGCTTTGCGGGCGGTGTTATGGTGGCGGCTTCGATATGGAGCCTGCTGCTCCCGGCGCTAGATCAATCACAGCATTTAGGCAAATGGTCATTCATTCCGGCAGCGGTTGGCTTTTGGATCGGCATTCTGTTCCTTTTGCTGCTCGATCACATCATCCCGCATCTGCATCAGCACAGCACGCAGGC
>JAHHSK010000004.1 GCA_020025255.1 Ruthenibacterium sp. | reverse complement strand
TTCAACTTCCGGGATACCGGTACCGGCCGGAATCAGCTTACCAATGATAACGTTTTCCTTCAAGCCCATAAGCGGGTCAACCTTACCCTTGATTGCCGCATCCGTCAGCACGCGGGTCGTTTCCTGGAAGGAAGCGGCAGACAGGAAGGAATCCGTTGCCAGCGAAGCCTTTGTGATACCGAGCAGGATGCTGGTTGCCTTTGCAAACTCCAGCCCGGTTTCGCCCGCTGCAATGCGTGCAGCGATTTCTTCGTTTGCCTCGCGGAATTCGGATTTATCCATAGAAGAACCGACAATCAGCTTCGTGCTTCCTGCTTCCTCAATGCGCACCTTACGCATCATCTGAAGCACGATCACTTCGATGTGCTTATCGCAAATATCAACACCCTGCAAACGGTAAACCTTCTGCACTTCGCTGATCAAATAGTTCTGAACTGCGATCGGGCCTTTGATTGTAAGGATATCCTGCGGATATGCGAAGCCTTCGGTAATCATATCACCCGGCTCCAGCTTTGCGCCATCCGCGATACGGATGCGCTGGCCAAACGGGATCAGATAGCTCTTTTCCGTCGGTGCGCCGTTTTCGTCCACGCCTTCCACAACCACATGGCGGTTTTTCTTAGAATCGTCGATACGCGCCGTACCTGCGATTTCCGTCATGATTGCCAGATTCTTCGGACGGCGGGATTCAAACAATTCTTCTACTCGCGGCAGACCCTGTGTAATATCTTCTGCCGATGCGATACCACCGGTGTGGAACGTACGCATCGTCAGCTGCGTGCCCGGTTCACCAATGGACTGTGCCGCAATGATGCCAACCGCTTCGCCCTTGCCGACCAAGCGGCCGTTTGCAAGGTTTGCACCATAGCACTTCGAACAGACGCCATACTTCGATTCACAGCACAGCACGCTGCGGATCTCAACTTCCTTGATGCCGGCATCCACAATCGCCTTTGCATCTTCCTCGGTCATCATTTTGTCTTTGGAGACAAGCAGCTCTCCGGTTTCCGGATGCAGGATATCATGGACAGTAAAACGGCCGACCAAGCGTTCTTCCAGCTTTTCGATCATTTCGTTGCCTTCACGAATATCACTTACTACGATACCGTGCTGCGCGCCGCAGTCATCCTCGCGGATAATAACATCCTGCGAAACATCCACAAGACGACGGGTCAGATATCCCGAGTCGGCTGTACGCAGTGCGGTATCCGCCAAGCCCTTACGAGCGCCCTTACCGGCGATAAAATATTCCAGAATGTTCAGGCCTTCACGATAGTTTGCACGAATCGGGATTTCGATTGTCTTACCGGATGTGTTCGCGATCAGGCCGCGCATGCCGGCGAGCTGACGGATCTGAGCCATGGAACCACGAGCACCGGAATCCGCCATCATAAAGATGGGGTTGCGTTCATCCAGATTCTGCTGCAGAGCACTTGCAACATCCTCGGTGGTCTTGCTCCACACCTTGATAACGCTGTTATACCGTTCTTCGTTGGAGATAAGACCCTTATTATACTGCTTGGTGATCTTGCCGATCTTTTCTTCCGCCTGCGCAAGAAGTTCTGCCTTCTGCGGGGGGATAACTGCATCCGAAACAGCGACCGTAACAGCGCCCTTCGTCGAATATTTATAGCCCTGCGCCTTCACGCGATCCAGCATATCTGCCGTGATCTCCGGGCCATGCACATGAATGCAGCGTTCGATGATCTTACCGAGCTTTTTCTTATTGACCAGAAAATCGATTTCCAGCAGGAAGCGGTTTTCGGGGATCGAACGATCCACATAGCCCAGATCCTGCGGGATCGGCTGGTTGAAGATGAGCCGTCCGACGGAAGTATCGATGATGCGGCTCTGTTCCACGCCATCGATTTTCATGGTGCGGCGAACCTTGATCTTGGCCTGCAGGGTCACAACACCCTCCTGATACGCCATGATCGCTTCGTTTTCATCGCGGAAGATCTTTCCTTCGCCCTTATCTCCATCATTGAGCATCGTCAGATAGTAGCTGCCCAGAACCATGTCCTGTGTCGGAACCGTAACCGGCTTTCCATCGGCCGGTTTCAGCAGGTTGCCGGAAGCCAGCATCAAACGGCGTGCTTCCCGCTGTGCTTCTTCGGAAAGAGGCACATGAACTGCCATCTGGTCGCCGTCAAAGTCCGCGTTGAATGCAGTACATGCCAGCGGATGCAGCTTAATGGCACGGCCTTCCACCAGCACCGGTTCGAATGCCTGAATGCCCAGACGGTGCAGCGTAGGCGCGCGGTTCAGCATGACGGGATGACCCTTGATGACCGTTTCCAGCGAATCCCAAACTTCAGTACGGGCGCGCTCGACCATCTTACGAGCCGATTTGATGTTATTGGCAATGCCCTTTTCCACAAGATCCTTCATGACAAAGGGCTTGAAGAGTTCGAGTGCCATTTCCTTGGGCAGACCGCACTGATACATCTTCAGTTCCGGACCGACAACGATAACGGAACGGCCGGAATAGTCAACACGCTTGCCCAGCAGGTTCTGGCGGAAACGACCCTGCTTGCCCTTGAGCATATCCGAAAGACTCTTGAGCGGACGGTTGTTCGGGCCGGTGACCGGGCGGCCGCGGCGGCCGTTGTCGATCAGAGCGTCAACCGCTTCCTGCAGCATGCGCTTTTCGTTGCGCACGATGATATCCGGTGCACCCAGCTCCAGAAGGCGTTTCAGGCGGTTGTTGCGGTTGATGACGCGGCGGTACAGGTCGTTCAGATCCGACGTTGCGAAGCGTCCGCCGTCGAGCTGAACCATGGGGCGGATATCCGGCGGAATCACCGGGATGACATCCATGATCATCCATGCCGGGTTGTTGCCCGAAATGCGGAAAGCCTCGATGACCTCCAACCGTTTGAGCAGACGCACGCGCTTCTGTCCGCTTGCATCTTCCAGTTCCTTGTGCAGTTCATCGCTGATTTCGTTAATGTGATCATTGACATCATTCAGCAGAATCTTAATTGCCTCTGCACCCATTCCGGCTTCAAACTCATCCTCATAGCGCTCGCGCATTTCGCGGTATTCCTTTTCGCTGAGGATCTGTTTTTTCTCCAGCGGCGTAAAGCCGGGGTTGGTTACGATATACGCTGCAAAGTACAAAACCTTTTCCAGCAGGCGCGGGCTGATATCCAGCACAAGGCCGATGCGGGAAGGGATGCCCTTAAAATACCAGATGTGCGAAACCGGGGCAGCCAGTTCAATATGCCCCATGCGTTCGCGGCGCACCTTTGCGCGCGTCACTTCCACGTGGCAGCGCTCGCAGACTTTGCCTTTATAACGGATGCGTTTATATTTACCGCAATGGCATTCCCAGTCCTTGGTCGGTCCGAAAATGGCTTCGCAGAACAAGCCGCCCGTCTCCGGTTTCAGGGTGCGATAGTTGATCGTCTCCGGCTTTTTGACCTCGCCGTAACTCCAGGCGCGGATCTGTTCCGGGGACGCAAGACCGATTTTGATCGAATCGAATGTGTTAAATTCCATGAAACGAACCCTTTCTTCCTCAAATTTTCACACATGCCCTGCCGCCGCACAAGCGCAGGCGGCAGGCCGGATGCGGATCAGATCTCATCATCGAACAGCTCGATAAACGAATCTTCCGATTCCAGATCTTCTACATTGGGTTCCTTCTCTTCCTCGTCGAACTCGTTTTCCTCATCGACATTTTCCATGCCATAGGAATCTTCCAGTTCACTCTCCACTACAACGTCATCGCCGAGTGCGAGGTCGGAATTGTCAAAGCCAATGTCGTCATCATAATTCTGCTTGATATCCACTTCATTGCCGTCAGCATCCTGCACACGGACATCGAGCGCAAGGCTCTGAAGTTCCTTCATCAGCACGCGGAACGCTTCCGGGATGCCGGGCTTGGGAACAGGCTGACCCTTGACGATGGATTCGTATGTTTTAACACGACCCACAACGTCATCCGATTTAACGGTAAGGATTTCCTGCAGAGTATACGCTGCGCCATATGCTTCCAGCGCCCAGACTTCCATTTCGCCGAAGCGCTGGCCGCCGAACTGTGCTTTACCACCCAGCGGCTGCTGTGTAACCAGGCTGTACGGGCCGGTAGAGCGGGCGTGGATCTTATCATCAACCAAGTGATGCAGCTTGAGGTAGTACATATAGCCTACCGTTACCGGGTTATCAAAGCGCTCGCCGGTGCGGCCGTCGTAAACAAAGCTCTTGCCGTCTTCGCGCTTGCCCGCCATTCGGAACATCTCGCGGATATCTTCTTCGTGCGCGCCGTCAAAGACCGGGGTCATCACCTTCCAGCCCAGTGCCTTGGCAGCATAGCCCAGATGAACCTCCAGAACCTGCCCGATATTCATTCGGGACGGAACGCCCAGCGGGTTCAGCACGATATCCAGCGGTGTGCCATCTTCCAGGAACGGCATGTCCTCCTGCGGCAGGATGCGGGAGACAACGCCCTTATTGCCGTGGCGGCCTGCCATTTTATCGCCGACGCTGATTTTGCGTTTCTGTGCGATATAGCAGCGCACGACCTTGCTTACGCCGGGCTGCAGTTCGCTGCAATTATCCGGGGTAAACACTTTGACATCCACAACAATGCCGTATTCGCCGTGCGGAACGCGCAGAGAGGTATCGCGAACCTCGCGCGCCTTTTCTCCGAAGATTGCGCGCAGCAGGCGTTCTTCCGCCGTCAGCTCCTGCTCACCCTTCGGGGTGACCTTGCCGACAAGGATATCGCCCGCGCCGACTTCCGCACCGATGCGGATAATGCCGCGCTCATCCAGATCCTTCAGCGCTTCTTCCCCGACGTTCGGGATATCGCGCGTGATCTCTTCCGGTCCAAGCTTTGTTTCGCGGCTGTCGGTTTCATATTCTTCAATGTGGATCGATGTATAGCGATCCTCGCGAACCAGCTTTTCATTGATCAGAACGGCGTCTTCGTAGTTATAGCCTTCCCAAGTCATAAATCCGATCAGGGCATTTTTGCCAAGGCTGATTTCGCCGTTTTTCGTTGCCGGACCATCGGCAATGACCTGTCCTTTTACCACCGTCTCGCCCTGATCGACAATCGGGCGCTGGTTGATGCAGGTTCCCTGGTTCGAGCGCATGAACTTGATCAGTTCATATTCATCGGTTGTGGAAACCGATGTGCGGATCGTGATTTTATCCGCTGTCACGCGTTCCACAACGCCAGCATTCTTTGCCAGAACACACACGCCGGAATCGCACGCTGCTTTATACTCCATACCGGTCGCAACGATCGGCTGTTCGGTAACCAGCAGCGGAACGGCCTGACGCTGCATGTTCGAACCCATAAGGGCACGGTTTGCGTCGTCGTTTTCCAAGAACGGGATCATCGAAGTAGCAACCGAGACAACCATCTTCGGGCTGACGTCCATGTAGTCGACCCGATCCTTATCTACTTCAAGGATCTCATCACGCCAGCGGCAGGAAACACGCGGACGCACAAAGCGTCCTTCGCTGTCCAGCTCTTCGTTCGCCTGCGCAACGATATATTCATCTTCCACATCCGCAGTCATGTAAACCACTTCGTTGGTCACGATGCCGGTTTCCTTATCGACCTTGCGATACGGGGCTTCGATAAAGCCGTATTCATTGATCTTCGCAAACGTGGCAAGATACGAGATCAAGCCGATGTTCGGACCTTCCGGCGTTTCGATCGGGCACATGCGGCCGTAATGCGAATAGTGAACGTCACGAACTTCGAAGCCTGCGCGGTCACGCGAAAGACCGCCCGGGCCCAACGCCGAAAGACGGCGCTTATGCGTCAGTTCTGCCAGCGGGTTGTTCTGATCCATGAACTGCGACAGCGGGGAAGAACCGAAGAACTCCTTGATCGCTGCAACGACCGGACGAATGTTGATCAGCGCCTGCGGCGTAACGTCTTTTTCATCCTGCGTCTGAAGCGTCATGCGCTCACGGATAACGCGTTCCATGCGGGAAAACCCGATGCGGAACTGGTTTTGCAGCAATTCGCCCACGCTGCGGATGCGGCGGTTGCCCAAGTGGTCAATATCGTCCACTGTACCGATCCCGTGGCCAAGGCAGTTCAAATAGTTGATCGAAGCAAAAATGTCATCCACCGTAACGGTTCGGCTGATCAGACGGTCGTGATTCTTAACAAGCAGTTCCTTTTGCTCTTCCACGTCACTCGTCTCATCCAGAATCGCGCGCAGCTCGCTGAAATTGACACGCTCGTTGATGCCGCATTCTGCCGCATCGAAGCTCAGGAAATCATTTGCACAAACCGTACCGTTCGTCAGGACCTTTACTTCCTTATCATCCACAGCCAGATACACAAGGCTCACACCGGATTTTTCGGTTTCCAGCGCGGCCTCCGGGCTGATTTTTTCGCCTGCTGCGCACAAAAGCTCACCCGTAAGCGGGGCAACGATATCGCGCGCTGCAACAAAGCCCTGGATACGGCGGGCAATGGCGAACTTCTTATTCATTTTATAGCGGCCGAAGCGAGAAAGATCGTAACGGCGCGGATCGAAGAAAAGGTTATTGATATGGCTCGAAGCACTTTCTACCGTGGGCGGCTCACCGGGGCGCAGCTTGCGGTATGTTTCGAGCAGACCCTCTTCCTCATTTTTGGTGGGATCCTTTGCGATGGTCGCTTCGATGCGTTCATCATCGCCAAAGAAATCACGGATCTGCGCGTCATCGCCCAGACCCAGCGCACGCACAAACACGGTCATCGGGATCTTGCGGTTCTTATCGATGCGCACATAGAACACATCGTTGGAATCCGTTTCATACTCAAGCCATGCGCCGCGGTTCGGGTTCAAAGTAGCCGTAAACAGTTCCTTGCCGGTTTTGTCGTAGCTTTTGCCGAAATACACACCCGGCGAACGAACGAGCTGGGAAACGATAACGCGCTCTGCACCATTGATAATGAAGGTGCCGGAATCTGTCATCAGCGGGAAATCCCCCATAAAGATTTCCTGCTCCTTGATATCGCCCGTTTCTTTGTTGAGCAACCGCGCTTTCACACGCAGGGGCGCGGCATAGGTCACATCGCGCTCCTTGCACTCCTTGATCGTATATTTGGGCTTGGCATCAAGGCTGTACCCGGTGAAATCAAGCACCAGGTTTCCGGTGTAGTCTTCGATTGCAGAGATATCGCGGAAAACTTCCTTCAGGCCTTCTTTCAGAAACCACTGGTATGAGTTTTTCTGCACCTCGATCAGGTTCGGCATATCGATGACTTCATCGATGCGCGCAAAGCTCATGCGTTCGGTTTTGCCAAGTTGGACAGGCTTGACTTTCACCATATGTTGCGACCACTCCTATTCCTCTATATTAAAGCTTGCAAAATGCCACAAAACAGCACGGTTACGCCCCTTAATTTCAGCAACTTGTACAAAAAAATTGTAACAGTTTTGCATCCAGAGACATACCAAGCCATTATGATTCATTAAAGCATTATAATACACTTTCTTTTTATAGTCAAGGCTTTTTTTCACGAAGAAAAAATAAAAAACCACATTTGGCACGCATGGAGCCGTGTGTGGTTTTTGATTCTTATTGCCCGCTGCTCCCCTGCGTCAGCATGCGGAAATCCACCGCATTCAGCTCACGGTTGATGTCATCGCTGATGCGCTGAAACACCGCCTGAAAGGCACAGCAGCCCGAAACGCCGCGGTTGCATTCACCGGCACCCTCCTCGCCAATACAGCGCGACAGCCGGTACGGGCCTTGCACGGCTTCAATGACATCTTTCATCGTGATTTCGCGTGCGTCACGCGCCAGTTCGTATCCACCGCGATTTCCCTTATAGCTTTCCAAAATGCCGCTTGATACCAGTTTGCCCAATATTTTAAGCGAAAAACGAAGTGTCACACACATTTCTTCACTAATGCTGCGCGCATCCCGACGCGTCCCGCTTTTCGCAAGGCAGTATACGATGCGCAGGGCATAATCCGTTTCCTGTGTAATATGCATATGCATCCCCTTAAACTATACCGTTTTAATGTAATTAAAGAATACTCTATGCCGCAGTATTTGTCAAGTGTGCCTTTCGCTCGGTTCGCCTTTTCCTGCTGCCGGATGCTTTTATTTTGCCGCACCAAACACAAAGGCAGGCCGGATTTCCCGCCTGCCTTTTGTTTGCACTGTGCCGCCCCGGCAAGCATCTCATCCCAAATGCATCCGGATACACAGAACGCGCTGATCGAAGAACGGCTTATCGCAGCTCATCCCCAGATAATCGCTGCCGAACATTTCATAAATGCTGCCGCTCAGTCCGAATTCCGGCAGACGCCCGACCAGCTCTCCGTTTTCGATCAGATATGCCAGCTGAACCGGCGAGGCAAAGTTGCCGTCCGCGGTACAATCCCCGCCTGCCATGGTGTCGATATAGATCGCTTTTCCGCTGCCGACCAGCTCTCGAAAGGTTTTTTCCGAAGGCTTTACCGAAATGCCCGGATACCCCAGAGAAGGCACGTCATCCACCGCGCCGTCTGCACTGGCCGTGTTGCAAAATCCGAATTCGGCGGCATTTTTCTTGTCGCACAAGCCGTTGCGGATCACGCCGTTTTCAATCAGCACCGCGCGGTCTCCCTTCAGCACTGTGCCTTCTGCATCAAAGAACGGCGTCCCGATTTCTTCCTTGCTGCGGTCTGCAAACAGCGTAAACTGTTCGCTGAAAGCCTTGGTGCCGAACTTATCGGCAAGAATGGATGTTTTCTTTCCCAGTTCATCGCACGCAAGGGATTCCAATATTTTCTGCCCGACATCATAAAACGAACAGACGACCGGCAGCGTTTTTTCCTTTGGCAGCGGAACTTCGCGGCAGTACGCCTGCAGGATCCGGCTGCTGTCGTCCACAAAGCGCTGCGCATCGAAGCGACGGCTGATCATTCCCACCCCGCCGTCAAAAACCGCATTGGAATCCTTGTGCTTGAACACCACGGAAAAGGTATATTCCCGATCTGAAGCCTGATAGAAAAGCCCTGCATCATTTTTTAAGATATGCGTTGCATCCCGCGACGCCAGCTTGTTGGAAAAGATAAAATCCGGGTTGCGTTCCTGCAGCATTTCCAGCATTTGCTCCGATCTTTCAAGGAATTCCTTTTCTGAAAGAACCTCTTGCCGATAATCTTCCACACGATGCTGATTTGCTTGTATTTCATATTCATACGGAATTGCAAGCTTTAAGTTTTCTTCAGCGGCTTTCCAGTTTTCTTCGGTCGGCTCTCCGAAAAAGCCGCTGATGCCGATTTTCCCGTCATTGTAAACACGGCACGCCGAACGCGTAACGTTATTTTTTCGCACCGAATCGATTTTTCCCTGCGTAATGTTAAGCGTTGTTTTTACAATTTTCCGGCTGTATACTTCCCGTTTCATGTGCGTCGTCCCCCTTACTGTACCTGAATATGTTCCACCCGGACAAACGGCCCGCCAAATGCGACCGGCAGCGGGGATTGTTCCATTTTTCCGCATCCGCCCAAGGCACTGCTGCGGCTTTTTACGATATCGGAAACCCCGCTGATATTGTGCAGCGTTTCCATAACATTGCCCGATACCACCGAAATGCGCACCGGCTGTGTGATGACACCATTCTCGATCCGATAGGCGCGGTTGGGTGCGATCGTAAAGGTGGACATGCCCGAGCCGTGTTTGAATGTATCAATATAGATCCCATCCGCGATCGGCGCAAACAGTTCTTCCCTTGTTGTGCTTCCTGCGCCGATGCAGGTGTTTGTCATGCGCACAATCGGCTCGTATTCAAAGCTGATGGCACGCGCATTGCCGGTCGGCTCTTCGCCAAGGTCTGCCGCAGTCACTGCACTGTGCAGCCGCCCGGAAAGGATCCCGTCCTTGATCAGATACGTTTTCTTCGCGCGGCAGCCCTCATCATCAAACGGGACATAGCCGCTGCCTTCCTCCGTGCCGGTATCATAAATATTCAAAATAGAACTGCCGACGCAGCTGCCGATCTTCCATTCCCGCTTCATGGTCTCATCCCCGATCATGAAATCCGCTTCGCTTTTGTGCCCGAAGCTTTCGTGAGCAAACACACCTGCCGTCACCGGGGAAAAGACGCAGGTATAATCGCCCGGGCGCACCGGCACAGCATTTTCTGCATATGCGATATCGGTCAGGATTTCCTGGCGCAGCCCTTCCTTTGTGCCGTGCAGGTGTTCCCATTCGGTTTCATAAAACCGGCTGCTGCCGCTGTGGGGCATTTCGCCGCTGGTCACCGTGTAGGAAAAATTCAAGCTGGCGAACTGCTGATCGTAGGTGACATCGGTTCCCAGGCTGGATCGAATCTGCTTTTCCAGATGCTTGTCGGAATAGATCATATCAACCCCCTTGACATTGGGAAATTCAGCAAAGACTTCCGCATGGCTTTCAAGCAGTGCCAGTTTATCGGCGTTGGGCACAGCGCACACATTGCAGTCCTGATATCGCAGCTCCCGCCCGCGGTTCACTTCCAGTGCCTTCACGACCGGGTGGTTTTCTATTTGGGGATTCGGTGATGCGATCTGTGCCAGCGCATCCAGCTCGCTTTGAATGTTATCCAGATCCGTAATCGCGGAATAGTACCAGCGCACCCCATCAAATATGCGGATCATGGCACCTTGTTCCGTTTTTACCTTATTCTGCATCAGCTTGCCATCGTTGATGCGGATCACCGTAGTATCCGTACGCTCCACTCGTACATCAGCAAACAAATTTTCGGGAAAACGATACATAAAAATCGTCCTTTCCATTCATAGCATAAAACATGCGTGAAATAAAATGCCGTGCAGGAAAGCGCAGCCCTCCTTGCAGCGGTTTGAATCAATCATATCACAAAAGCATGCCTTGTCAAGCTTGCCAAAAGCGGGAGCCTGCCCCTGCACCAAAAAGCGGGAGCCTGTGCCGTGCAGCACAGGCTCCCGCCCAAACTTATGGAATCAATCCAGAAAATCGCGCAGCCGCTTGGAACGGCTCGGATGACGCAGTTTTCGCAGTGCCTTCGCCTCGATCTGACGAATGCGTTCGCGCGTGACATTGAATTCCTTGCCCACTTCTTCCAGTGTCCGGGGACGTCCATCCTCCAGACCGAAACGCAGACGCAGAACCTTTTCTTCCCGCGGGGTCAGGCTTTTCAGCACATCCGAAAGCTGTTCCTTCAGCAGGGTATGGCTTGCCGCTTCTGCCGGAACAGGCGTGTCGTCATCCGCAATGAAGTCGCCAAGATGACTGTCTTCTTCTTCACCGATCGGAGTTTCCAAGCTGACAGGCTCCTGCGCAACGCGCATGATCTCGCGCACCTTGTCCACCGGCATATCCAGCTCTGCCGCAATTTCATCTGCCGTCGGCTCGTGGCCATTGCTGTGCAGCAGCTGGCTTGAAACCTTCTTCACCTTATTGATCGTCTCGACCATATGCACCGGGATGCGGATCGTGCGTGCCTGATCGGCAATCGCTCGGGTAATGGCCTGACGGATCCACCACGTTGCATAGGTAGAAAACTTAAAGCCCTTCGTGTGGTCGAATTTTTCAACCGCTTTGATCAGGCCAAGGTTTCCTTCCTGGATCAGATCCAAAAACTGCATGCCGCGTCCGACATAACGCTTTGCGATCGAAACAACCAAGCGAAGGTTCGCTTCGGAAAGACGCTTCTTCGCCTTTTCCCCATCCGGGCCGCCGGCCTGAATCTTCAGTGCCAGATCGATTTCCTCTTCCGGGCTCAAAAGCGGGACGCGCCCGATTTCCTTAAGGTAAACTTTAACAGGATCGTCAATGTTTACGCCCTCGGCGGAAAGCGAGGACTGCAGCTTATCCACATTATCCTCTGTCAGTGTAAATTCTTCCGCATCCGGATCGGGTTCTTCGATGATTTCGATATTGTTGGCATCCAGCGATTCATACAGTTCATCCACAAGGTCCACTTCAAAGCCGATTTTTTCAAGGGCATCGTTGATTTCCTTTGTCGTCAGTTTCTGATGATTGTGCTTGCCGTGCTCGATCAGGTTGATGATGACGTTCTTCTTTTCTCCCATATCTGTGTACTCTCCTGTTTCATCACTGCGGTTTTATCCGCAGTATTCTATGTTCCTGTTCCACGCATTTGCGCTATGTTTTTTTATCCTTTAAAGCCTGCAGATAATCCGCAAGCTCTGCCGCTGTTTTTTCGCCTGCCGTACTGCTGACCGGATGGCTGTTCTCGATGCGTTCCAGATACATTTCCACATCCTGCGCGCAAAGCCCGATATCATAGTTCTGCGCCAATATCCGGCTGATCAGCGATACGGTTTCTTCGGGCAGTTCTTCTCCCAATGCCGAAAGGTCCGGATACGTCCCCTCTGCGGCAAGCCGGCAGATCCGGTCAAATGCCTTGCCAAGACCCACGTCCAAGAAATTTTCCCCCTGCACGCGCCCGGCTGCCAGCTTGATGTAATCCGGATTTTTCAGCACCGCTGCCACAAGCTGCTGTTCCGCAAAAGCAGCCCCCAGTGCCTTTTGCCCGCCTTGGGAATACGGCACATGGATGCGGCCGCCCATGCCCTCCTCAAGCAGCCTGCGTTCCCGGTCTTTGGCCGCGCGCTTGTCCTTCACACGGATCGCAGACGAAAGCTGGTTGAGTATCGCCGGCTTTGCCACATCGGTTTCCTCTGCAAGACGTCCGGCATACACATCACGCTCCGTGGGCGTAATGCGCCCCGCCAAGACGTCAATGGCATCCTTGATATATCCCACCCGTCCGTCCGGTGTGGTGATATCATACTTTTCTTTTGCGCGCAAAAGCTCGTATTCGATTGCATTGTTCGAGCCGTTGAGGAGCATTTCAAAGCGTTCCCGCCCGAATTTCTTGATGAATTCGTCCGGATCCTTTGCATTCGGAATGTTCAGCACCGATATTTTGATCGGCGATGCCGAAAGCAGCTCGATGGCACGGCGGGTCGCCTTCTGCCCGGCTTCATCCGAATCATAACACAGCACCACTTCATCTGCATATTCCGAAAGCAGCTTCACCTGTTCCCCCGTCAGCGCTGTGCCGCAGCCTGCCACCGTGGTTGTAAAACCGGCCTGATGCAAGGAAATCGCATCCAAATTGCCCTCGCACAGGATGTACCGCTTTTCCTGCGATTTTTTCGCAAAATTCAGTGCAAACAGGGTGCGGCTTTTTTTATAAACGAGTGTTTCCGGGCTGTTGACATACTTGCCGCCCGGCTGTTCCGGGTCCAGCTTTCTTCCGCTGAATGCAATGACATTCCCCCGCAGATCAAAAATCGGAATCATGCAGCGGTTGCGAAAGAAATCGAATGTTGTGCCTTTCTGGCTGCGCTTGATTATCCCGGATGCCAGCAGCTCATCCTCGGTATAGCCAAGCCCCATCAGGTGATCGCGCGTTGCGTGAAAGCTGTCCGGCGCATACCCAAGCCCAAAGCGCTTGATCGTCGCATCACTCAGCCCGCGCCCGCGCCAATACGCACGCCCAATGCGTCCGGCATCGGAATTCAGGCTTTTGAAATAAAAGCGTGCCGTATCCTTGTTGATCGAAATAATGCGGCTGCGAAGCCGGCCTGTTTTATCGTCCTCCTCTGGAAGAGGCATCCCCGCCCGCGCTGCAAGCATCTTCACCGCTTCCAGATAATCCACATTGTTTATTTTTTTCATGAATGTGATCACGTCACCGCCTGCACCGCAGCCAAAACAATAAAACGACTGGGTTTCGGGATACACCACAAAGGACGGTGTTTTTTCATTGTGAAACGGACACAGCCCGCTATGGGTACGTCCGCGATGCCGCAGCTGCACATAGCTTTGCACGGTATCCACAATATCACTGCGCTGCACGAGTTCTTCTATATATTCGTGCGGGATCATCGCGTCTTTCCCCTTTCTGCATCATTCCTTGGATCGGATATTCCATTTCTGCGGTACAAACAGTGTTTCAAACATTCGGGTCGCATATTCATCGCTCATGCCGGAAATATAATCCGTCACCGCGCGGTCGAGCCCTTCTTCCCACATGATATACAGAAATGCCTGCGGCATATGGGTGGGATTTTCATGAAAGTATCCGTACAGCTCCGCAATCAGATTTTCCACCTTTGCCTCTTCTTTTTTTGCGGTTTTATCCACATATACCGTACTGTACATAAAATCGTGCAGTGCCTCGTAGGCGGCAAGATGTTCCGAATCCATTCCGATCTCCTGTGCGCCATGCTCCACCACAGCGGTGATCAGCGTGGTGATTCGCTTCGATTTTGTATCGCCCAGCACCAAGCTGATTTCCCGCGGGATCTCATCCACGCGCAGAACCCCGGCTGCGGTGGCATCTTCGATATCATGGTTCATATACGCAATGCGGTCGGCGTAGCGCACGACCCTGCCTTCCGGCGTATGCGCCCATTCGCCGCGCGTGTGCGTCACTACGCCGTTGCGCACCTCCCAGGAAAGATTCAAGCCCTGTCCTTCTTTTTCCAATCGGTCCAGCACCCGCACGCTTTGCTCATAATGACGGAATCCTCCCGGGCAAAGGCGGTTGAGCGCATGTTCCCCTGCATGCCCGAACGGCGTATGCCCCAAATCATGCGCAAGGGCGATCGCTTCGGTCAGGTCTTCGTTCAGCCGCAGCGCCCGCGCAATCGTCCGGGCAATCTGGCTGACTTCCAGCGTATGGGTCAGCCTGGTGCGGTAATGATCCCCTTCCGGCGAAAGGAACACCTGTGTTTTCTGCTTTAACCGGCGAAACGCCTTGCAGTGGATCACACGATCGCGGTCCCTTTGATAGCAGGTGCGCAGCGGGCAGGGTTCTTCCGGTCGTGCCCGGCCTTTGCTTTCATCGCTGAACGATGCATACGGCGAAAGGATCTTGTGTTCGATTTCCTGCGTTTGTTCGCGTACCGTCATAAAACACCCTCCTTTTTCCACAGTGCTCTGCCCTTGGGCAGAACATCCGCGTTCGGGAATTAAAAGTGCTGTCATATACACTATACGACACAGTCGGGCGTTTCCCCTCTATTTTTTTCAAAAAATTTTTAAAACGGTGCAAAATACGGGTCGGAAAAGGCCAGATCCTCCTTGCCGCGGCACAATTCCCGAAGCTTATACGCCAGTTCATCGCGCCCGCTTTCCAGCATCACAAACGGGATTCGCACTTTATCGGAAAATTCCGCTTCCTGCAGCTGTGCGCCCGATTCCGCGATAAGCTTATTCGCCATTTCATAAAGCGGATATTCGACGCAAAGGCTGCCCTTTACACACACTTGCACCGTTACGATCTTTGCCGCATCCAGCACCGCACAGGCAGCCGCCGTATAAGCGCGCACCAGTCCACCGGTTCCCAGCAGCGTGCCGCCGAAATAGCGCGTCGTCACCACAATGCAGTCTACCAGCCCTGCATGGCGGATCACTTCCAGCGTGGGCAGCCCCGATGTTTTCGCCGGTTCGCCATCGTCGGAATAGCGCGTGCGCGCGCCGTCACGCAGAACGTATGCATACACATTGTGATTTGCCGTGCGATGCTCGGCCCGGATCCCGTTCAAAAAAGCAAGTGCCTTTTCTTCTGTATCCGCAAACGCCGCATGGGAAATAAATTCCGATTTTTTCTCTTCAATGCGGGCTGTTGAAACACCCTGGATCGTTTTATACGCTTCCACCGTACACCCTCCCTTTTTTGCAAATGCCGTATCGGCATACGCATAACACAATGCGCTCTGCTCATTCCGGCACGGCATTTTTCATATAAAAACAAAGGGCGGTTCATTCAAACCGCCCTTTGCAAGGAAAACTTTATTAGTCATCCAGATTGAAACGCTTTTTGAAGCGATCAACGCGTCCGCCGGTATCGACCAGCTTCTGCTTACCCGTGTAGAACGGATGGCATTTGCTGCAAACTTCGACGTGGATTTCCTTCTTTGTGGAACGGGTGTTGATCACGTTGCCGCATGCGCAGGTGATCACAGTTTCCTCATACTTCGGATGGATGCCCTCTTTCATTAGTTTCACCTCTTTCTGGTTTATGACTTCAGGGAGCCCATGCTCAATACATGCTGCTCATCACAACCTTCATTTGGAGGCTACCAGCGTGCGCCATCCTGTGCGCACGGAGCAGCCATCGGAACGATTGCTATAGTATTTTACCACGTTTTTTGCATCAATGCAAGTATTTTTTGCTGCATTTATTCTTATTTCAGCAGCGGCTCCACGGCATCGGCCAGCGCTTTCTGCTGCGCCTGTGCCTGCTCCAGATCCTGCCCCAATGTCGTAAAGTATGTTTTGATCTTCGGTTCCGTGCCGGAGGGGCGCACCACAACGCTTGCACCGCCCTCCAGCGCATAAATCAGCACATCGGCTTGGGGCAAATCGATCGCTTGCGTTTTGCCGGTTGCCGAATCCGTTTTTACACCGGCTTTATAATCCGATACCGAAACGACTTTGTATCCTGCAAAATCCGCGGGGGGATTTTCACGCAGGCGTGCCATGATGCCGGCCATTGTCTCCATTCCGGAAAGACCCGGGAATTCATAGCTGTTTACTTTGTTCAGATAACGCCCATGCTCCCGATAGATCCGTTCCAACTCTTCCTTAATGGAAGATCCGATGCTGCGGTAATATGCCGCCATTTCACAAATCAGCATGGAACCGACTACCGCATCCTTATCGCGCACATAGCTGCCCGAAAGGTAGCCATAGCTTTCCTCGAAGCCGAAAATAAAGCGATCCTCCTGCCCTTGCGCTTCCAGCTTTGCGATCTGATCACCGATCCACTTGAATCCCGTCAGCACATTGCGGCATTCCACACCATAGTGTGCTGCCACCACATCGGCAAGCGGTGTGGAAACGATCGATTTCACGCACACCGGATGCTCCGGCATGGTTCCGTTTTCAATGCGTCCTTTGCAGATGTAATCCAGCAGCAGCACCCCGACTTCATTGCCGGAAAGCAGCTGATAGCTGCCGTCCTTGCAGCGCACGGCGATGCCCACGCGGTCGGCATCCGGGTCGGTTGCCAGCATCAGATCCGCACCGTTTTTTTCTGCAAGCTCCAACCCCAGTGCCAATGCTTCACGGATTTCCGGGTTCGGATACGGGCAGGTCGGGAAATTGCCGTCCGGCTTTTCCTGTTCGGGCACCACGGTAATATCCGTTATCCCGATATCCTTCAGCACCCGCATCACCGGCACCAGCCCGGAACCATTGAGCGGCGAATACACAAGCTTCAGCCCGGCTGATTGGCACAGCCCCGGCCGCACGCTGCGCGCTTTGATATTTTCATAAAGCTGTTCGATCGTATCCTGCCCGATATAGACGATTTTGCCCTGTGCGACCGCCTGCTCAAAATCGCACAGGCGAATATCACGGAAGATATCCAGCGTCTGCATTTCGGCATACACTGCATCCGCCGCTTCGCTCGTCATCTGGCATCCATCGGCGCCGTACGCCTTGTATCCATTGTATTTTGCAGGATTATGGCTCGCCGTCACCATGATGCCCGCATCGCACTTGAGCTGACGCGTGGCAAAGCTCAGTGCCGGAACGGGCATCAGTTCACGATAGATATGGACACGGATCCCGTTTGCCGCCAAGACCCTCGCCGCTTCCTGTGCGAACACATCGCTCTTGATGCGGCTGTCATAGGAAATGGCAACATTCTTTTCGCCCTGCGTGCGGTTCAGATAATTGGCAAGACCCTGCGTTGCCTTGCGCACAGTATAGATGTTCATACGGTTGGTACCGGCACCCAGAACACCGCGCAGACCGGCTGTGCCGAATTCCAGCTCAACTGCAAAGCGATCTTTGATTTCTGCCTCAATGCCCTGAATGCTGATGAGTTCCGGCTTCAGATCCTTATCATCCAGCTCGGCAGCAAGCCACCGTTCATATTCCTGTTGATACATGGATAAGACCCCCCTATATTCTTTTGCGCATCTCGGATGTGTGCGCTGTCCTTTATCTTTATAATAAGCCCTGTACCGATTCCTGTCAATTCACTCTTGTGGAAAAACGCGTTACAGGCTATACTGAAAGCACATCGTTCCGCAAAAAAATCCCCTTTTCCCCAAAATCCCACAGAGAGGAACATCATGTTACCATGTTTGCAAGGATCAACAGCTTGGGCGTTTTTGCCCTGAATGGATTCGGTGTCACGGTGGAAGCCGATATCAGCGGCGGGCTTCCTCAGTTTGCCATTGTAGGGCTGCCGGATAATGCTGTGCGCGAATCGACCGACCGCGTGCGCAGCGCATTGAAAAATCTTTCCTTCACCTGGCCGGTCAGCCGCATCACGATCAATCTTGCACCGGCTGATATCCGCAAAACCGGCCCGGTGTACGATCTGCCTGTGCTTCTTGCCGTGCTGTGTGCCTCCGGTCAGCTTGCACTGCCGCCATCCGATACCGCGTTCATCGGTGAACTTTCCCTTGACGGCAGCGTGCGCGGGGTTTCCGGCGTTCTGCCCATGGCGCTTGCCGCGTGCGAAAACGGCATACGGCACTTGTTTGTTCCGGCAGAAAACGCACAGGAAGCCGCCGCAGTAGAGGATATCTGTGTATATCCGGTGCACACCGCGCTGGATGCGGTGCGTCACCTGCGCGGCGAAGCGGCTATCGCGCCGATGCCAAGCACCCCATTTGTTCCCTGTGCGGCCGAAACGGTACCCGATTTTTCTGATGTGCGCGGACAGTACGAAGCCCGCCGCGCCATGGAAATCGCCGCAGCCGGCGGACACAATGTTCTTTTGATCGGCTCACCCGGAACCGGCAAATCCATGCTTGCGCGCCGGATGCCGGGGATCCTGCCCCCTCTTACGCGGGAGGAGGCGGTGGAAACCACCAAGATCTATTCGGTTGCCGGCCCGGGCGCACAGGCTTCCGGCCTGCTTCGCACGCGCCCGTTTCGTTCTCCCCACCATTCTGTCAGCGCTGCCGGGTTGATCGGCGGCGGCAGCATCCCGCGCCCCGGCGAAGTGAGCCTGGCGCACAACGGCGTACTGTTTCTGGATGAACTGCCGGAATTCCACCGCGATGTACTGGAAATTCTGCGCCAGCCGCTGGAGGATGGCATCGTAACGGTCAGCCGTGCGTCCGGCAGCGCATCTTTTCCATGCCGTATTATGCTGGTTGCCGCCATGAACCCCTGCCCCTGCGGATATTTCGGGCATCCCACACGCGAATGTACCTGTACGCCTTATTCCATTGAACGGTATCTGCAGCGCATTTCCGGGCCGCTGCTGGATCGTATTGATCTGCATGTAGAGGTTGCCCCGGTGGAATACGCCGATCTGTCCGGCAATGCGGATGGTGAAAGCAGCTGCGCGATCCTCAAACGGGTTCTGGCTGCACGCGATATTCAGTGCCGCCGCTACCAAGGCACCGGCATCCGATGCAATGCCCAGCTGCCCGCTTCGATGATGCGCCGCGTGTGCCGTCTTTCGCCGGATGCCGACCGCATCCTGCAATCCGCGTTTGAGCGCATGTCGCTTTCCGCCCGGGCGTATGACCGGATTTTGAAGGTAAGCCGCACGATTGCAGACCTTGATAACAGCGAGCACATCGAAGCACCCCATGTCAGCGAAGCGGTGCAGTATCGCAATCTCGATCGCAAATACTGGTATGATAAATAATATTCGCACCGCCGTTTCCGGCGGGCGCATCCTGAAAAAAACGTGAGGCGGATTCTTCGCCTCACGTTTTTCGTTTCAGGATATGCATTGCTTCGGTCATCTGCCTTCGCAGCTTGCTGCCGAGGCCGTTCCTTCTTGGATGCCGATTATTTCTGTTCTTCTGCCACGATCATCGTGTGCGTCTGCGCATCATAGCATAAAAGAAGGCGCGCATTGGGATTTGCCTCGTCCGTCAGCATAAATGATTTGTATTCCACGCTCCAATCCGGCCGGTTCTGTTCAATGAAAGCGGCATTTTCAGCACTTGTCGCTTCATCCGCCAGCTGAGCCTCGATCACTTCGTCAAACGCTTTTTTTACGGTTTCGTCCGGGCTTTCCCATTTGGCAAGGATATTCGAAATTTCGTCTTCAAAGTGCAGCTTTGCGAAATTATATCCCTTGCCGTCCTCGATATGCTCCACCGATTCCTTGGTAAAGCCTGCGGGCAAAGCGGCGCCCCAGCGTTCCACAATTCCCTCACTGAGCGGATCGTCGCTGATCTGCACCTTGGTGCGTCCGAAGTGCAGCAGCACAAACGGGATCAGCAGCAATACGGCCAATGTAATCAGTACTCGGGGATTGAATCCTTTCATTCGTTTTCACCATTTTCCTTTTTCTCTGTTTTATCGCCTGTTCCGCCGAACACAAAGCGGAACACATCATTTTTTTGCAGCTTCAAGCGGAACGGCTCGTGCGGCTTTGCCCCCCAGGTGTTGTCGCCGCCGATGCCCAGCTGCCCCTTTGCACAACGCACCACAGTTTTCACCTGCGGGGGCAGTTCGTACTGATGCTTTGCATTTTCAATTTCATGCGGAGTATAGCTTAGTGCGCTCAGCATGATTTCCTCGCCCGAAACGCAAAGGCCGAATCCGGTTTCATCGGTAACGGTTGCGGCACATACGCCCATGCGCGCGCCGCTTTCCTGCGGGTTGAAATACGGCTGCATCGCCGTGCGCGCATCAAAGCAGAATGTGCCGCGATACGCACTCTGCCGGAAATCCGAATAGCTTTCCCCCGGGCCAAGGCCGTAATATGTCACACGGTGGTATTCCGGCGGCAGTGTCAGCATCAGCCCGAATTCCGGCACGCTTTCCACGGTTTTGCCTTTCCATTTCAGGAGCGCCTGTACCCGCCCGTCACCGGTTATGATGTAATCCACCCTCGTGCGCGTTCCATCGGCAAGTTCATATCGGGCACGAATGTGTACCGCTTCGCCTTCCTTTTGCGCGCGCACATCCCGCAGACGGGCATACAGACCCGCTGTTTTGAACGCAAGGTGTTCGCGCTCCATGTCGCATGCCGTATCATTATCGGTCGGCGCACGCCAAAAGTTCAGTTCGATCGGGCGGCGCAGAAGCTCGCAGCCTTTCCACTTGTACGAAATGATCGAACCGCCGCGCGCTTTTTTTGCAAACAGCAGGCTGAAATCCTGCCCGTGCACACCGATGTTCTGATCCCCATCCACCAGTTCGACCGGCAAGGTGCATGCAGCTTTTTCCGCTTTGCGCGATACATAATACTGCCCAAATGCCACACAATGTCCTTTTTTTGCCCATGCAGTATCTTCCCGCAGGCACAGGGATGCATTTATGGTATATTCGCCCGGCGTCTGCGGCACCTTCAACGGCAGATTCAGCCGCACCGTTTCCCCCGGCTCTGCCAGAACCACGCACTCGCTTGTTTTGATGCGGGTGCCGTTGCGCTGCTGCTCAATTTTCAGCACATACTCCGATGCATTGGTAAACAGCGTTTTATTCTTCAGCGTCACTCCCAATTCATCCGGGAACAAATCAAAATCCTGATAACATGCTTTCACTTCCGACAGCTTGGGTGTCGGTGTGCGATCGGAAAGCAGCAGCCCGTTTCCTACAAATTCCAGATCACTCGGCCGGTCATCAAAGTCGCCGCCGTATGCAAAATATCGGTTTCCTTTGCAATCGACCGCTTCGATTCCCTGATCCACAAAATCCCACACAAAACCGCCCTGATAGGTGCGCAGCTCATCCGTCATGCGGGTATATGCTTTCATATCCCCGCAGGATGTGCCCATTGCATGCATGTATTCGCACAGGATAAACGGTTTTTCGGGATGCAGCATAACAAATTCCCTCACCTGATCGGGCGGCGTATACATCTGGCTTTCCATATCGCTCGTCATCGGGCGGCGGCGGTCAGCAAAGATCCCCTCGTAATGCACAAGCCTTGTCGGATCGTTCTCCCGGAAAAAGCGGCTCATTTCGTATAGGTTATCTCCGCCAAAGCTTTCGTTCCCGCAGCTCCAAATCAGGATGCACGGGTGGTTTTTATCCCGCTGCAGCATGCTGTTTGCTCGGTCCAGCACCGCCGGCAGCCATTCCGGCCGATCCCCCGGCAGCGCACTGGCAATCATTTCTTCGCGCGTCGGCTTTGTCCAGGTTCCATGTGTTTCAAGATTCGTCTCATCGATCACATAGATGCCGTATTCATCACAGAGATCATACCATTCTGTGCGGTTGGGATAATGGCTTGTGCGCACGGCGTTGATATTGTTCTGCTTCATTACAGCGATATCCTGCTTCATTTCCTCCAGCGAAATGCAGCGCCCCGAACGGCAGCTCCATTCATGACGGTTTACGCCCTTGAATACGATGCGTCTGCCATTGAGTTTCATTACCCCATCCGCCAGCTCGAATCGGCGCAAGCCCGCTTTTCCGCGCACGATTTCCTGTCGGCCGCCCTGCGCATCCAGCAGCGTCAGCTCATACGAATACTGCTGCGGTGATTCCGCGCTCCATAGGCGCGGCTTTTCCACCGGGATTTCCAGCACCACGCACGCACCCGCAATCGCCCTTGATGCCATTTTGCCGGCGGCCTGCAGCGTAATGCTGCCGCTCTGCTTTCCGCCGACTGTGATTTTTGCGCGCAGGATCCCGGCAGAAAAATCATCGGTCAGTTCCGTTTCGATGCGTACGTCATCGAAATGCGTTTCTTTCTTTTCAAAAAGAACAACACTTCGGAAAATGCCGAACATCCGCCAAAAATCCTGATCCTCCAGCCAGCTTGCCGAAGAATAACGGTAAACGCGCACGGCCAGTGTATTGGGGCGTTCGCGGTAGACCGCCTGTGTCAGATCAAATTCCGCGGGGGTAAAGCTATCCTCACTGTATCCGATAAATTCCCCATTGCACCATACGGCAAATGCCGTTTCCACGCCTTCAAAGCGGATGCACACATTGTGATGCCAGCCCTGCGGAACTGAAAATTCCCGCACATAACTCCCAACGGGTGCAAATTTCTGCGGGATCTGCGGTGGAATCGGTTTTTCCACACCATCCCATGGGTACTGCACGTTGACATACTGCGGACGCCCGTATTTTCCTTCCCCCTGCATCGGAATGTAACCCGGCACAACAATATCGTCCCAGCCGGAAACATCATATCCTTCTTTATAAAAAAACTCCGGCGCCTCGTCCGGGGTTTTCGCATAATCAAATTTCCATGTGCCGTCCAGCTTTTTTTCCAGTGCACTGCCATTGGCATCCAGCACGGTAAACGATGCATGGGCCGGCAGACGATTCACTGCAAACACCTGCGGATCGGTCAGAAATTCCGGTTCAAAATTCACAGCTTATCCTCCTTTTTTATGTTTTCTCCTGCACTGCTTTATTTTTCCAAATACTACTACCATAATAGTCCTTTCTGCCTTAACTGACAATGGCTATCCGCGATTTTCCGCGGTTAAAAATCCTTGTTTCACTGCTGCCTTTTTTTATTGTGAAAAAATTTTCAAAAAAGACTTGACGAAAAGCGATCCGCATGATATTATAGCATCAGTTAGTTAAGGCTAACCAATGACATCCACTTTCGATGCGGTTTGTTGCCGCACTCTGCACCGAAAAAATGTCATTTTAGCTTGTACTTTGAACCGCAAACATCAAAGTACGGCATAGCAAGACGCGTTTTTCTTTCAAAGTTCCATATTGATACGCGTCCTGTATTTTCCATCCTTATTCTTCTTTTGTGGTGTTAGCTCAAAACGCAGCAAAAAGCCGTCCCGGCCGGGACGGCTTTTTGCTTTTTCTGTTTCATCGTTCATCCAGCGGCCGATACGGAGTTTCCTCTTTTACGCTCTTGTAGCTGGGTCGAATGATCTTTCCTGCATTGACAAGCTCTTCAATGCGGTGCGCACTCCAGCCCGCAATGCGGCTGACAGCAAAAATCGGAGTATACAGTTCCAGCGGCAGATCCAGCATGCTGTATACAAATCCGCTGTAAAAATCGATGTTGGGCGAAACACCCTTGTATATCTTGCGTTCCTGCGCAATGATCTTCGGGGCATAATCCGCCACCTTGGCATACAGCTGATATTCTTCGTGGCGTCCTTTTTCTTCAGCCAGCATTTCCACAAAGTTCTTGAATACATTCGCGCGCGGGTCGCTCAAGGAATACACCGCATGCCCCATGCCGTAGATTAAGCCCGCTTTGTCGAACGCCTGCTTGTTCAGCAGCGCACGCAGATACGCCTGGATCGCTTCATCATCGTGCCAATCGGGCAGCTTTTCCTTCATATCCTCAAACATCTGCATGACCTTGATGTTTGCACCGCCGTGCTTGGGGCCCTTCAAGCTTGCCAAGGAAGCCGCAACCGCCGAATATGTATCCGTACCGGATGAGGTTACGACATGCATTGTAAAGCTGGAGTTATTGCCGCCGCCGTGCTCGGCATGCAGCACCAAAGCAAGATCGAGAATGCGCGCTTCCAGCTCGGTATACATTCCGTCCGGACGCAGAATGTGCAGCAGATTTTCCGCTGTGGAAAGTTCCGGAACCGGATTGTGGATAATCAGGCTCTGATCCAGTACATAATGGCTGTACGCCTGATAGCCGTAAACCGAAAGCATCGGGAACAGCGCAATCAGCTGCAAACATTGACGCAGCACATTTTCGATGCTGTTATCCGTGGCGCGTGCGTCATAGCTGTACAAGGTAAGCACACTGCGGGCAAGCGTATTCATCATATCTGCGTTGGGCGCTTTCAAAATAACATCCCGCACAAAGTTCGTGGGCAAGGAACGATATCTTGCCAGCAAGGCAGAAAAGTCTGTCAGTTCCTGCCGGTTGGGCAGCGAGCCAAACAGCAGCAGATAGACGGTTTCTTCGTAGCCGTAGCGTTTTTCGCGGACAAAGCCCTTTACAATTTCCTCCACATCCACGCCGCGGTAAAAAAGCTTGCCTTCACACGGCACTTTTTTTCCATCTACCATTTTGCTGGATCGAATTTCGCTGATTTCGGTAAGCCCGGTCAATACTCCGTTTCCGTTCAAATCACGCAGTCCGCGGTTTACTGCATATTTCGTATACAGTTCCGGGTCGATCAGGTTATCGGAAATACAGCGCTTTGTCAATTCCTTGATTTCCGGTGTGATCTCAGAATAATCAATTGTTTTATCGATTGGCATACAGTCTCTCTCCTTTCCTTTTTACACCCTGCTGTCTTCTTATGCTGTATGTATTTCATTTATTATATCATGTTTGCCTGTTATATTTATGAACATTTTATCAAAAAATTTCCAATCCGTGCGAGAACGCTCTGCGATCCACAGCGCTTACCCCGAGCATCCCGGCCACGAAAACTCGAAACAAAGCAAACGCGATGCATCCCGCCGGAACCTGTTTAAAGCAGTAAGCGGTAAAATTTTACGCTGCAAACAGCAAAGGCGCAAAGAACCCGCTGTTGGATTCTTTGCGCCTTTCTTCTTTTTCTTTCCTGCCTGCGATCGCTTTTTTCGCCTTTGCGCTCCGATAAAAAAGGTGGGATTTCATTCCTGCTCTCATCCAAAGATCTCGCATTCATAAAATCCCACCGGAATCATTCACGCAAGCACCCCGTTTCCACATGCAAAGTGCAACCGGGTTCCGGCGTCAAGGGCATTCCCCCGTACGTTTCAAATCACTTGCGTCAGGGGCAATACCGCAAGCCGCCGATCGTCTTGCAGGCGCGTTAAATTATTTTACTTCGGTAACGGAAACTGCCTTCAGCGGCAGATCCGCAAGCAGGATATCCTTGCCGTTTTCGTCCACGTTCTTCAGGATATTGCTGCTGATGCCGTTGGTATCATTCTGCAGTGCAGCAAACAGCGTGTCATAATCCGCCTTCTTGAAGTTTTCAAACTTAGCGGTATCCATTGCCAAAGAAACGCCGTTGTTGGCTGCATCAAACACAAGGTTCTGGCCGCCGGGGAAGTTGCCGTCATAGTAAGCCTTCAGCATATCGTAAACCGAGATGCCCAGCCCCTTCAATGCCGAAGTGATGACGGTATCCGATTCGCCGGACTGGTCAACGTCAACGCCGATCACCTTTGCACCGACAGCTTCCGCCGCTGCCATGACCGAGTTGCCGACAGCGCCGCCCGCTGCGAAAATCACTTCCGTGCCGTTATTGTACCATGCAGCGGCCTGATTCTGTGCTTCCGGAGTAGCCGAAAAACCGCCGGTGTAGTTGTATACGATTTCAATGCTGCCGTCTGCCAGCCCCAGTTCCTGTGCTGCATATTCCGCGCCCTGAACAAAGCCGTAGCCGTATTTCACAACCGCCGGAACAGCCATGCCGCCCATGAAGCCCAGCTTTGTCAGGCCTTCCTTAACAGCGGCGTAGCCGGCAAGGAAGCCGACCTGTTCTTCTGCAAACGTGATGCCCACCGTGTTTTCTGCTGTTTTGAACTCTTTGTAGTCCGCATCGTGGGGCGTGCCGTCGATCAGAATAAATTTCACATCGGGATACTGATCCTGTGCGACAAAGACAGAATCTTCAAACAAATAGCCCGGCGTTACAACCACTTTTGCGCCGTTCTGAACAGCCTGATCAATGGATTCCAGATAAGCCGTGGTGCTTTTTTCGGTCGGCTGATAGTACTGATGACCGATCTTATGCTCTTCCGCATATTTTACAAGGCCTTCCCATGCGCCCTGGTTGAACGATTTGTCATCAATCGTGCCGATATCTGTAATCAGTGCCAGTTCCGGATTGCTGCTTGCCGCGCCGCAGCCTGCAAACAGTGTCAGCGCAAGCATTGCCGCGATTGCCAATGCAAGAATTTTCTTCATGATAATTCTCCTTTTTGTTTTGTTCCTTTCAAAACCGGTTTGTTTCACGCCGCTGCAATGTCCGCTGCGGCGCATTCCTAAAATAGTATACAGAAAAAGAATCGTTTTTTCAAGTATGTTCCGCATTTTTGTCAGATTGGGGCCGGATTGCCCGCTTACAGCACCTTTTCCGGCCCGAATCCCAACGGCAGAAGTTCGCCCAGTGTCATTTCCCGATAGTCGGTTTCGCTCTTTGCCATGATGACGATCAGATCATCCCCGCCAAATTCATACAACATCTGTCGGCACACGCCGCATGGAGATGTTACCAGCGCATCATCTGCTCCCTGCGCCTTTGCACCCACGACCGCCACCGCCGCAAACTTGCGCACGCCCTCGCTCACTGCCTTGAACAATGCCGTGCGCTCTGCACAGTTTGTAGGCGAAAAGGATGCGCTTTCGATATTGCAGCCTGTATAGACGGTTCCGTTTTCGGCAAGCAGCGCCGCCCCCACTTTAAAGCCCGAATACGGGGCGTATGCATATTCCCGTGCTGCAAATGCAGCCCGGATCAGTTGCGCACGATCGATTTCAACACTCATTTTGTTACTCCTGTACTACGCCAAGCGCAATTTCCATCATGTTCGTAAAGCTGGTCTGCCGCTGTTCCGGTGTCGTTTCCTCATGCGTGATAAAGCTGTCGGAAATCGTCAGCAGGCACGCGGCATTCTTGCCTGTGACATTTGCATTGTGGAACAGCGCAAAGCTTTCCATTTCCACTGCAAGGCAGCCCTTTTCATCCCGCAGCTTGTGCCAGTAATCCGGCTGTGTGCTGCGGTAAAACACATCGCTGGAATGGATCGTGCCCTCGATGATCTTCATCCCCAGCCTTTGTGCGCTTGCACGCAGCCGATCGTTCAGCTTTTGGGACGGATACGTCATGCTTTCCTCCGATCCGTTTTGGGTTTTTGCAAAGCTGCTTTCGCTGTAAGCGCCCGAAGCGAGCACCACATCAAACACCTTGGCCTGTTCGCTGTACGAGCCTGCCGAGCCGATGCGGATGATGTTTTCTACATCATACTGCGTAAACAGCTCCCACGAATAAATACCGATCGAGGGCATGCCCATTCCGCTGCCCATAACCGAGATCGGATGACCCTTGTATGTGCCGGTATATCCCAGCATGCCGCGCACGGAGGTTACAAGCTTTGGATTTTCCAGAAATGTCTCGGCAATAAATTTTGCGCGCAGCGGATCGCCGGGCATCAGAACTGTTTTGGCAAAATCGCCTTTTCCTGCTGCATTGTGCGGTGTAGACATAATTTCATTCTCCTTTGTCATTTTTGTAGGTTTCAAAATCCGCTTTGCTTATTCCAGATAGCGTTCACGGATCTGTTCCAGTTCCGTTTTTTCGATTCCATACTCTGCTTCCAGATATCTTTCATAGGAATCATAACGCTGCGCGATCGCATCCAATGCACTCTGCAAGCTTTCTGCGCGCACGCCGGAAGCCAGCTTTGCCAGCTGCATCGCAAGCTCATGCGGATGACCGGCCGCTTCGATCATCCGGCACACCTGCTGCACGCCGGTGCGGCGGCATTCATTTGTGCGCAGATAATCTGCCATGATATCTGCATCCGATACCCCCAGCATTTTCAAGATCAATGCGGCTGCAACGCCGGTGCGGTCTTTGCCTGCGGTACAGTGGAACAAAATCGGCACCTCATCTGCGCGAATCGCATCGAACATCCTGCGGTATGCCTTATTGCCAAACGGTATGCGTGCATATCCTTCATGCACCTGCTGCACCATGCGCTGCATTCCCTCGCGTGTGCGCAGCATTTCCTCCAGATCAAAGTCGATCTCTGTTCCGTTTTCGTCAATCAGCGCACTGACAGCAATGTTTTCCACCCCTTCAAATACCGGATCGGGTGCATCGGCTCGTTCCAGAGCCGAACGGAAATCGAATGCCTTGCGGATGCCAAGCGCACAAAAGCGCTGCACATCCGCCGGTGTATGGATGTTTGCCAGCGCAGGCGCGCGGTAAAACACGCCCCGGCGCACGGTTTTGCCGCCGCACCCCGGATATCCGCCCAGCTCGCGGAAATTTTCGCACGCTTCAAACGGCAGCGGCTCGCCTGTTTTTTGAGTTTTCATGCAGGGTTTCCTCTCCTTTTACGCCTGTTCCTTGATTGCGCCGTCCGCGTAAGCCGATAACAGCTTTTTCAAATCTGCGATTCGGTCACGCAGCCTTGCCCCTTCATCCGTATCCTCTACATAAATGCGTTTTCCGCTTGGCTCAAACACATCCTTTGTTGAAAGGATATCCAGATTTTCTTCGATTGCCTTCTGTGTACTTTCAAACGGTTCATGGCTGCGCAGCGAAAGCCCGCGGGAAGATGAAACCAGTGTATACCCCGCAATTCCGGTACGCTGATGATACGCCTTGCAGAAACCGCCGTCGATCACGATCAGCTTTCCGCCCGCCTTGACCGGCTGTTCCCCATTGGAAGCCCGCACCGGAATATGCCCGTTGATGATGTGGCTCACTTCAAAATCCAGCCCGAATTCTTCAAAGATCATTCGCACGGTATGCAGCGCAATGCTTTCGTCCTCGTTTTCTATGTAAAGATAATACGGATTTTTCGTCTCGGAAAATTCGCCTTCCACAAACAGATGTTCAAACGAAGCCATAAAATCACGCCCGAAAATCGGCGATTGCGGCCCGCACCAAAGATAATACAGAAAATCCTGTCCGCGGCGGCGTGCCTCGCTGCCGCGCGGGGCAAAATATCCCTGTCGGGCCAGGCGTTCACACTGATCCATCCAGGCGCGCCCGGAATAGGTTTTGCCGCCGTACTTCACTTTGGAAAAGCTGCCGTCTGCATCCATAGGAACCGCACCGTGAAACAGCAGATTATTATTTTCGATATGATACACACTGCCTTTTGAATACAGAAAACGGACATGGCGCGAAAGCTTTTCGCTTTGCACAAAGCTTTGGCACAGCTTATCCAGCACCTCATGCTCGCCCGGTGTCAGCTCTGCGGGATTTTTGGGATCGACTGTGGGGAAATCGCAGTCTTTCATATGATATTCCCTGCCGTTGATCTCAATGCTCTGGCGGACAAAATCCACTTTTTCGAGCAGCGCGCGATCGTCCATTTGAAATTCCGGGTTTCGGTGAATCAGCTTGCATTCCAGCTTGAACAGCATCACCGCGATCGCCTTGTGCATCCGCGCCGTGCGCATCAGTTCCGCCGGCGAATAATCACCGGGGTCTGTCAGCTTGGGCATAAAGCCGGATACATCGGCATCCTTATACACCACTTCAGCAAACTGGGAAAGCGGGCGCAGACTGATGCCGTACCCATCCTCGATCGTCTCTGCATTATTATAGCTGAGCGTAATGTGAATCACGCTCGCGACGCATGCGGCACTTCCCGCTGCGGCGCCCATCCACTGCACATCATGGTTTCCCCATTGGATATCTACGGAATGGTGCGCCATAAGCTCATCTAAGATGATATCCGGGCGCGGCCCCCGGTCAAAGATATCCCCTACGATATGCAGACGGTGCACCGCCAGTTTTTGTATAAGCTGCGCCAGTGCAATGATGAAATCATCCGCGCGTCCGATATCAATAATGGAATCCAAAATGCGCCCATAGTAAAAGCCCTTGTCGTGATCTTCATAATGGGCGTGCAGCAGCTCATCCAGGATATAGGCAAAGCCCTGCGGCAGACGCTTGCGCACAAAGCTGCGCGTGTATTTCGAAGACATCATCCGGCACACGCTGATCAGCCGGTACAGCACCTGCCGATACCAATCGTCCAGATTTTCCTGCCGCGGTTTGAGCTGTGCCAGCTTCTGCACCGGATAGTAAATCAGCGTGGCCAGCTCTGCACGTTCACTGCGTGTCATTTCGTTTGCAAGCACCCGATCCACCTTTTCACGGATAACACCGGATGCATTGCCCAGAATGTGGGTGAACGCATCGGATTCACCATGCAGGTCGCTCATAAAGTGCTCGGTCGGTTTGGGAAGCCGTAAGATTGCCTGCAGATTGATGATTTCGCTGGATGCCGCGGCGACCGTGGGATATTCCTTCGCCAGCTGCAGCAGGAATTTTTTTTCTGCAGTAGTTGCTGTTTTTTGCATCATGTGCCTCCTTTTCGCATCTTTTCAGGATTATTGTACCACAAATATGGAAAATGTGATACACTATTAATAGACAAATCAAGAAAGGGACGTTGAAAGCATGGAAATACCCGTTCACTGCACCCTGTGCCCGCGCCAGTGCGGCGCCGACCGCACGCGCACAACCGGGTTGTGCAAAGGCGGCAGCCAGCTTCGAATCGCACGCGCAGCGCTCCATTTCTGGGAGGAGCCGTGCATTTCCGGCACGAACGGAAGCGGCACCGTATTTTTTTCCGGCTGTCCGCTTCAGTGCTGCTATTGTCAGAACTTCCAAATCAGCGCGGAAAACTTCGGCCGGGAAATTTCTGTTTCGCGCCTTGCTGAAATTTTTCTTTCCCTTCAGCAGCAGGGCGCGCACAACATCAATCTTGTAACGGCAGGCCATTACCGCCCATGGGTGTGTGAAGCGCTGGATCTCGTCAAGCCCTCCCTGCACATTCCTGTAGTATACAATACCGGCGGCTACGAAACAGCGCAATCCGTGTCGGCACTGCGCGATTATGTCGATATTTGGCTTGCCGATATCAAATATTTTTCCCCCGCTCTTTCCGAAGAATATTCTGCCGCAGCCGATTACTTCGATGTCGCATCGAAGGCGGTTCGCATCATGATCGAACAGACCGGCGCACCGGTTCTGGATGCAGACGGCATTTTGCAGCGCGGTGTCATCCTGCGGCACATGGCTCTGCCGGGGGCAGGCGATGATACCCGCAGGGTTTTGGAATTCATGGCGCACGAACTTCCCGAAAAGAGCTTTCTCATCAGTCTGATGAGCCAGTACACTCCGTTTTATAAAGCGGCCGAACACCGGCAGCTTCGCAGGCGCATTTCCACGTACGAATACCGCAAGGCGGTCGATTATGCTGTCGATCTTGGCCTGACGTTTGGTTTTATGCAGGAAAAAAGCAGTGCAAAGGAGGAATATACCCCCGCGTTCGATTTGCAGGGCGTGTGAGGGCAGGCTTATGAAAAATCTGGAATCGCTGCATGTTTATTTTGGCAAGAATTTCTGGTGTGTTCAGGGTGATCATCCGGCGCAGCCGCTTGCCGCCGGCGTGAATTTCACGGTTGGGAAAAATCGATGCTGCATCCCCGCGTTTTATCTTTCGGATGAAGGTCTTTCGGCGGATATTCTGGTTTTTTTTGAGCCGGAACCCATACAGCAGTTTCTGAATAAATTTTCCGGCTGCATCGATCATCCTACGCCGATCGAGGAATGGCTGATCGAAGCCGAACATCCGATCCCCGATATGGATTTCACCATACGTCTTGCAAACGGAAAGCCTATGGGCGGCGAACGCACGCTCAGCGGATTCACGCATATTCCGTTCCTGCCGGAAAATCAGGCCGAACCGGCGATTGATGCCGTGCTCAAAGCCTATTCTCCGTTTTACATGCCGGATGAATGTTGGAAGTGCCTGCGCATCCATGTGCCTTGGGGCAGCGGCCGGCCGGAACGTCTTTCCTCGGTTTCGCTGGAAGCCACGGTCAGCCCCAGTGCGCTCAGCGTGAACTGCCCGTTCACACTGGATGAAGCCACCGCCGTCGGATGTGCGGTTCCATTCTGCCACCCGGCCACGGGGCAGATGCATACTCTGTACGTCAATGAATTTGAATTTCTGCACCGCGGCCCGACACCGCGCCTGCCTCATCTGCCGGAATGCTGGATTCCTGCATTCGCGTACGAGGTCGTACCGCCTCTTGCACCGGATGAATCGCTGGAATTAATGGAAACCGATTTTTCCGATATCACCAGCGATGGCCCCGCTTGTGTTTCCGCTGTTTCGTTTGCCGATAACGGTCTGCCGGGGATTCATGGGGAAAAGCTGCATCCTGCCAACGGCTGGATGCGCCCGGAGCGGGGCGGCTCGGTGCACATGTCGATCCTTGGCATCCGTTCCAGCCGCGGCAGCTCGCTTCGGTACACCTTCGAACTGTAAGCATCTGTGTTTTCCCGCTGAATTTTCTCCCCCGTTCCGGCGGCAAGCGCATCTGGCATCTTCTGCTAAAATAAAAAAGCATCCGAAAAATCGCAGTCGATTTTTCGGATGCTTTTTTATTTGAAACCGGTATTTTCGTATTGCTTACCTATCGGCAAAACGCCCTGACGGATTTTTTATTCCCCGCTGTCGTTCCCGGCATCCCGCGTTTTATCGCCGTGCCCGCTGCTTTTCTGTTTCGTGAAAATCCACCGGACAACATCTGTGACAAGGATCGTTATCCCCGCAAGCGTCATATATGAGCTGAGCAGATAGCCGATGCCTGCATATTGTCCCCAAAGGGCAGCCGTCACGTCCGGGATACTTCCCAGCACACAAAGCGCGATGCCGAAGAGCAGCAGCCCGATCTCTTTCGGTGTCCACGTCCACTCTTTCCTGCGAAAAAACGCTGCGGTGCCGATCACGAGTGCCAGGATCACCGCAAACCAAACCCAGCTGAAAAATAAGATATTATAGTTCATCTCCGGTGTCCATTGGAACGTCAGCCATATATAGCGCGGATTGAGACCCGTACCGTAATGATTCAGCAAACTGAAAAGCAGATACTCCACCCAAACGCCCTTCAAAACCGGACAGTGCTTCCCATAATAACAAATCAATCCAAACAGAAAAAACGGAACGGAAAACAAGATGCCCGCCCAACCGAACAATATGGTGCACAAAACCGCCGCCAAAGCGCTCCCCCACAGGAACCGGATTCCCATGGATCGTATTTTGCTTTGTTCTGCGCCAGCCGATACCGCAGTGCTTTGCGGCACATCCGGCTGCTGTGTATTTTCCTCATCCGTTCCGTTGACAAGCTCATCGAGCGTCAAGCCAAAATATTGGGCTAACTTGATCACCTTTTCCAGCTCCGGTGTCGATGTCCCGTTTTCCCACTTGCTGACAGCCTGTCTGGAAACCTCCAAAGCTTCTGCCAATTCCGCCTGGGAAATTTTACGCGCGTTTCGCAGATTTGCAATGCGCTGTGCCAAAGTCATAAAAAATGCCTCCCTATCCTTGTATTACTCCGTCAGTATACGGGTTCGCACATCGAACGTCAACCAACCATACCCATCAAAACACGCAACCTGCGGTTGCACTGCGCTGTATTGAAGAAAAAATCGCTTTTGCGATTCGTTTTCCTGTTAGGCCGCCGTTTTTTACTGACCCGATCTGCCGCCCTGCTGTAAAAAACGGATATGCCCAAAGGCATATCCGTTCCTGAATCCCTTTTGCCGCTTGGGCTTTATTAGAAATACATATAGACCTGACAGGGGATCATTCCATTATACAATTTGCGGCGGCGCTTTGCCTTTTTGCCGAAATTCTTTTCAAAATCGCCATCGGCGGTAATGATATAGGCACCGCGCACCGGATTTTCTTCAAGACGTGCGCCCAAGGTGCGTTCCAGCTCGGCTGCCTGTGCCAGATCGCCCAGGCGTTCGCCGTAAGGCGGGTTTGTAAAAACCATTGCTCCCGGTGCGGGGGCAAAATCCTTCACATCCGCCGTAAAGAATTTGCAGTATTTATCGACCCCCGCCAGCTTTGCATTTGCCTTTGCAAGTGAAACCGCTGCCGGGTCGATATCAAAGCCAACGCCCTGAAAGTCAATGCCGCGGCGAATCTCGGCCAGTGCCTTTTCACGCTGCTGCGCCCAAACCTGTTTGGGCAAAAAGTCGTAATGCTCTGCAATAAAATGGCGGCGCATGCCCGGTGCCATGTTCATCGCCTTCATTGCCGCTTCGATCATCAGTGTGCCGCTGCCGCAGAACGGATCCAGCGCAAGCGTATCGGGATAAATGCGCCCCAAATCAATGATCGCGGCAGCCAGCGTTTCCTTGATCGGCGCAAGCGTACTGTTGCGGCGGTAGCCGCGCTTGTGCAGACCATCGCCGGAAGTATCCAGCATCACTTCCACCACATCTTTTCGGATCGAAAAGCGAATTTTATAAAGCTGCCCATCCTCAGGCAGGATCTGAACCTTATGTCCGCGCTTCATGCGTTCCACGATTGCTTTTTTCACAATGCTTTGGCACGCCGGCACGCTTGACAGCGTACTGGAAAGGCTGCTGCCCTTAACCGGAAATTCCGCATTTGCCGGGAGCAGTTCTTCCCACGGAATGGATGCAACCCCATCAAACAGTTCATCAAAGGTTTTCGCCCGATAGGTTTTCAGCAGGATCAGGATCCGCTCCGCGCAGCGGCTCCATAGGTTCGCCGCCGCAATGATATCGGCATCGCCGCGAAAAGCAATACGCCCATCCGTAACCGTCACATCCTGTGCACCGATGCGCTTAAAATCAAATGCCGCGGCACTTTCTGTGCCGAAATAACAAGGGGCGATCAAATCGTATTTCAAGTTCAATTCCTCATTTATCATAAATTTATAACCGCATATAGTATACCATAATGCCGCGCGCCTCACAAGACGCGCCCGGGCTTTCCGGTGTGCAAAATTCGATTTTTCCACGATTGCGCGCCTTGTGCATCCGGTTCGCTCTATGGAAAATCAAACAGCGGAGCGCATCCTGCGATGCGCTCCGCTTTCGTGCGTTTTGTTCTTTCCTTGTTTTGCCGACCGCAATGGGATTCCAATCCGATTAACGCTCCGGAATCAGCAGCCCATAGCTGCCATCCTTACGGCGGTACACCGCATGGATCTCATCGGTTTCGGCATCACGGAACAGGAAAAATGTATGCCCAACCATGTTCATTTCCAAAATCGCTTCCTCTACCGTGCTGGGCTTGCAGTAAAAATGTTTTTCACGGATGATATTATAGCTTTCATCGGTTTCTTCCGGTGCCTGTTCCAAGTATTCCTCAACCGCCGGCTGATAGATTCGATCTTCCAATCGTCTGCGGTTTTTAACAATACGGCGCGTCAGCAATTCCACCGCCGCGTCAAACGCATCCTCCATGCGATCCGCCGATTTTTCTGCGCGGCTGGTAAAGCCCTTGTCTTTTACGGTCACCTCAACCGTCTGCCAATCCTTTTCCACCGTAACGGTCACGGTCGCTTCCGCCTCATCGGAAAAGAATTTGTCCAGTTTTGCAAGCTTTGTTTCCACACGCTCCATAAAAGCGTCTTTCAAATTGAATTTTCTCGCTGTACATGTAATCTTCATAAAACCAAAGCCTCCTTTGTGCAGTTGAAAAAGCAGCGTGGACAACCCTGCTCTTTCTATCTGTATTATACACTCCGTCCCATTCTTTTACAAGCATTTTGTGTGCATTGTAAATAAAAATATTTTTATATCGAAATTGTTTTTAGGCAAGCAGTCTACCAAAACCCACTTTTCCCCTTTTTACCGGTACACATTGCCCGCGCCGGATTTCCGTTTGCCTGTATTTTGCGCCGAAAAAAGGGGGCTGGCGCACAATAAAAACAGAAAGAGCCGGCGGTGCAACGCAGAAAAAGCCGCCAAGAAAAAATCGGCTGTCAAAACAAGCCGAACGCTTCCTTTGACAGCCGATTTCTGTGCATTATTTTTGAGAGCCTATTTGCAGCAGACCCTTTTGATTTTTCCTTGCTTTAACGACGGCTTCTGGAATATCCGCCGCCGCGGCGTGCCTCTGTCACACGGCGCAGATCCGAAATCTTTTCTTCGCTGCGTGTTTTAAACTGGCTCATCATATCTTCAAACGACATTTCCCCCTGCGGCTGCGCAGCACGCGGCTGCCATGTGCGGCCGGTATCGGCACGCTGGGGACGCTGGGGGCGCGGTTCGGTGCGCTTGATCGACAAAGCAATTTTGCCTTCCGGTGAAACGCTCATGATCTTGACCTTGACCATCTGCCCTTCACTGAGCACATCTGAAAGTTCCTGAATGTATTGATTGGACACCTCGGAAATGTGTACCATGCCGGTCTGACCACCGGGAAGTGCAACAAACGCACCGAACTTTTTAACGCCGGTGATCTTACCTTCTACGATACTTCCTACCTCTACTGCCATGGATTGCAATGACTCCTTACATAAAATAAAGTTATAAAAATTGCGAAGCCGCAATGCTTATCCGAATCGGTACATGTTCAATCACCCGACATATCCACATAAATATGTTCCCCGGGACGCACATAACCAAGCTTATCCCGTGCGATGCGCTCCATATATGCCGCTTCATCTCCTGCATCCAATATCCGGCGAAGCTCGGTATTGGTTGCCTTCTGTGCGGAAACCTGCCGTGAAAGATTTTCCAGCTGCTGGCGCTTTGAAACGATATCGACCTGAATAAAAATAAAAGAAACACATAAGTACGCACAAAGGCAGACAATCCCTATACGGATCGCCAGTGCCGAAATGTTCTTTTTCTTTTTGCGATCTTTTTTTCCCATTGCGTTTCCTTTCAAAGAATCCAACAGACAAGCACCTAGTCTTGTTTAGAATTATACAACACACAGGAAGTGCTTTGCAACCTTTTCTTCTGTTCCGCCCTCTTTTTTTTTGCAGTGCTCTGCTTATACGCCCGTTTTTTCTCCCCTGCATACTTTTTTACAGCTTTCACTGCCGGATGCAGCATTCTGCTGTTCAAAAAAAACGCCGGAAAAAGCACCGCCGTGCGTATCCTGCCCCCAATGCGCCGGCACAGGGGCGCAAGAGTGGTGCAGCCGGCAAAAAAACACAGCACACAGCCCATAAGCGTATACCAACGCGGCTGCCCGGCAAAAAAGCGGCTGGCCGCTGCGCTGCGGTACAAAACCGCGCCGATCACCGGCAGTGCCGCATCGCATAAAAACAGTGCGGTTCGCCCGTTTCCCGCTGCAATGCGCGCCGCTGTATACAGTACGCTTAAAAGAAAACCCAATCCAAATGCATAAAACAGATCCCGCAGTGCCCACGCCGCAGAAACTCTGCCTACCATTCACCGCACCAGCCTTTTGAAAAACGATTCGCGCATTTCTTTTTTATCTGTATACTGCAGATATTCGATACTGCCGCTGATCCTGACTTCCCCTGTGGAAACCGAAAGTTCGCTGACGTTTAAATTTTCACCGCCAATCGTCAGTGTGCCGCGCGGCGTTTCCAACGCAGCGGTGAAGGCATCGTAGGATACTACCGCCAGCACGCCCGTCACCGTCAGATTGCGTCGATCCTCCAAGGCAACACTGTGCCGGAGTGCTGTATCCTGTTTTACCGCTGATATTTCATTCATCATTTATTTTTGCACCTCTCTTTACCGCATCTTATGCCGCAAGGGGTGCGTTTATTCTTTATTCGGAAAGCACAACGTACATTTCGCGTGCCAGATCCTTTCCGTTGGGTGCATCCGTGGAAACGACCCGAACGCGCACGGGATTCTGCCCGAACGCCACCTCGATGATGTCCCCCTCCTTGACTGCATAGCTCGCCTTCACCGGCTTGCCGTTCACACAGATGCGTCCGGCATCCGCAACCTCGTTTGCAACGGTTCGCCGCTTGATCAAACGGCTCACCTTCATAAATTTATCAATGCGCATATCCGTCCTCCTGTTCCGATATGAAAAAATGCAGCCGGAAGAAAACCTCCGGCTGCGCTGAGTTGATCCGATTGAGAAATTATTTTGCCACTGCGTCTTTCAGTGCCTTGCCTGCTTTGAAGGCAGGAGCCGTGGTTGCAGGGATCATGATTTCCTCTTTTGTGCGGGGATTGCGGCCCTTGTGGGCAGGGCGCTCACGCGTTTCGAATGTACCGAAACCAACAAGAGCCACCTTGTCGCCAGCCTTCAGCGCTTCGGTAATGCCATCCAGAACCGCAGCAACAGCCTTTTCTGCGTCTTTCTTTGTCAATTCTGCTTCAGCAGCAACTTTTGCGATCAAATCAACCTTGGTCATTGTGATAAAACCTCCGAAATAATGAATGAGAATATGTTTTCAAAGCGCATTAGCGCTTTGCACAAACCGTTTTTGCCTGTGCCCATAGTGTAGCCCGTTCTTCGCTGTTTAAATCATCCGTCGAACAGCCGGATTCTTGCGCAAGCCGTTCCATTTGCTCAAAACGCGCAATAAAGCGATTCGTTGTCTGGGTCAGGGCTTCCTCGGCATCACAGTCAATATAGCGCGATACATCCGCTGCTGAAAACAGTACTTCGCCCAGTGCCTGCGCCTGTGCCGATGCATCCTGCGCTTTTACTGCGGTGCGCAGCTGCGCAATTTCATGTTCCAGCTGTGCCAGTGCCGACAGCACGTCCGCATGCCCCAGCCCATGCGCTGCCGCCCGCTTTGCAACCTTGCGGCTGCGCATCAACGCAGGCAGTGAGGCCGGCACACTTTCCAAATCTGCCGCTGCCTTTTCGCGGTGCTTTTCCTCGCGCTTTTGCTGTTCCCAGTTTTGCAGCGCATCTTCCGGTGTAGCCGCACTTGCATCGCCAAAAATGTGTGAATGACGAAAAATCAGCTTTTTGCAGATTCCATTGCACACATCTTCAAACGAAAAGCGGCCTTGTTCGCGTTCCATTTGCGCATGCAGCACGATCTGCAAAAGGACATCGCCCAATTCCTCACACAAAAGCGTGCTGTCCTGCAAATCGATTGCATCCACGGCCTCGTATGTTTCTTCAATGAAGTTTTTTCGTATGGAGTGATGCGTCTGCACCTGATCCCACGGGCATCCCTTCTGCGGATCGCGCAGCAGCGCAACGATTTCCAGCAGATCCTCGATCGTAAACTCGTTTTGCTTTTTCCAATCCTTCATAAGGGCCGCTCCTTTTTTGCTTACTCAATAGATTTTACATGATGAACCCGCTTATTGCAAGTGTTTTCCGCGCTTTTTTCTTCTTTTTCGCAAGTTGACACCGGTTTTTCGCTTTCTTTGCGTTACCACGGGCGCTGCGTATCCCTCATGCGCACAGTGTCTTTCAGCCGCTTGCATTATTTTCCCTTCGGCACAAAAATGCCGTTCCGGCACAGCCCAGCCGGAACGGCACCCGTCTATTGATTCTTTTTGCTTTTGCGGATCACCACAAAGCGTGTCTTTGCCCCGTTATAATTTCCCCCCGCACCCAGGACAAAACATGGCATTGGGGTCTACCTCCGTGCCGCACTGGGGGCAGTAGACCTTGATCTCGGTATCTCTTTGTTGGCAGGCAGTTTTTCTGTCAAGCTGCTCGATTTCCTTTTCCACTTCGGCTATGCTGTTGATGTACTGGCGCACGATCGCATCGTTTGTTTCGCCGTTTTTATCCAGTGCATAAACCAGTGCACCCAGCTGACGCTGTGCGCGGCTCAGCTTATTTTCCAATGTGATCCTATCCACCTGTTTTTTTCCTTTGCTCGCCAGATCCCCGGTTGTTTTCACCGCGGCATCTGCCCAAACTGCGGCAGCGTTTTTCAGCTTATCGAATCCTGTCATATCATTGCCCTCCTTTAAAGCGGCCTTATGCTGATTTCAGTATAATATGCATTCGTCTGGATTTCAATGCTTTCATCCGATGAATTCCCGCAGCATGGAAGTTTTCGGGATCAGCTGCTGGGGCAGCGGCGTACACAGGGCAAACCGGCTGCACAAATCCTCCAGCTGCGGCGCATAGAGCGCATCCGGTGCAAGCGTCTGCCTCATTTCAAGCACAAACGGTGCAAGCGTACACGGCTCATACGAAAAGCTCGTATCCAAAAGCAGATGTGCTTCCTGCTTGAACACACGGATGTTTTTATCCTCACCCGCGCAGACGCCCGGCCACATTTCGAACGTTTTTTCCAGACTGTGCCCACGGAATTTATGGTCGCGCACCATGCGGCGTGCCAATCGGATATCCCGTGTGGGCAGCACGCGCTTTCCGCCGCAGGAATATTCTTCCCGCAGTCCGGCGTAAATCTTGAACGCACTGCCCTGCGGCAGCAGCGCCGTCAGCCTGGGATTCAGTGCATGGATGCCTTCCACGATCACAACGCCATCCCCCACCTGCACCGGGATCACTCCGCAGCGGCGCTGCTCGCGGCAGAAATCAAAATCCGGGATTTCCGTACCGCCCGTATTCAGCAGCTCCAGCAGACAGCGGTTGATGCCGCGGATATCCAGCGCATCCACACTTTCATAGTCCGGGGAACCATCGGGCAGCTTGGGATATTCACTGACATCCTTGAAAAAGTTATCCAGCGACACCACCGCGCTGGCGCGGCCATGGGATCGGATGCATTCCGCCAGCTTGTGCGCCGTAGTGGTTTTTCCCGAAGCACTCGGCCCGGTAAGCATAACAATGTGTGCACCGCTTTCCTGAATGGCTTGCGCCGCATGCTCGATGCGGGCGGCATAATCCTGTTCGCAGTAATCAACAAAGCCCTGTGCAGAGCATGCCGCCACATTCAGCAGGCCGATCTCAGTCAGCCGCTTCGGAATCCAAATCATATCTTTCATAAAAATCGTCAACTCCCTGTTTGCGCGCTCTGACGACATCAAAGCGTTCAATATATTCCAGCGGATATTTATGATTGAAAATCCGTTCGATCCTGCCGTCCGGCCCCACCAGCTTTGTGGAACCGCCTGCACCGGCCGAAAGGATCGTATGGGTCTCTTCCATAATATAGATGTTGTATAATCCTGCATATCCCGGTTTGGTAAAGCCGGTATTTTCCAGATTTTGCAGCGTACCCTTTTGGCGGTATAAATAATAAGGCGTGTAGCCCGCCGCCCCCAGTGCACTGCAGCTTTCCAGCATGCGCGTCACATTTCCGTAAGAATCCGGCGCGTGTTCGATCACCAGATTGGAAGCGCGCTTGAGCGTCAGCGTATGCACCGTGATATTTTCCGGCTGGAGTGCAAGCACCCCCTGTACCGTTCTGGCAAAGCTTTCCGGCGTATCCTGGGGCAGCCCGGCTATCAGATCCATATTGATGTTTTTGTGTCCCAGCCGGCGTGCCTGGGCATAGCAATCCAGAATATCCTGTGCACTGTGCTTGCGCCCGATCGCCTTGAGAACCGTATCCGAAAGCGTCTGCGGGTTGATCGAAATGCGCGTTGCGCCGTATTCCTTGATGACAGCCAGCTTTTCCGGCGTGGTGCAATCCGGCCGGCCGGCCTCCACGGTATATTCCCGCACAGCCGAAATATCAAATTCTTCCTGCACGGTCTGCATCAGGATGCGCAGCTGCTGTGCGCTGATGGCCGTAGGCGTTCCGCCGCCAATGTAGATCGTTTCCAGCTTCAAGCGATTGCGCTTTGCCAGTGCGCTGATATCCCGCAGTTCTTCACACAGTGCTGCGATATACGGTTCGATCAGGCGGCCCGATTCCGCCGTTGTGCGGGAAACAAAGCTGCAATAGCTGCACCGCGAAGGGCAAAACGGAATCGAAATATAAAGGCTGTAGCTGCGCGGTGTATTGCATGCAAGCAGTTCCCTCTGATTTTCCGCCGTTTCCAGCGCAAGGCGGAACTTTTCGCGGCTGACAAAATATTTTTTTTCAAAGAAATCCTCGATTTCCTGCGGCGTTTTGCCCGCGCGGCGCATATCGTGGATCAGCCGCACCGGCCGCACCCCCGTCAGCATGCCCCATGCCGGGCGCCGCCCCGTCGCTTCACACAAAAGCAAAAACAGCATGCGGCAGATTTCGTATTCCGCCTGCTTTTCCGAAATTGATTCTGCAAGCCGTGCTGTGCGAACCGCGCACAGTCCGTTCATGCGGATCCCGCAGGCGTATTGGTTTTTACGGCGCAGGACGCAGACCGCATCCCGCCGATGCGACGGCCAGCGCTTTGCAAGCTGTGCCGGATTGAAAAAAAGACGCGCAACATGCTCCGGCTCATAACCGGAACCCATTCCCCGGATATATATTTCCATTGATTTTCCTATTCCTTATTCTTCAAATTGCAGATACGGATTGCACCGCTTTTCCTCTTTCATGGTAGAAAAGCCCTGATGCCCCGGCAGCACATGCACTTCATCCGGCACAAGCCGGCAGAGCTTTTTCAGGCTTTCGCGGATTTTTTCTGCGCTGCCGCCCTCGAAATCGGTGCGCCCCATGCTGCCCTGGAACAGTGTGTCGCCGCTCAATAGCAGATTGCCCGTCCAAAGGCAGACCGAACCTTCGCTGTGTCCCGGCGTTTCAATGACACGGAATATCAGGTCGCTGTCTACATGGATGTCCTCGCCGTCGGTATAGCTGAAATCCGGCGAAGTAAAGGGGAAAAGCCGGTTTCCGCGCGCATCCGCTCCATTCATCCAGATCTTTGCCCCGGTTTCTTCGCGCAGCTGCTGCGCGGAATGCACATGGTCGTAATGGCCGTGCGTCAGCAGGATGTGCGTCAGCTGTGCATGCTCTTTTTCCAGAATATCCAGATATTCCTGTGCCTGTGCCGACGGATCGATCACTGCCGCACGGCGGTTTTGTCCGATCAGCAGATATGTGTTTGTATAAAACGGCATGCCGGATGCGATATGATATGGTGTCATGGTTTTCCCCCTTATTTTTTCCAATCGTCGGTATCAATAACAATCGTCACAGGGCCGTCGTTGGTCAGCGTCAGCTGCATGTCCGCGCCGAATTCACCGGTCTGGATCTGCCGCAGCCCGGTTTTCCCAAGCTCCTGCACAAAGCGATCGTATGCATCCACCGAAAGCGGCGGCTTTGCTGCGCTGATAAAGCTCGGGCGCTTGCCCTTGCGGGTATCCCCATACAGCGTAAAATTGGATACCACCAGTGCATCTAGCCCCAGCTGCTGCGCGGAAAGATTCAGCTTGCCTTCTTCGTCTTCAAAAATGCGCAGACCGGCACATTTCTGCGCCAGCTTTTCACAGATATCAAGCGTATCGGTATCCTTTACGCCCAGAAGGATCACGATCCCCCGCTCGATCGCGCGCGGCGCGCCGCCTTCCACGATGACGTTTGCATTGCAAACACGCTGGATCACTGCTCTCATTCTATTGTTTCTCCTTTTCCGCGTCCGTTATGCGCACAGGCTGCCAAGGAGCTTACAGACGCGTGATCGTTGTAATGCTTTTGATCTTTCGGAGCCGTGCAATAATCGTATTCAAATGCTCGGTGTTATTGACGCCGATCGTCAGCGTCATGTTGGCTCGTCCATCGGACAGCTTGCGCGCTGCAATGGCATAACACGGCAGATGCAGTTCGGCAATCAGCCCCGCCACGTCCGCCATAAGGCCATCGCGGTCCACCGCAAACAGCTCCAGCGTCGATTTGAAGCTTTCCTTCACGCTTTCCGCCCAGTGCGCATTCATCCAGCGCTCCGAATCCGGGCCGCTAAGCCCCGCCTGCGCATTGCCGCAGGTTCGTTTATGGATCGAAACGCCGAAGCCCCGCGTGACAAATCCGACAATATCATCCCCCGGCAGCGGATTGCAGCATTTGGCAAACTTTACAAGACAGTTGTCGATGCCTTCCACTACGACCCCATCCGACGATTTCTGCTTTTTGATCGTGACGGGCGGCGGTGCCTGTGCCGGAGCCTGCTCCTTTTGCAGCTTGGTGTATTCATCTTTGATTTTGATGATCAGGCGCGAAAGCTGCACTCCGCCGTAGCCGATTGCCGCATACAGCTCTTCTGTTGTATTCAGCCGCTGTCTGCGCGCCAGCTCCATCATAAATTCATCGTACTGCTCATCGGGGATGTTGATCAGATTGCGCCGCATTTCCTTTTCCAGTGCCGCTTTGCCCTGCGCAATGTTTTCTTCCTTGCGTTCTTTTTTGAACCAGTTGCGGATCTTGTTCCGCGCTTCACTGGTCGTAACAATATTCAGCCAGTCGCGGCTGGGTCCTTTATCCTTGGGGCCGGTGATGATCTCGATGATTTCGCCTGTGACGACCTTGTGATCGATCGGCACAATGCGGCTGTTGACCTTCGCGCCGATCATGCGGTTTCCCACCGCCGAATGGATCGCATAGGCAAAATCAATCGCCGTTGCACCCGCAGGAAGATTGATGACATCCCCCTTCGGCGTAAAGGCAAACACTTCCTCGGGCAGAAGCTCGCTTTTGATGTCCCGCAGCAGATCCCCGGCATCCTGTCCCTCGCGCTGGCTTTCCAGCAGACGGCGCACCCATGCGATCCGGCTGTCAAAATTATCCGTATCCTTTGTGTTGACGCCCACTTTATATTTCCAATGCGCCGCAACGCCGTATTCCGCGGTGCGATCCATATCCGCAGTGCGGATCTGCACCTCGAACGGGATGCCCTCATGCCCGATCACTGTGGTATGCAGGGATTGGTACATATTGGGTTTCGGCGTGGAGATATAATCCTTGAACCGGCTTGGGATCGGATGATACATATCATGGATGACCCCCAGCGCGTTATAGCATTCGCCCACCGTATCCAGAATGATGCGAACCGCATACACATCATAAATTTCCTCAAAGGTGCGGTTTTGGATAAACATCTTGCGATAAATGCCGTAAACGCTTTTGATGCGTTTTTTGATCGTGCATTTTCCCATTCCGTTTTCTTCCAGATGTTCCCGGATCTTATCTGCAATATCGCTGATGAATTCCTGTGCACCGCCGTTTTGATCCAAATGCGCGGTGATTTCGGAATAGCCGATCGGATCCAGATATTTCAGGCTTCGATCTTCGAGTTCTTCCTTGATATTGCTCATGCCAAGCCGATGCGCGATCGGCGCATAGACCTCCATGGTCTCCAGCGCTTTGTCGCGCCGCTTCTGCTCGGGCCAGCCGTCCCCGGTGCGCATGTTATGCAGGCGGTCGCACAGCTTGATGAGCATAACGCGAACGTCCTTGCTCATGGCCAAAAGCATTTTGCGCAGGTTTTCTGCCTGCTGCTCCTCCACCGAAGAAAACTTGATCTTGCCCAGCTTGGTAACGCCATCCACCAGCTGCGCCACATCCGTGCCGAATGCCGATTTCAATTCCTCTACCGTAACATCCGTATCCTCTACCGAATCATGCAGCAGCGCCGATACCACCGAATCGGTATCCAAGCCAAGATCCACAACCAGGCATGCCGTTGCGATCGGATGACTGACATAGCTTTCGCCCGAAAGCCGCGCCTGGCCTGCATGCGCCTTTGCTGCAAGCTCATACGCCTTATGGATCTTTTCCATATCGTACGAGCGTCCGGATTCTTCAACAGCACGTTCCAGATCCTCATATGATTTTACTGTCGATTTATCGTTGTTTCCCATTATTGTGCCGTCCCCAGTCTTTTTAAAATCGGCGCGGAAGCCAAATCCTTTTTCCCCGTAGCGGGCACCAGTTTCCAGCGAACGCCCTGCGGCGTCTGCTGCTTTTCCACAAGCGAAAGCTCCCTCAATGCTTCCAGTGAAACAAGGATCTTTCCTGCATTTTGTGTTCCGAGCTTTGCAAAAAGCGGGCGAAGATCCTCGGCTGGGATCCCCTGCGGTGCCGCGCCGACGGCACGGTACAGCGCAACGGTATCCGCACGGCATGGGCGCACCAGTGCGCATTCCGTCTCGGATAAGGCCGCGCCGCAGATCAGTGCTTCGTACAGCGTTGTCCCTTCCAGATATTCATTGCCCAGCCCTGCCGGACGCAGTTCCACCATGCGTGCCGAAATCATCGGGCCGTTCCTTCCTTCAAAAACAGAAAGCTGGATCGCCGCATCCACTGCCTGCCCGACACAATAGCCGAAGGTTTCCGGCGCAACCCCAAACAGAGCCGCATATAAAACGCCCGATCCCTGCCGGAGGCGCAGGCGGGTATGCTTTCCATCGCTGAGCGGATACACCGCATCGATCACCGCATGCTCCACCAGAAAAACAGGGGATGGGTTTCCATTTCCAAACGGCGCCAGCACCGAAAGTGCGGCAACGTCCGGCTCTGAAATTTCCGCAAGACGCACGGCGGCATCCAGCACTAAGGCAGGGCGCTGTATAACCGGGTATTCCCGCGCTGCCCACTCGTTCATCCGGCGGCGCAGCTGCGGCAGGTTTTCTTCACGCACCGACAGCCCGGCCGCCAGTGCATGCCCCCCAAAACGGATCAGCAGCGGGGCGCATTCGGCTATGGCCCGATACAGCGAAAAGCCCGCAATGCTGCGTCCGGAGCCTTTGCCTTCCCCATTTTCATCCAGCGAGATGACAATGGCAGGCTTGCCAAAGCGTTCTACGATGCGGGATGCAACGATCCCGATGACACCCGGATGATAGCCCCGCCCCCATACTACGATCACGCGATCGGTTCCATAGGTTTTATCCGCCGCAATGTCCGCTAAAACATTTTGCAGGATCTGCTGCTCTGTTTTCTGGCGTTCCACATTCTGTTCTTCCAGCCCCTGTGCCAGCAGCGGCGCCTCCTCCGGGTCTTCACACAAAAGCAGCTCCAGTGCCGCTTCGGCCTGATGCATGCGCCCGGCCGCATTCAGCCGCGGCGAAATGCTGAACGATACGTTTTCTGCCGTCAGCTCCTTTTCCGCAAGGCCGCAGGATTCCATAAGTGCCGCAATGCCGGGGCGGTCTGTCTGCTGCAGCAGGGCAAGCCCTTGCTTGACGATGCGCCGGTTTTCCCCTTCCAGCAGCATGATATCCGCAATGGTTCCCAGTGCGGCAAAATCACCGTAAAAGGGCAAAAGCTCCTCCGGCGGGCATCCGTCCAGTGCGGCAGCCAGCTTGAAGGCGACCCCCACACCGGAAAGTGTTTTGCATGGGCTTGTATCATACGGCAAAAGCGGATCGACCACCGCACATGCCGGCGGCAGTTCGGCCGGCGGCATATGGTGATCCGTCACCACCACGTCGATGCCCAGCGTGTTGGCGTGCTCAACGGCCTCCTTTGCCGAAATGCCATTATCTACTGTTATGATCAAATCGACATCCTTTGCCGCCAGCTGTTCCACTGCCTTGATCGAAAGGCCGTAGCCATCATCTTCCCGATTGGGCAGCTTATAGTATACTTCCGCCCCGGTAGTATCCAGATAGGTATACAAAAGCGCGGTCGCTGTTACACCGTCCACATCATAATCACCGAATACGACGATGCGCTCTCCTTCATCGATCGCGCGGTGGATGCGCTCCACCGCCGCCTGCATGCCGGAAAGCAGCATCGGGTCGGATAATTCGGCTCCATCACCGCACAGTATCTGCGCTTTTTCGGGGGTATCCAGCCCGCGCGCGCACAGCACGTCACTTACAAGGCGCGGCATGCCAAGCGCTGCACTCAGCGCAGCTGAGCGTGCCGGGTCATTTTTTTTTATTTGCCATGGGCGGTAAAACATGAACCGTTCTCCTTCTTTGCTTTTATGCTTTTTCTTTTCTTTGCTGTTTTTGGCGGCTGCCTTACATTTTCAGATCGGGTGCAGCCGGATGCGGCATGGTAAAGCCGTTTTCCATAAGGCCTTCCTGCGAAAGCACGGTTTCCAGTGCTGAAATTTCCGCCTGCATATCCACTGCGGTATTCTGCAGCAGATGATCCATAAGCCCGCGGAAGGCTTCGATCATGGTATCCAGCACCTTGGAAACCTCATCCTGGATGCTGGCTGCCACACGGCTTTCGTCCGCATGCGGGGCAACCTCGTTATAGGTGCTCAGCAGCTTTGTTGCCGTGGGCAGATAGTAGCTGCAAAAGCGGCGCACATCCTCGGCACATTCGGGATGAAGCTGCACCCACGCAAGGATATCGCAGGAATGTTCATACAGGCGTTTTGCCTTGCTGTGGATCTCCTGCTCCTTGATTTGACGGATCTGCTTGTCCAAGCCTTCCAGATACCGCTCTACGGCGGAAACTTCCTGCTCGGATTGCGTTTGCGAAGTTTCTTCGCAGTCTGCCGTTGTGTTTGTGCTTTCCGCGTCTGCTTTTTTTCGCGACGGGTTTTTGTTTTTCTTCTTTTTGGGACTGCCGATCGGCTTATCCTCTTCCTCTGCACGATCCGGATGCATTTCACGCCACGCTTCATTATCCGCATAGTAATTCATGCTTTCCTTATCAACGAACCCCATAGGAAAATAGCCAAAGCGCACCATTTCCTGCATATCGTTGAACACTTCTTTTTTGTTTCGTCCGCTCGATCTTGCAATATCCGAAACCGGACACACTCTGCGATCACCGATGACGGCATTGTAAATGCGAAACCGTCTCATACGGTTCCATGCCTGCATCCCGTGTTTTACGATCTTGACTGCACCGAATGTCCCCACGCCGAACAGCACCGCAAGCACCCAGTCCTCCGGGAAGAAAAAGCCGTTCGTCAGATCCCATATCACTTCGCCCAATGCATTCAGGGTCATGGTTCCAAACAGTGCCGAACCCACACCGCCGCCAAGGATCACCAACATGGTCTGGATCATTTTTTTACGCAGCGGGTCGTTATATTCCTTTTCGCTGTGTCTGCGCGCGGGCTTCATATCCGGAACATCCTTTTCCTGCGGCTCGTACACATATTCTGTTCTGCGGTTCCTGCGCATGTTGAACCTATCCGCCGGATACTCTTTGCGCGGCGGAGTATACGTATAAAACGAATTTTTTCCTCCCTGTTCCCCGCGCAGACGCGGAAGAATCACCGCAAAAAAGATAATGAAAAATATAAATGTTCCCATTGGCAATCAACCTCTTCCCGTTGTGCAAAACCGTACCGGTCAAATTTATTGTTCTTCTATGTTTTTGGGGGAATACCGTTCTGCGATCCTGGCTGCGCACCGCAGGCCATCCACTGCGGCCGACATGATGCCGCCCGCATAGCCCGGGCCTTCACCGCACGGCCACACGCCCGCGACATCCACGCTTTCACCGGCATCGTTCCGGCGCAGGCGAACCGGGCTGGATGTGCGTGTTTCCAAGCCCGTCAGCACCGCTTCCGGCGCTGTGTAGCCCGAAAGCTTGCGTTCAAAGGCCGCAAGCCCCGTGCGCAGAGCCGCAGCCAGCTCATCCGGCAGCAGGCTGCCCAGATCATACGCGTTCACGCCGCGTGGATACGTTGGTTCCAGCTGTGAAATATGCAGCCTTCCCTCACCGCGCAGAAAGCTCTGCACATTCTCTGCGGGTGCGGCATATCCGCCGCCGCCTGCACGATAGGCTTTTTCCTCCAATTCACGCTGAAACGCGATCGCCTTGCGGGCATCGCCTGCGAAATCCTTTTCATTCACGCTGACAACCACTGCGGCATTGGCGTTTTTTCCATCCCGCGCATGCAGGCTCATCCCGTTCGTCACGGCACGCCCTGTCTCGCTTGCTGCGGCAACCACACTGCCGCCGGGACACATGCAGAACGTATAGACGCATCGGTTCCCCACATGGTGCGAAAGCTGGTATTCCCCGCGCACCAGTGCCGGATGCCCTGCCGCATCATGGTACAGGCTCTGTTCGATTTTCGTCTGCAGATGCTCGGCACGAAAGCCGACCGAAAAGGATTTTGCATGCAGCACAAAGCCCGCCTTATCCAGCATTTCAAAGGTATCCCGCGCGGAATGCCCCGGCGCAAGCACCAATGCTTCGCACGGGATGTGCCCTTGCGGCGTTTCAACGGCGCGCAGCACCCCGTTTTCGATTTCAAGCCCCGTAAGGGGCGTATGAAAGCACACGCGCCCGCCCAGTGCTTCGATTTCTTTGCGGATCGACGTGATCACACCGCGCAGTTCATCCGTTCCGATATGGGGACGCTGCTTATAGGCGATATCTTCCGGCGCACCGTGCTGCAGCAGCGTTTTGGTAACAAACGCACACAGCGGGTCGCTGATGCGCGTTGTCAGCTTTCCGTCGGAAAAGGTGCCCGCCCCGCCCTCGCCAAACTGGATGTTGGCATTTTCGTCGAGCTTTCCGCTTTGATTGAATTCTTCCACGCAGCGCGTGCGTTCTTCCATAGCCGGGCCGCGTTCCAGCACGATCGGGCAAAAGCCCTGGCGTGCCAGCAAAAGCGCGGCAAACAGCCCGGCGGGCCCCAGCCCGCAGACCACCGGAGGATGCAAAAGCGCCTTGCTTCCGTTGTGCACTTCAAATTCCACAGGTGCCGCTATTGAAACATAGGGCGCAAAGTGTTCAAATGAACGCTCTGCACCCTGTTCCGCAAGCTCCAGCGCAACCGTATACACAAGATTCGGGCGGCCGTGCCTTGCATCGACCGAAAGCTTTGCAATGCCCGATTTGGCAATGCCGCTGCGCGGCAGCCCTGTTTTTTTCAAGGCCGCCGCCACGGCTTCCTGTTCGCCTGCCGAAAGCGGCAGGCGGATATCTCTGACTAACAGCATTATTTCACCGTAATGTCACACAGCACCGGATACGACCCCGTAGCAAATACCGTCTTGGTACCCGTTACGACGATCTGTGCGCTGAACTGCTGCTGACCGCTCCCTTTCACTGTGATATTCTGCGCCGAAGCATCCACGATCGCCAGTACATCCTGCGGTGCAATGGCATCCAATTCTTCCGCAAGGCCAACCAGCAAAACATGGTTCAGCCGTTCGGTAATGGCTTTTACATCCACGCCGGCCGGCGCATTTACAACCCGGATATCGCTTACGGCAACCGAACGCGGCTCGCCGTATCCGCTGGTATCAAACGAAACCGTTGCATCCGGCACATTATCCACATTCACGATGCCCTCGTTCAGCTGGATCTTGAGCGTTTCCGTGCGGCCAAGCTGGATGCGCGGCAGATTGATGACCCCCGCATATACATTTTCGATCGTATCGATTTTATCCGCAGGCCCTGCAATGCGGATCGAAGCCGGAGAAATCGTCGCTTTCAGTGCCGCCGGGTCATAGCCGGAAGGGATATTGCTGAACTCGAACACCAGCGGAACGGTTTTGATCTTCAGCACCGGGATCGTAACCTCCACCTGTTCGCCTTCCAGAATCGTGATCGATGAATCCTTGATTTCGTTGCCGTCGCTGTCCAAAAGCATCAGCCGGGCACTGTCCAGCATGGTGCGGTCACGTTTTTCTTCGCTGACGACCTTCGCCGCAACCCGCGCCACCTGCTTCAATTCATTTTCCGGTCCGCGCAGCGTCACTTCCGCCGGAGAAACGACTTTTTCTCCCAGATAGTAATCTTCGGCCGGATCCACCTGCGCCTCTACTTCCACCTCAAATTTCTTGGTTTCGATCTTGGCAAATGTCACATTGACGTAAGCCGGCGAGATCGAATCGATGTCAAACTTCAGTAAAGAGGAATCCGCCCTGCGTGCCAGCAGCCGCATGGAATATTCGCCCGGCACCCCGGAACGCGAAATATCCGTATAATCGGGGTACACAATGATATCCGGCGAATCCGCCTGCTGAATGGCACTGCTGTCCCCGGAGATCACAACATTGACTTTGATATCCTCATAATCCACAATATCCAGCGATGCGCCGGTATACAGTGCCGAATTATAATCGAACGTGATGCCCGGCACGGTAATGGTTTTCGTCTGGGTCGGTTCCTGTGAAATGACCACAAGCCATAAAAGCACCGCCAGAACCGCCGATATCGTCATCGAAAACCAGCGTCTTGAAAACAGCCGTTCAAATACGCCGGTCTGTACCGTACCCGGTTCTTTCCGCCCGGAACCGGGCGCTGCCTTATTCGTGCTGTTTTCCATTCTTTTTCCTCCAGAACGAATGTTTTTTCTCTTCCATTTCCGGCGGCACCATATCGCTTTCCAGCATGTTGAACAGGTTCTGCCGATCCAATCTGCGAATCAGGATTCCGTTTTTCGCAAGCGAAATGATCCCGGTTTCTTCACTGACGACCACTACAACCGCATCGGAATTTTCGCTCATGCCAAGCGCCGCGCGGTGGCGCGTGCCCATATCCTTGCCGATTTCAAGATTGTTGGAAAGCGGAAGGAAGCATCCGGCCGCTTCAATCCGGCCTTCCCGCACCACTACGGCTCCATCGTGCAGCGGTGTGCCTTCATAAAAAATCGTGCCGAGCATTTCCGGTGTGATATCCGCGCTGAGCACCGTACCGGTTTTAACGATCTCCGATAAATTTGTGCGCCGTTCCAAAACCATAAGCGCACCGGTCCGCGTTTCTGCCATTTGCTCTGCCGCATCACACACCGCAACGATCGCATTCTGCCACTTCATGCGCAGATCCGAAGGGTCGGTTTTCCCTTTGAATATCTGCATCCCGAAAAGACTTGTGCGCCCCACCTGTTCCAGTGCGCGGCGCAGCTCCGGCTGGAACACGACCACCAAAGCCAGGATACCGAAGCTCATGATGCTGTTGATGAGCCAGGTAAGCGTGCGCAGCCCCACAAGATTTGCAACCACATACGCCAGCAGAACGGCAATGATCCCCTTTGCCAGCTGTGCGGTGCGCGTCTGGCGCACCAGCGAAATCGCTTCATATATAATAAAGGTCACTACCAGGATATCCAGGATATCCACAATCGGTTTGAAGTTGCTTTTGATGTTCAACAAAAAGCCATACCACATGGTTTGGATTTGTTCTGTCACGTTCTGCCCCCCTGTCTGCCGTCTGCCGCTCTGCGGCCTGCGGCTGTGCCGAGTTTGCTTTGTGCGTGTCATCACGCTCTTTGCGCAAAATCAGCTGAATTCCAGTATACCATAAATATACGGTTTGAAAAAGGGTTTTGCTTCAGAAAAGCATCGCTGCTGCGATATTTTCACCGTTTTTTGCACAGGCGGCTGTCGGCTTATGCGTTGTGCAAAAGGCAGACGCAGTGCGCGGCAATGCCTTCGCCGCTTCCGGTAAAGCCAAGCTTTTCCTCTGTCGTTGCTTTGATCGAAACGTCTGCCGTTTCCATGCCCAGCGCCGATGCGATTTTTTCGCGCATGCGGGGGATGTACGGCGCAAGCTTCGGAGCCTGGCACAGGATCGTGGCATCCAGGTTTCCCGGCCGGTATCCGTTTTCCGCCAGAATCCGCCCCACTTGCTGCAGCAGCGCGATACTGTCCGCCCCTTTATAGGCTGGATCCTGATCCGGGAAAAGCTTGCCGATATCCCCCAGTGCCGCTGCGCCCAGCAGCGAATCCATAACGGCATGCGTCAGCACATCGGCATCCGAATGCCCCAAAAGCCCTTTTTCATACGGGATGCCGACACCGCCCAAAATCAACGCGCGGCCTTCTACCAAACGGTGCACATCGTATCCATGTCCGATCCTCATTGCTTTTCCCCTCGTTTCAGCGGGCAGATCCTCCCGCGTTGTAATTTTATAATTCGCGTAATCCCCTTGTGTCAGTGTTACCGGAAAGCCGGCCAGCTCCAGCACAGAGCAATCATCCGTCACCTCATCCGCCTGCACCATGGAAAGCGCCTTGCGGTACAGCTGCGTACAAAAGCACTGGGGCGTTTGTACGGCAAACAGCTTATCGCGCCGGGGCGTTGCGGCAACCAAATTGTCCTGTGCCAATTTTATGGTATCCTTCACCGGAACAGCCGGTGCCGCCGCTCCGGTTTCCAGTGCCGCTTTCAGCGCATCACCGATCACATCCTGCGCAACAAACGGACGCGCCGCATCGTGGATCGCCACAAGGAAGGCATCCACCGCACAAAGCCCGGCGCGCACGCTTTCCACGCGCGTTGCACCGCCATCCACTATCTGCACGGGCTTTTTGCAGCGTTTTGCAGCCCGCTGCGCCGCCTCTTTGTTCTTTCCTGCCACGATCACGATCGAATCGATCCACGGGTGCCGGTCAAATGCGGCAACGCTTGTTTCCAGCACCGTGCCGCTTTCCAGCAAAAAAGAAAGCTTATCGAACCCCATGCGGCGCGATGAACCGGCTGCCACAATCACCGCCGCAGCGGTTTTTCCCTGAAGCATGATTTTTCCCTCTTTTCTATTTGTAATACACAGCGCATGGCCGGAATGCATCGTTTCCATGTGCGCGTGCTTATTTCCGAATTCATGTACAGTATATCACACAAAACGAACAGAAAAAAGAGACCTTTTCCTCCAGATGCCGTTCTGTTGGAAAAGATCCCCTTTGGTTTCGTTTTCTTTTGTTTTGTGTTTGCTGTGCACCTGCTGCAATGATGCTTGTATCGTCTGCATCCTCCTTTGCTTTCTGCCGCCTTCGGGCAGAAGGCTCTGCCCCCTGTGCACCGCCGGCATCCCAGCTGTCCCTGCGCGCAAAGCCCTTTTTAAAACCGTTTTCCGGATGTATTATGCCGAACGATGCGCTTTTTTATCCAGCCGCATTTTATCGGCGATCATGGCGATAAATTCCGAATTGGTCGGCTTGCCGCGCAGATTGTGGATCGTATAGCCAAAATAGCTGTTGAGTGTATCCACATCGCCGCGATCCCACGCCACCTCTATGGCATGGCGTATGGCACGCTCCACACGGCTTGCCGTTGTCTCATTCGCCTTTGCTATTTCCGGATACAGCCGCTTTGTCACGCTGTTGATGTATTCCGTATCGCGCATCGTCATCAGGATCGCATCCCGCAGGAACTGGTATCCCTTGATGTGGGCAGGCACCCCGATCTGATGCAGGATCTCTGTCACTGTGCACTCATCCTCTGCCGCAGGCGGCAACACCCTTTTTGTATTCAGCCCGCACACGCGCTCTGCCAAAACCTGCGGATCGAACGGCTTTTGAAAATAAAACGAAAAGCCGTTTTGCATCATTTCGCTTTCCAGTGCATCATCCGCAAAGCTGCCCGTTACATAAAACACCGTATCCTGTCCTCCGGCTTCTTCCCACCGGTGCTTCACGCTCAACGCATCCAGCCCCGGCATAAATGCATCCAAAAGCACAGCATCCGGTTTTTGTGCCAAAATCGCCGCAAGTGCCTTTACTCCATCCTTTTCGCATACGGTTACATCGGCATCTTTTTCCTTCAGTACCCGCGCGCACTGTTTTGTCAGCTCCGGCGTCAGTTCTGTCATCAGCAATTTTACTTTATCCATTTTTATCCTCCAGCACAGTTTTTATTTTGTTTCGGCACACATTGCGTCGAGTCTCTTTGACAGCCCCTATTTTACCATATATTTCCATATAGTGCAATAGTTTCCAGTGCTAAATTCCATATTTTGGTATAACCGCTTTGTTTCGACAAGATACCCGCCGTATCTTTCGGTGCAATCCTGCTTTTACGGCAGCTTCTTGCCTTATGCCGCCGCTTCCTTTTGCTTTTGCATGCAAAAAAGCAGGACGCTGCCAACGCCCTGCTTTGGATTTCTTTTCTTTTGTGCGGCTGTTTTGCACAGCATGGGAAATGCGCTTGGATATAGCCGTCCTATCAATCAAGTGTTTAACAAACTAAAGATCACTTTTTTAAATTGTGTAATGGAGAAGAAAATGAACGGCTGCTTTCATTTTGGATAATATTTCACCGGTTCGAATGATTTTGATTTCTCCACCCGAATTATATCACATAAAACCACA
>JAHHSK010000039.1 GCA_020025255.1 Ruthenibacterium sp. | reverse complement strand
TTTTTCTCCTTTTTATGCTTTTGACACAATCCTTGTCACAAACACTTCGCTTGCATCATTGCCGTTAATTTCGCCGGTATAGTATACTTCTACTTTTGCATCCACCACGATCCGACCGGATACATCTGCCGTATCTCTGGAAAAATCAATTTCCCGCCCTGTTTCATCCTCTTTCACCAGTATCGAATTCATGGCAGCGTCCACTATGGTTCCATATACTACATTTTCCCCTTGCGGGCTGACTGTCGGTTCCGCCGCAGACGAGGACGGTATTTCCGATTTGGATTCCGGTGCTTCCGAGGAATCCGGCTCATTTTCCGGCTTGCTGGTTTCCTCTGTGGAATCGGATACCGGCGGCACGCTTTCCGATGCCGACACATCCGGTTTCTGTCCCGATCCGCTGGGCGTCGAATCGCCTGATTCCGCATTTTGTCTGCTTGTCCACAGTATGCCCAATAGAATCCCCGCTGCAAAAATGATTATCACTAAAACAGCGCCGATCCATTTCTTGCCTTTCATTATAACGCCCTCCTTAAGCCGGGTTCCGTGCAAATTCCCTGCGGCATTTTTATTTCAATACGGTTGTCGGATAATAATGCGCAAGGATCTGTTCATACTTCCAGCCTTGTTTTGCATAAGTATATGCACCCCATTGGCTCATACCAACACAATGCCCATTGCCTTCTGTCGTGAATTTCCATGTGTCCTTTGTGCTGTTATATTCATATACGAATTTCGGAGAATACAATCCCCACATGTTTTCATAGAACCTGCCCCCGGAAACCGTTTTTCCGCACACCTGAATCGATACAATGTAGCCATTTGCATCATATACCGGATTAGTCAGCCACTTGTCGTGCGGTGTTTCATCCAACAGGGATTCCGAAACCAACTTGGACAGATTTTTCTTCATCGCATCCAGCGCTATCTCTTTTGTCTTTCCACGCCATTCCTGTTCCGGACTTTCGACCGGAGTATTCAGGTACGGCAGATTCAAATTCCACATGTTTTTTGCTGTGTTGGTGTACGGCCCGCTTGCAGAGCCATACGCCGCGTTTGCCGGCGCGCCGTTAAAATACAGGGTTTTGTTTACGACCGATTCTACATCTTTTTTCACCAAGTCGCTCGGCTTTCTCAAGCCTACTGCCGGAATCGGGTTTCCGTGCTTCTGCTGGTACTGAATCCAGCTGTAAGCCGCAACCGCCTGTGCTTTATTCACTTCGGAATGATTCCACTGTCCCACTTCGTTCATAACGATCTGAGCCAATATATCCTTCACCGAACCGGTCACCTGTCTGGAAGTATTCAGGTCATATACCGAAAGCGTCAATTCTGCACCTTCACCGGAAGATCCGCCCGCATTGATCAGCGTCTTATAATCAACATAGCTGATGTTCATATCGACATCGCCTGCAATCCCGGCCACACGGCCATCGGATGCATACTGCCAGATCGGCGCAGCAAATCCAATATCCCCTGCCGTTCCTGCATTCAGATCCGGTGCCAACGGATATCTCGCGTACCAGAAATCGTATCCCTTTGCCACAAGAGCTTTTCCGTCATAATGATTCATCAGCCAGTTGCGGTTGGAATAAAATCCCGGATGATAGCCATATGATTTCAAGCGTTCCATGCCCTTTTCAAGCATATCGGTACGCTGATTATAGTTTGTTTTTTCTAATATCCTATTCCATTCAAAGTCGATGTATACCGGATAATCGAACCGGATATCATCTCGGCGCAGTGCCTGCATTTCGGCTGAGTTATGGAAGAAGTCCACTTCTTCGTACATTTCCTCTACACTAAATGCATACGAAAACAGATATGCACCAACTGCAATTCCGTTTGCCTTTGCTTCCCGGACATTGTATTCAAAGTTCGGGTCGATAACATAGTAACCAACCGAATTGCTCCATGTCAGCGCACGAATGATTGCGAAATCAACTCCGTCCCGCTTTACCGCAGCCCAATCGATTTTTCCCTGATAAACCGAAACATCGATCCCGCGATAGGGGCCTTCCTTTTTGATTTCCAATTCCCCGCTGTAAATTGTAATGTTTCCCACCGAGTCCTTGACCTGAATTGTGTCAGCCGGCAGCACCGTGCCTGCCGCAAATTCACGTTTTGCTTCTTTTGTCCACGTTTTGCCGCCATCCCAGCTGTACTGCATTTTGCCGGCATCGGTCCATTTCGATGGCTTTGCCTGAATCTGCACCGTTTTGTTTGCCCCGCTGCCGTTATAGCTGACTGCTTCGATTACCGGCGGTGCAACATATTTTCCTTCCGGCATCAGGTATGTCTTGATGCCATCGATCTCGAACCAGCCCTCCTTGCTGTTCAGCTCGCCCGTAATCGGGTCCGCATAGCGGCGCTGGCCGTCCTTATCCTCGAACCAGCCCTTTACCAGCTTGTCCTCAAAATAATACAGCTTGTCTTCAATTTGCTTGAAGCCCGAAGCACAGGTTCCATCTTCCAGAACATAATATGTATCGTCCTTTTGATCGGTCACCCACTGGGGGCCGTGCACCTGTGTTCCCTTTTGCTCATCAAAAAAATACCATTTGTTTTCGATTTGCATCCTGCCGTACTGCGGTTCCTGTTTTCCTGTTTTTTCATCAAAGAATCGCCATTCGTTATCAAGCCTGTGCCAGCCGCTTTGACGCTTGGGTGTCAGATAGTACCAGCTGCCGTCCACCTGCGTATAGCCTGTAGCCGCATGATCCTCCGGTGTCAGATAATAAACACTTCCTGTTTTCGGCATGGTAACCCAGCCCGGCCCATGCACCAGCTTCGAAGTATCCTCTGCATAATAATACCACTTATCATCGAATTGATACCAACCATAACGCGCACTTGTATTAAGGTAATACTCCTCTCCGTCGATCTGCATCCGCCCGGTTGCAGCATAACCTTCCGCCGTCAGATAATACTTCTTTCCATTTTCAAATTCCAGCCAGCGCGGCCCTTTTTGAAGCTTTGCCGATTCCGGATCATAATAATACCACTTGCCGTCAATTTCGCGCCAGCCCTTCTGTGCACTGGTGCTGAAATAGTACATTTCTCCGTCGATTTCCTGCTGGCCTGTTGCCGCATAATCTTCCTCTGTTAGGTAATATTTGCGGCCATCATCAAATTCCAGCCATCGCGGCCCATGCACCTGCCGTCCTGTTTTGGGGTCGAAGTAATACCATTTGCCTTCGATCTCATACCAGTCTTTACGCGGATGCATCGACATTCCAAAATAATACCATTCCCCGTCGATCCGCTTCCAGCCCTTGGCGCATGCACCGGTTTCTGTAAGATAATAGGTTTTATCGTTCGCTTCGATCCACTGCGGGCCGCGCATCTGCAGTCCCGTTTTCGGATCAAAGTAATACCATTCCCCTTCAATTTCATTCCAACCGGACTGCGCAGTTACCGCGGAAGCAAAATAGTACCAAAGCCCATCCACGCGTTTCCAGCCTTTTGCCGGGGTATGATCTTCCTGCAGGTAATAAAGAGCCCCTGCCTGATCGCGAATCCACGCGGGGCCTTGGAGCATCTCGGATGTATCCGTATCAATCGCATACCACTTTGCATCCTTCTGCTCCCAGGTAATATTACGTCTGGGGGGATCTTCCTTTTCGGGTGCCGCATTATCTGCCTGTGCCGGCAGCTTGGACGGCGCATCTGCATTTTCCGGCAGAACCTGCGTTTCCTGCTGCACGGATTCCGTCTGCGGCTCCGGTTTTTGGGTTTCCTCCGGCCGCTGCTCCACAGTCTTTGTCTGGGATGAGGAACTTTCCGGCTGTGTTAGCGCTTGCCCGCTATCCTGTGCAAAAGCGCAGGTCATTCCGGCTGTGATGCTCACCACAGCAAGGATCGAAATGATCTTTTTGTAAATTTCTTTATATATCAACTGCTCTTCCTCCATGTCGGCGAAAATAAGACGGAATCATCCAACTATATATAGTTTAGCATATCATGCTTTTCCTTTATTTTCAAGATTTCCCAATCATTTTACACAGATAGCGCAGTTCCTTGTGTTTTAAAAGCCGTGCTCCCGTATATCTTTTCAATTCGAACCGAATGCTGCCTGATATTTCTGCTCTGCCAAAACCAAAAATCCGCGATTTTTTCCGTGCTTTCGCACTGAAAGCATATGCCGTTTATCCTTACACGCCTATTTTTCCATTTCAATGACGCCGATGTGAAAAAAGCGCAAAAAGGCGCAGACCGAAGCCTGCGCCTTTTTGATCCCCTTAGTTCGGATTTCAAAGTCCCTTATTTTTCCCGATTCGGAGCCGCTGTTTTGCAATGGGCAGCTGTTTTCCTGTGCACCTGCTCATCCGCATGCCCCCCGCTTTGCTCGGCAACCGGGCGTTCAATGCAAGCCGCACTGAATTATTTTGCATTAGCGAATGCTTCGAATGCCTTATATGTCATGTATACATCCAGCTTTGCAACAAGCTCAAACGGAGAATGCATGCAAAGAACCGGCACGCCGATATCCACTACATCAATATCCCGGTTTGCAACATACTGCGCCACCGTTCCGCCGCCGCCAAGGTCGATTTTGCCCAATTCGCCGGTCTGCCAGATCACGTCCGCCGCATCCAGGATGCCCGTTACATACGACATCATTTCCGCAGTTGCATCATTTGTACCGCCCTTGCCGCGCGAACCGGTGTACTTCGTCACAACGACACCGCGGTTGAGATACGATGCATTACGGCGTTCCATAACATCAGGGAACGTCGGGTCAAACGCTGCATTCACATCGGCCGACAGGCACTTGGTATTCTGAAGCATCATTTTGTAGTTGGCTGCCTGTGCATCTGCAAGATAACCAAGGAAGTGGAACACAAAATCGCTTTCCAATCCGGTCGGGCCGGTAGAGCCGATTTCTTCTTTATCGGCAAGAATACATACCGTCGTATATTCCGGATCGCGCACTTCGATTTCCGCCTGCAGTGCCGTGTAAGCGCACACGCGGTCATCGTGGCCATAGGAACCGATCATGCTCCGGTCAAAGCCAACATCCGAAGCTTTCACCGCCGGAACCGCTTCCAGTTCCGCACGAGTGAAATCGCGTTCGGTGATCCCGTATTTTTCATTGAGCAGCTGCAGGATGCGCAGCTTCACGCGTTCACTGATTTCCGAATCCTCATACGGAAGCGAACCGACTACGATATTCAGTTCTTCCCCGCGCAATCCATCCGCCAGTGTGCGCTTGTTCTGTTCAGCCGCCAAATGCGGCAGCAGATCGGTCACGCAGAAAACCGGATCTCCCTCATCTTCCCCGATGCGTACTTCCACCTTCGTGCCATCGGCGCGGTAAATCACGCCGTGCAGCGACAGCGGCGTAACGCCCCACTGGTACTTGCGGATGCCCCCGTAGTAGTGGGTTTTCAGCAATGCAATATCGTTATCCTCGTACAAAGGATTCGGCTTCAAATCCAGGCGCGGCGAATCAATGTGCGCCACCATAAGCCGCACGCCCTCATCCAAGGGCTTCTTTCCGATCGTTGCCGCAAGGATCGCCTTGCCACGGTTGTTATAATAAATTTTTTCTCCCGCTTTGAACGTATCCCCCACTCGCTGCATTGCACGGTAACCGTTATCCTGAAGGATCTTTTCGGTATGCGCTGCTACTTCGCGTTCGGTTTTTCCTGCATTCAAAAATGCTTTATATCCTTCGCAGAATTCCTGTGCCTCTTTGATTGCTTCCGGCTTTACGTCGGCAATATGGCGCTGCGTGAATGTCAGCTTTTCCTGCAGCTCTTTTGCTGCACTTTTTTCTTTCTCCATTTTTTTACACTCCTTCATCCTGTGCATAAAGCGCAAGATATCTTTTGTAATTTTTATTTACCTTATAAACGTACAGATTCATCTGTTCGTAAGGAAATTCCGTCAATGTTTTCCCGTTTTGGGAATATTTGGGATTCTGCACAAGGCCATCCACCAGTCCAAGCCCGCTGTGATACGCCGCAGCCGCCGTGGAAAGATCCCCTTCATAGCGCAAAAGACAATATGAGATCAGGTATGTGCCGAAGCGGATATTCACCTGCGGATCATACAGATCATCAAACGTAAGGGCTTCTTCTTTTGCGATTTTGGATTTGATCCAAGCAAAGGTTTCCTCTGTAATCTGCATGAGGCCTCTGGCCCCTACCTTGGATTCCGCTTTCGGGCGGAAATTACTTTCCGTCCGAATAATGGCAAAAACAATATTCTCGTCAACGTCGTATTCTTCTGCATACTGCTGCACGATTTTCTGATAAGTGCGCGGATAGAATGTATTGGCAAGCGTCGAAATACCGTCCCTTGCAAGAAAGACACACAGGATGATCAACGCCGCTGCTGCAATCAGCATCATGCCGCTACTCTTCTTTTTCTTCTTTTTCTTCTGATTCATGCGTCTCCTTTTGAAGCAGAATATCCAACACCGCCTGCGCATTGGCACACAGTGCTTCATTGCTGCCGGTATTTTCAATAATATGATCTGCCGCCGCACACAGCACCGCTTCCGGCATCTGTACCGAAAGGCGTTCCTGCGCTGCTGTTTTCGAAATCCCATCCCGCAGCATAATGCGGGAAATGGAAAGTCGCTCCGGTGCTGTCACCACAAGGATCGAATCGCAGTACGGCTCAAATGCCTCGCCTACGATCACAGCCCCATCCACAAAAACAAACGGCCGGCCGGTTTGCTGCGCTTGTTCCACTCCGTCAAGCAGGCGTTTCACAATGGCGGGATGTGTGATATCCGTCAGCCTGCGCGCTGTTTCTTTGGTTTGGAACGCGCGCGCCGCAAGCAGTGCACGATCCAGCGTTCCGTCGGGGCGGATCAAATCTTCTCCAAATACGCGGCACAGTTCTTCAAGACACGGACTACCCGGCTGCACAATCTCCCGCGCCGTGCGGTCCGCATCCAAAACCGGATATCCAAGCTTTGCATAATACGCCGAAACAGTGCTTTTCCCGCTGCCGGAACGCCCGGTTACTGCGATGATCTTCATCATCACACCTCCGTAACACGGAATGCCGCCGCACGCAGCAAGCGATTATATACCGCCAGAGAAACCCCTGTTTTTTGCGGGCTGCGCGCGTATACCGTTTTGGCCCCGCGTGCATCCAATTCCCGCAGGGCAGAAAACAGCGCCCGCGCCTGTTCGTCCGGCCGCGTTTCATGGCCATAGGTCACGCACGGGCAGGGCAGGCATTCCTGCTCTCCTTCAAAACACAGCGCAAACACGCCCTGCCCATTATGTTCCCTGATATAATCTTTATATGCATCCAATGTCCCGTTTAGGATCGTCACATCGGCTTTGGGGGCGTAATGCTTGTATTTCATGCCGGGAGATGCCGCTTTTTCGTCATCGCGCAAGCGGTGAAGAATGGCGTCCGAAATCGCCACCGGGCAGCCCAGCACCTCTTCCAGCTGTTCCGGTGTGATATACCCCGGACGCAGCAACGTCGGCTGCGCGCCGGCCAGCGATATGACAGTCGATTCCACTCCTACGCTGCATGCGCCGCCGTCAAGGATCAGCGGGATCTTTCCCTGCATATCTGCCAGAACATCCTGTGCCGTTGTGGGGCTGGGGCTGCCGGAAAGATTGGCCGAAGGTGCTGCAAGCGGCACCCCTGCTTTGCGGATCACCTCCAGCGCCACCGGATGACTGGGCATGCGCACTGCTGCGGTCGCCAGCCCCGCACACACGGAATCCGCCACCTGTTCACTGCGTGTCATGATCATCGTCAGCGGGCCGGGCCAGAACGCTTGTGCCAGACGATATGCACTTTGCGGAATATCCCGCACCACCATGGGAAGCATTTCCAGCGAAGCAATGTGGGAAATCAAAGGATTATCCTGCGGGCGCCCCTTTGCTTTGAAGATTTTTGTTACTGCCGAATCGGAAATCGAACTTGCCGCCAGCCCGTATACGGTTTCGGTGGGGATTGCAACCACCTCTCCCGCCCGCAAAAGAGCAGCTGCCTGCTCCATTGATGATTCTTCTGCTTGTTTCAATTCCGTCTGCATTATGATTCCTCCATAGAAGCCTTCAGCTTTTCCGCCTGATCGGCGGTAACCAGCGCATCCACCACTTCGTCGATTGCACCGTCCAGAATGCTGTCCAGCTTATACAGCGTCAAGCCGATCCGGTGATCTGTCATGCGCCCCTGCGGATAATTATAGGTTCGAATCCGTTCGGAACGATCCCCCGTGCCAACCTGACTGCGGCGTTCTGCTGCAATTTTGGAATCGTGCTCTGCCTGCTTTTGCGCCAGCAGCCGGCTGCGCAGCACCTTGAGTGCTTTATCCTTGTTCTTATACTGGCTGCGTTCATCCTGACACTCAACCACCATGCCTGTGGGCAGATGCGTGACACGGATTGCGGACGAGGTTTTGTTGATGTGCTGTCCGCCCGCGCCGGAAGAACGGAACGTATCGATTTTCAGCTCCGCGGGATTGATTTCAACTTCCACATCCTCTGCTTCGGGCATTACGGCCACCGTAACGGTAGAGGTATGCACCCGTCCCTGCGTTTCCGTTTCCGGCACGCGCTGCACCCGGTGCACCCCGCTTTCAAACTTCAGGCGGCTGTATGCGCCCTCGCCATCGATCGAAAAGCTTACTTCCTTCATTCCGCCTAGCTCGGTTTCATTGGCGTTGATCATTTCGCACTTCCACCCGCGTGCTTGGGCATACATCGTATACATGCGGAACAAACTGTGCGCGAACAGCGCCGCTTCTTCCCCGCCTGCACCGCCGCGGATTTCCACAATCACGCTGCGGTTATCGTTTTCATCTTTCGGCAAAAGCAGGATCCGAAGGGTTTCTTCCAGCTTTTCGATTTTTTCCTTACTTTCTTCGTACTGCGCTTGCGCCAGTGCCTTAAAATCAGGCTCCAGTCCGCCTTCCTCCAGCATTTCCCTCGCTTCGTCGAACGCCGCGCGTGCCGAAGCATATTCATCATATGCCTCGATCAGCGGGGTAAGATCCTTATAATCCTTCATCAATGTTCGGTAAAGGCCGTTGTTGCTGATGACGCCCGGGTCCTGAAGCTGATTGTTGATTTCTTCGTATCGGCTGCGTACTGCCGCCAGCTGTGTGATCATATCCATATTTCTGTGCTCCTTTGATTGCTGTTTCTTTCAAATCAAAGCCGCACTGCTAAAGTTGTTTTCGGATCACTTTTTTAATATTTTTTTCGATTTTGCTGCGCGGGATCATAATCTCATGCCCGCATTTCGTGCATCGAATGCGGAAATCCATCCCCACCCGGAGCACATCAAAGATATTTTCGCCGCACGGATGCGGTTTTTTTGTGACGATCTGATCGCCCACTTGAACATCCATTCTGTCTCCTCCGTCTCCTGCGCGTTTTCCGTAAAATACGCACCATTGCTGTGCCATAATATTATATAGCAAACTGCCGTGTTTAGCAAATATTCTGCGCGAAGTTTACATATATTTAATCAGCATGCCTTTTCCGGCATGTGAATGGAAGCATAAAGGACGGTTGGAATTATGGTTTATTATCCCGAGGGAACACAAGGCTTCCCAACTGCGTATACTTTGAACGATCTGCGCCGCGCGGCTGCATCGGGGCAGATTATGGAAAGCCGCGCACTTACGTTCGACAGCGAAAAACAGCTGCATTTTCGTTTTGACGGCACCGATGTGGTAATGCCGCATGAAGAATGTGCCGATGGAGTGCGGGAAGGCTGCGTGCGTGATATTGCACTTGTCACAAGGGTGGGGCGTCCGGTCTGCTTTGTGGTGACGGCGGTTCAGGAATCGGAACACGGTGTACAGGTTTCCATTTCCCGCACCAAAGCACAGCAGCGGTGCCGGAAGGAATTTCTGGATCCGTTAACGCCCGGAGATATCCTTCCCTGCCGGGTTACTCATTTGGAATCGTTCGGCGCATTCTGCGATATCGGCTGCGGCATTCCCGCCCTTTTGCCGATCGACTGCCTTTCTGTCTCCCGCATTTCCTCTCCGGGCGATCGTCTGCGCGAAGGCGATGACATCCTGTGCGCGGTAAAGTGCCGCGATGAGCAGGGGCGCATCGTCCTTACTATGAAAGAGCTGCTTGGCAGCTGGGCAGAAAACGCCGCATGCTTTTCACCCGGCGAAACCGTTGTGGGGCTTGTGCGCAGTGCGGAAAGCTACGGCGTATTCATTGAGCTTGCGCCCAATCTTGCCGGCCTTGCCGAAGCACAGCCCGGGCTGTGCCGGGGGCAGCTTGTCAGCGTGTACATCAAAAGCATCCTGCCGCAGAAAATGAAGGTAAAGCTTGTGGTGCTCAACGCGCTGCCCGATCAGGATTTCCGCTTTGCCTTGGAATACCGCATCCGTTCCGGTCACATTTCCCGCTGGGTGTATTCTCCGCCGGAAAGTCCCCGCTGTGTGGAAACTGTTTTTGATGAAAGCGTGGATTCCAGCTCTTCGTAAAAAAGCTTCCGCCCCTTTCTCTTTACTTTTTTGCGTTTGCGCGGTATGATTGATACAGCAATATATTTAGGGAGGGGTATCATGGCGGGAAACGCTTTTACTGCCGGCGTAAAACCGGGCGGCCTTACTACATCGACTGAAATTCGGATCCTTCTGTGTTATCTGATCGGACACGCGGGCACTCCGCTTTCCCTTGGCGAGCTGGAGACTGCGCTTTTAAGTGAAGAACTGGTCAACTATTTCGAATTGATCGACAATCTTTCCGAATTATGCAAGCAGGGCTTTATCCAGCAGGACGAAAACGGGCGCTACACCATTCTTCCTTCCGGCATGGAAATTGCCGAGGCTCTTTCGGATGATGTTCCCCGCAGTGTGCGCGACTGCGCCGCACGCGCCATTTTGTCTGCACAGCAATTTTCCCGCAAGGAAGCACAGCATCATGTTGAAATCGTTCCGGCTTCCAAGGGAACGGGGTATAATATCCGCTGCAGCATCCGTGATATGGAAAGCGATATTTTTTCTTTTTCCTTATACGTCCCCGATAAGCTGACAGCTAAGCTTGCGCGTGCGCAGTTTATCGAAAACGGGGATGATATCTATAAGCTGATGCTTGCCGCCTTAACCAGCAACGATGCCATGGTAGCGGAACTTTTGAAAAAAAGCATTCGGATATAACCTGTGCGGGATACGCCCTTAGGAAAGCGGCGCGCAGCATTGGTTTTATCGAAGAACGCGGGATCAAACCAAAAGAGCCTGCCGTCTGATTAAACAGACGGCAGGCTCTTTTGCTGATTCTCAGCTGTTTTTTCACTGCGGTGTGCTCTAACTTTGGCCGCACCGTTTCCCTTGGATGCGCCCGGTCGATTGGATCGGCTGCCTCTTGGCCGCCGCATTGCAGACGACGCTTTCATTCGCCGTGCGTGCCGCCTTCCACAACGCCGCTTCCTTTCAGCACATTGGCAATCGTTTTGAAAAAGATCTTTACATCCAGCGAAAAGCTGATATTGCGCGCATAATAACCGTCCAGTTCGGCTTTCACCGGGATCGGCAGCTCATCGCGTCCGTTTACCTGTGCGTAGCCCGTAAGCCCCGGAACCAAAGCGTTAGCGCCGTATTGATCCCGTTGTGCAATCAAATCATCCTGGTTCCATAATGCCGGACGCGGGCCGATCACGCTCATCTGTCCTGCAAGGATATTAAACAGCTGCGGCAGCTCGTCCAAACTCGTGCGCCGCAAAAAGCGTCCGCTGCGCGTAATCAAAGCTTCCGGATTTTGCAGCAGATGCGTCGGCACATCCCGCGGCGTATCCGCATACATGGAGCGGAATTTCAGAATGTTGAAAAACCGTTTATCCTTCCCCACCCGCTTCTGCCGGAAAAGAACCGGCCCTTTGGAATCGCATTTGACCCAGATCGCCAGCCCCAAAAGAAGCGGGGAAAGCAAAAGGATGCCGACAAGAGCCATGATGAAATCCAGGATCCTCTTGACTGCTTTTTTATACATGCTTACTCCTCCGCTGTTTTATTTTCTGCATGATGAAACGTCGGCACAAGGTCGATCAGTGCCTGTACCATATTATCGCTGTTGTTGCTGTATGCCACCTGCTTGAGTGTTTTCAAATGGTCGAAGAATGTATCTTTGTTCAGCTTCAGCGGGGCGCCGACAAAAATCTTTTTGTTATCCGTCTTTCGCAGCCCCTCTTCATCCATAAGCAGTTCTTCATACAGCTTTTCACCCGGACGCAGACCGGTAAATTTGATTTCGATATCCTTATAGGGAATAAAGCCCGAAAGCTTGATCAGGTTTTCTGCCAATTCCAAAATGCGCACCGGCTTGCCCATATCCAGCACAAAGATATCCCCGCCGTTTCCCATGGCTCCCGCCTCCAGAACCAGACACACTGCTTCCGGAATCGTCATGAAATAGCGCACGATATCCGGATGCGTTACCGTAACCGGCCCGCCGGCCGCGATCTGCTCTTTGAACAGCGGGATCACGGAACCGTTGGAGCCCAGCACGTTTCCAAAGCGCACCGCCACAAACTTGGTTTTGCTTTTCTGCGCCAGTGTCTGCACGATCATCTCGCACAGGCGCTTTGTCGCCCCCATAACATTGGTTGGGTTTACCGCCTTATCCGTCGAAATCAGCACAAAACGCTCTACCCCATGGCGGTCGGATGCCATGGCAACATTGAATGTACCAAACACGTTGTTTTTTACCGCTTCTTCCGGCGCATCCTCCATAAGCGGCACATGCTTGTGTGCCGCAGCATGAAATACGACCTGCGGCTTGTACTGCGCAAACAATCGCTCGATCTTATCTTCATCGCGCACGGATGCAATGCAGACATCCAGCTGCAATTCTTTCCCGTACTGACGCACCAGCTCCTGCTGAATGGAATACGCACTGTTTTCATAAATATCCAGAATGATCAGCTTGCGGGGCCGACACGCGGCAATCTGGCGGCACAGCTCGGAACCTATGGATCCGCCGCCGCCTGTTACAAGCACCGTCTTGTCTGAAACAAGCGTACTCGTCAGATTGGTCAGCACGATCGGCTCGCGCCCCAAAACGTCTTCCACACGAACATCACGCACACGGGAAAGAACATCCTTTCCGCCGCCTGCGATCAGCTGTACGATATCCGGCAGGATCCGCACATTGCATTTTGTTTTGTTGCAGATGCTCAGGATCCGCCGCTTGTTGTCATCATCCACCGTGGGAATCGCCATTAGGATCGTTTCGATCTCGCAGCGTTCCACAATTTCCGGAATATCCTTTGTCATCCCCATAATTTCAATGCCCATGATCGAGCGTCCGACCTTTTCCGGGGCATCATCCACACAGCAGATAATATTCATTTCCGGATTTTTGTTTTTTGCCACTTCGTGCAGCAGTGTGCTTGCGGCATCCCCGGCTCCGATCAAAAGCGTACGGCGGCTTGCTTTCTGCCGCTTTTTCAGCTTTGTGTTGCGATACATCCGATACGTCAGGCGCGAATACAGCGTGACCGATGAAGCGAACATTGCACTGAGAAAATAAACCGAGATCGGAAAGCGCTGTTCCTTCCACCACATCAGCCCCGTAACTGCCACAAAAACCGTCACCGCAATGGCGGATGCCACACACAGCCGGAAGAATTCAACAATTTCCGCATAACGCCACAGACTGTCATACATTCCCATAAGCCCATATACGATTTCATAGCAGCATACAAAGAAAAAGCAGCTGGAAATCAGCAGGCTGTTGTGCTGGGTATAGGAGGTGCGCCCTACGATCAGCGCCCACGGAAGCATATACGAAAAAGTAACCGCAACAACGTCAAACGCAATAAGGATCTGTTTGCGGAAACGACGCAGCACATCGGAAATTTGGCTTTGCAAAATGTCATCACCTAACTTTAAACTTCATATCCCGGTGCGGGATTTTTTCAGTATTTTTACTCTTTATATCTTTTCTATTTTACATCATTTTATCAAAAGAATCAATGCTCGCTTCGAATTCCTTCCCATTCCAGCGCCAAAAGGCGGTATCTTTGCGCACACAGCCGCAAAAACACCGCCTTTTCTGGATATTCGCTTTTCCTTTTACAAAATAATACAGATCAGCCCCGAACAGCCTTCGTTGATAACACGCTCTATGGTTTCCTGCAGCCTTGTGCGCGCCTCCGGCGGCATATTCATCAGCTTGCTGTGCAGCCCTTCATTCACCAATTCATGTAAGCTCTTGCCGAAAATATTGCTTTGCCAGATCCTTCCGGGTTCCTCTTCAAAATCCGCAAGCAGGCTTTTAACAAGATCCTCGCTCTGCCGTTCGGTTCCCACGATCGGCGCCACCTCGGTCGATATCTCGGTGCGAATCATATTGATCGCCGGTGCACTTGCCCGAAGCCGCACGCCGTAGCGGCCGCCCTGATGCATGATCTCCGGTTCTTCCAGTGTAAGATCCTCGATACCCGGCATCACAATGCCGTATCCCGTTGCGTTCACTTCATCCAGTGCACTGCGGATTTTTTCATATTCGGCACGGATCCGTGCCAATTCCAGGATGCATGGCAGCAAGCTTGCCTCGTCGCACACCTCAAGTCCGGTCATTTCGCCCAGCACACGGTAAAAGATATCTCCTTGCAGCACCAGCTCCGCCTGTGCACAGCCGGTACCCAGATCCAATTTTTTCATCTGGCTGCTTTCCAGATAGGGGCACTCGATTTTCTCCGCAGGATATATGATATCCCGCATGACATTCATGTGCGATGCAAACTCACGCACCGCAGTGTAAACTGCATCCTTGAGCCAATGTCCTTCTTCCAGCTGCGTGACCCATTTCGGCATAAAGAATGCGATTTCACGCAAAGGGAACTCATACAGAACATTTTTCAGGATTTCCTCGATATCTTCCTTTGTCAGCTCCACGCAGCTGATCGGCAGCACAGCGCGCGCGTATTTTTCGCTCAGCCTGCGCGCAAGATTCCGGCTTTCCTCCGATTGCGGTGCCACGCAGTTCAGCAAAACCACAAACGGCTTATTCAGTTCCTCCAGCTCTGCTATCACGCGTTCTTCCGCTTTTTCGTATCCCTCGCGCGGGATATCGCTGATCGAACCATCCGTGGTAACGACAAGCCCAATGGTGGAATGTTCGCAAATCACCTTCCGTGTGCCCGTCTCGGCTGCAACATCAAACGGAACTTCCTGCGGAAACCATGGGCTTTTTACCATGCGCGGCTTTTCATTTTCCTCGTGCCCCATTGCCCCTTGTGCCATGTATCCCACACAGTCGATGAGCCTGGTTCGAAATGAGGCTCCTTCATCCAGCTCCACCGATACCGCCTGTTCCGGCACAAATTTGGGTTCGGTCGTCATGATCGTACGCCCTGCCGCCGATTGCGGCAGTTCATCCCGCGCACGGGCGCAGAAAGCCTCGTTCTTGATTTCCGGCAGAACCATAAGCTCCATAAAGCGTTTGATAAAGGTACTTTTCCCTGTGCGTACCGGCCCCACCACACCGATGTAAATATCCCCTCCGGTTCGTGCCGCAATCTCTGCATAAAGATCGTTGTGTTCCATGCTGTAAGCGTCCCTCCCTTTAATGTGCCGAAGGAATCAAAAGCCGCTGCGCCTGATGCAGGATTCCTGTCTGCGTCTCATTCGCCAAAGCAATCTCTTCCGGGGATGCGGCATATCTTTTGGCAATATCGAAAAGATCTTCGCCTTCCTGTGCAAAATAGATTCGCAGCGCCGCTTCATCCTGCCGCTGCAAGGGCTGTGTGCAGTGCACTTCCCCCAGCACGGTTTTCCGCGTGCGGCGGCTTACCATGCCATACACCGTAAGCACCACTGCGGCGCTTGTTTCTTCGCCGCTTTTCTGCGCCGTAACCTGTTCGATCACGGGGATGCACCGGATGTTCAAATCCTGCCTTGCCCATGGATAGCTGCGCGGCAGTGTATATTCACACACCTTGTCGTAGCAATCGATTTCATCCAGTGCATTGATGCACAGCAGATGAGCGGCCACACGTCCGCGCAATACGGTTTCCCCTTCCTGCTCGATCGCTTCCATCGGCAGCACCGTTGCCGATGCATCGATGATGCGTGCGTTTTCATCCGGCATCCGTCCCTGTGCCACTGCTTCTGTCTGCTGTGCAAAAACATCCTCTACCTGCTCCAGATAGATTTCCTTTGTCGTCAATTCCGTCTCATATTCCGTAGAAAACGCATCCTTGACTGCGGTGTATTCCGTAGATCGGTACACATGAGCGGTCAGCAGCATCGAAATCGAAATTGTCGGCTGCTCTTCCTGTGCACCGGCTGTGATCGTGCATCCTGCGGGTTCTGCCCATGCAAAGCAGCTGCATTCTTCGTCTGCACCTTCCACATCCAGCACCTCATTGAACGGAACCTTGCACTCTGTATGGATCAGCTCATGCCCGGGCGCGGTGCGGTACACCACATCCACCCCGATTTCGCCTTTGAGCACCGCTTTGCCGGAAAGCAGCTTTGTTTCCGTCACCATGCCGGAACACTGTGTGTTCAAAATCATCTCCGGCGGGGCATCAAACGCAATGTGGTCTTCCTCTGTGACAAATTTTTCGTATACGCCAACTGTGTGGCTGCTTGAAAATGTTTCTGTCTGCTGCTGGATTCCCGCCCCGGAAAGCGCGGTGATGATTTCGCTCTGCGCCTGTGCCGCAGCGGATACCGAAAGTGCAAATGCGCCGCGCAGATCAATGCGCCGCTGATTCACTGCGCGGCAGTTGATATACTCGGTTTCGCCATATACCGCTACCGACACCGGCCCCCAATTCCCCTCTTTTGCATCCAGCTGCTTGGTAAACGGGAATTTCTGTTCCGCCTGACACAGGCTTTCATCTTCTTCTGATTGATACAACACTGTACACCGAAGATATCCTTCCACAGTCAATCGCCCGGCGGTAAGCTGCTTTTGCAGCACAACCGGTTCTACGATGCATTTTACGATTTTAAACACCTGCGGAAGGTAATCCGGAATCAGGATCTCCGTTTCCACCGGCAGTTCCAATTTTGTATCGCAAATGCATTCCGCCGCCGTGGCGGTATCTTTGTACACCTTCAATTCCATACAGCTGCTTCTCCCCTTTCGCTGTTCTACCCAATTTATATGAAACGCCGCCGCATGATATGCAGAATGTCCCGCGGATGCTGTTGCGCTTCAGCATCCGCGGGACATTCTGTATCGGTCATGTTTTTTTCATTTTAAAAACAGCTCTGAGAATACCGGAAAGGAATTTCGGACTTTTCCATACTACGATTTGCATTACGGCACCTCGCTTTCCCACTTTCAGGATGTCGCTGCATCCTTTGATACCACTATATCCAAATCGGCTCAAAAGTGTTACGCCTGTAAGTGTTCCTTTTTCGATTTCACGAAAAAAAGCATCCCGCGTTCAAAGCGGACTGTCAGTTCCTCCTTCACCGGTTCATTGCTTACGCCAATCGGATAAGCATGGGTCAGCCTTGCTTCGGAAAGCGGATATCGAAAGCCTTCCAGCGTCAGCTTTTCCACAGATGACCCCACCGAAAAAAAGGAATAGTAGTATCCTTTGCAGGCTGCAAAACGGTATTCCCCTGGTGTCAGTACCATGATTTCATTTTGCTCCTCCGCCAGCATGGCTTTTACCCCTGTCTGTGCCAAAAAAATCAATGTCTGCAAATTGGCCAGCGTATGATCGAACCTTCCTCCAAGCCCTCCCAAAATCAGGATCTCATCCATATTATATTCCAGTGCCTTTTTCACCGCGCACAGCGTATCGGTATCATCCTTTTCGGCCGGCAATCGAATGATCGTTTTTCCTTGCGCGGGAGCCGGTGCGCTGTCATAATCCCCGATCAGCAGATCCGGTTCGATGCCGATGCTGCGGGCTGTTTTATATCCTGCATCGGCTGCAATCACAAAATCTGCGCCGCTGCAGTAGCTCTTCATTTCCTGTGAAACGGGCATTCCCGCAAAGATCACACACTTCATTGTTTGTGCCTGCCTTTCTGTATGACAAAAGCCGGCGCTTTACAAACCGCCGGCTTTTGCAGCTGCCTTCTTTGTTTTTCTTGACCGGATCGGGCTTATCGTTCCCATTCCTTCACGGCCTTGGCTTCATTATACAGTGTCACATAGCTTTCATATCTGGTACGGTCAATATCACCGTTTTCCAGTGCCTGCCGCACGGCACAGCCCTTTTCCACGGTATGGGAGCATCCGGTAAATTTACATTTTCCGAAACAGCGTTCGATTTCCGGAAATGCAAATTGAAGGTTTTCCTTTGCTATAAAGCCGACGCGTTCCATTTCAAGGCTTGCGAAACCCGGCGTATCCGCCACAAGCCCGCCGCAGCTTTCATACAGCACCACTTCCCGCGTTGTATGGCGTCCGCGTCCCAGCTTCTGGCTGATTTCCCCGGTTTCCAGCGTATGTTCCGGCAAAAGCGCCCCCAAAAGCGTGGATTTTCCAACGCCGGAATTTCCGCAGAATACGCTGAGCTTTCCCGAAAGCCGTGCGCGCACAGCGTCCAGCCCTTCACCGGTTGCCGCATTCACAGGCACAACCGCGATTCCCGAATGTGCATAGCACGCAGCAATTTCCGCCGGGTCGCTCAAATCTATTTTGGTAATGAGAATAACCGGCTCTGCGCCTTTTTCTACCGCAATCGCAGATAGTTTATCTATCACAAGCGTGCTTGGAACCGGCTGCACCGTACTTACCACAATGAAAAGCTGATCTACATTTGCAACCGGCGGACGCACAAAAACATTTTTTCTGGGTTCGATTTCTGCAATGACCGCGCAAGCACCCTCCCGTTCCAAACGCACCACGTCTCCGGCAACGGGTACGATGCGTTTTTTTCGAAAAATGCCTTTTGCTTTGCATTCTACTAATTCCGCACCGGTTCTGACATAATAAAATCCGCCGATTCCTTTTACAATATAATTATCCAGCATCTATTCCTCCGTTTTCCCTAGATCATCCCGCATTTTTCGTTTCCGGGGATGTGTTCTGCGCCCCGGAATCGGACGGCGGCTGCGGCGGGGTTGACTGACTCGTCGGCGGGGTCGATTGGCTCTCCGGCGGGGTCAACTGGCTCTCCGGTGG
>JAHHSK010000038.1 GCA_020025255.1 Ruthenibacterium sp. | reverse complement strand
CTACCATGAAAAAACCGCAGGATCAAGCCATTTTCGGCTGGTTCTGCGGTTTTTTCTTTTCCGAGCATTCAGTCGGGAGCCGCCGGCAAAGACATCTCGATCGGATTCCATGGAGCCGCGGTTTCCCTTGGGATAACCGGCACATCCGCCGCCCTGTTTCCGACAGCGATTTTGCTTTCGTTTAATCCGGCTTTTGGGGATCGCGCTGAAATTCCAGAATGTCACCGGGCTGACAGTCCAACACATCACAAATGGCTTCCAGCGTGGAAAACCGAATCGCGCTGATTTTGCCGGTTTTAATTTTGGATAGGTTTACATTTGCAATTCCCACCCGTTCGGACAGCTCCTTCAGGCTGATTTTTCGGTCTGCCATGACCCGATCCAACCGTAAAATAATCGCCATTTTGTCACCTCATCAAAGTGTTTCGTCTGAAAGCTGTTGAAGCTTTTGACCATAGTCAAACACCCAACTCAGCAAAAACAGCACCGCGAAATACAAAACAAATTGCGCGTTTACTACGGGATTATAAGTGACTGCCTGAATCTTGTCATTGAGCAGTAACTGATCGATCGCGTAAACTTTGAACATACAGTGCTGTGAAAACAAGGTGCAGAGGGAAAAAAGCGATCCGCCGGCCAGTTCCAGCCATGCCAGACGACGAATCAGCGCGCCTACCTTTTCAAAGGGCTTGCCTAGGGCAATGGGACGGAAGATAGCTTTCAGTGTCCAGAGAAAGGAGAGCAGCACGGGAAGGATCAGAAGCGGAATAAACAAAATTGAAATTGTTTCTACGCTTCGGTAAGAAAATCCCTCTTGAAGGGTCAGTGAGACCGGGCCGAGGATGAGCGATGACGTAATCGGCTGCGAGGTAAACAGAATGTAAACACCAAAGATTACTGCTAGAATACCGCCGGCAATCGAAAGCCAGAAAAGAACAGTGAAAATCTTTTCCAGCACTTGTGCCAATTTGACCATTTTGTTATTTTCCATAATGTGTTTTCCTCCTTTTGGGTTCGCTGTACAAACGGTTTGCGGGCAGAAGATTGTGCATCGCGAAACCGCAGCCGCTTTGATAATATGAGTATAATGCGCAAATACATCTTTGTCAATCATTTTTTTACGTTTATCGTTAATATAGTGATGAAATTCGTATATGCCACTTGCGAAAAAACTCCAAAACGGTCAGCGGATATACAAAACCAAAGCAGGAATGAGTATCTCTTTTCGCCTCAAAAAAATAGGGTTCGTTTTGAAATCAGCACTTCAAAACGGACACCCCTGTATTTTTGCTTCGGAACACCGAATGCGGGTTGCAGCTGCATCCGTATCGGTGAATCCGTCCGTAATCAGGCCGCAATGTTCAGCCGTTTTCAGAAGTCTACGGCAGTTTTAAGAATAACGAAAAAACCGCAGAATCAAGCCGTTTGACTTGGTTCTGCGGTTTTCTGTTTGGTGCGAGGAACGAGACTTGAACTCGCATGGTATAACCACACGCCCCTCAAACGTGCGCGTCTGCCGATTCCGCCATCCTCGCATAACACATTTGTGCTGCAAGAGATATTCTACCACACACCGTATCGGGAAGTCAAGCTTTTTTTATCAAAAGCTTGACTTGTTTGTGGAAATCGGGTTCCCGAGCAGGGAAAAGGGAACAGCCGATGCAAGCGGAATGGGAAGGTTTGCACACAACAGGATGAGAAACAACGCGCAAATGAACACATTGTACCATGGCTGCCGATGTGATATACTAAGACAAATCAACGGAACAAAACAGGTTCCCAAAGGAGCGGCATCATGTGGTATGAGGAAAGCGTGTTTTATCAGATTTACCCCTTGGGGCTGTGCGGTGCGCCCAAGCAGAATGACGCAAAGCAATCGGATCGGATTTTGCAAGTATTGAATTGGGTCCCCCACATCAAAAAGCTTGGCGCGAATGCGGTGTATTTTTCCCCTTTGTTTGAATCGGATGCGCACGGATATGATACCCGAGATTATACAAAGGTAGATGTTCGGCTTGGGACGAATGCCGATTTTGCACGGGTGTGCAAAGCACTGCACGAAGCAGGGATCCGCGTGGTGCTGGATGGAGTGTTCAACCATGTGGGACGGGGCTTCTGGGCGTTTCGGGATGTGCAGGAAAAGCGCGCCGACAGCCCGTACAAGGATTGGTTCTGCCTTCATTTTGACGGAAATTCTCCGTACAACGACGGCTTTTGGTATGAAGGCTGGGAGGGGCATTACGAATTGGTAAAGCTCAATCTGCGCAACCCGCAGGTGGTGGAGTATCTGCTGGGCTGCATTCGCGGCTGGGTGGAAGAATTTGATATCGATGGACTGCGGCTGGATGTGGCATACAGCCTGGATGAGGAATTTGTGCGCCGCCTGCGCAGCTTTACTCAGCAGCTCAAGCCGGAGTTCATCCTGATTGGGGAAATGCTGCATGGCGATTACAAACGCCTTGTGAATGACAGCATGCTGCACAGTGCCACAAACTATGAATGCTACAAGGGGCTGTATTCGGCGTTCAACTGTATGAATCTGTTTGAAATCGGGCACAGTCTGGCGCGCCAGTTCGGGCCGGAGCCTTGGACGCTTTACAAGGGGATGCATCTGCTGTGCTTTGCGGATAATCATGATGTGACGCGCGTTGCGACGATCCTTTCCAACAAGGAACATCTGCGCCCGCTGTACGGCTTGCTGTTCGGAATGCCCGGTGTTCCGTGTATTTACTATGGCAGCGAATGGGGGATGCCGGGGGATAAGCACAGCGGGGACGACGCGCTTCGCCCGGCGGTGCCGCATCCGCAGGAAAATGAACTGACACAGTGGATCGCATCGCTGGCAAAAGCGCACAGAGAAAGCCGTGCGCTGTGCTTGGGCGGATACCGCATGGTGGTGCTGACGAACCGGCAGTATATTTTTGAACGTGCGGTTGACAACGAGCGCGTGCTGGTTGCTGTCAATGCGGACGGTGTGCCGTATGACGCACACTTTGACGCGGGTGCGGGCGCGGCGGAAGATCTGCTGACAGGAAGAATCGTGTCCATGTGCGGGGGGATATCCATGCCGCCGTATAGTGTACAGTATTTGAAAATCGGATGCAATGCATCCGAAACGGCCGGCTGAAATCCGAAGGCACTTTGCGGGTGAGAAACGGCACAGAAAACCAAAACCCGGCATAAGGATAGGATAAAAGAAAAACAATGCGGCACGCAGACTTTAGCAGTAAGAATAACTGTTCTTTTTCGATCGGATATGTTATACTGTTATAGCATAAAAGCAATCCGTGCAAGGAAAAGCAGCACAAAAAACGGGAGGGTTTCGGATGAATGATCTTCTGATTTTAGGCGCGGGCGGATATGGACGCACAGCGGCTGAGACAGCGCAGGAACTGGGAATTTTCGGCCGCATTGCTTTTTTGGATGACAATGCCGAAGAAAAAGAAATTCTTGGCAAATGTGCATCGTATGAAACGTACAAAAAAGATTTTCTGTTTGCCTATCCGGCGTTTGGCGCAAACGCAGTTCGTGCTCAATGGATCAAAAAGCTGCGGCAGGCCGGATTCATCGTTCCGGTGCTGGTGCATCCGCGTGCTTATGTCAGCCCTTCGGCTAAGCTGGGGTGCGGTGTCGTGGTGCTTGCGCAGGCTGCGGTTGGAACGAATACGGTGTTGGAACCGGGAGTGATCGTCAATCTGGGGGCGATCGCGGATCATGACTGTGTGCTTGGTGAATGTGTTCATCTTGCGCCGGGGGCAGTGGTAAAGGCGGGAAACCGCATTCCGGCACAACAGAAAATCGAATCCGGCACCGTAATCGAGCGCGGTGCGCAGCTTTGAACGACAGGAGGAAAAACGATGGCGAATTTATTGATCCTTGGTGCAGGCGGGCTGGGCCAAATGGTGGGAGAAGTGGCGCGTGCCACAGGCAACTGGGATAAGGTATCCTATCTGGATGATGCCGTGCGCGGGCGTGATGTGGTGGGCACCCTGACGGACTATACCGTTAAAAAAGAAGAATATCCGCAGGCGGTTGCCGCTTTTGGCAATAACCGTCTGCGTTTGGCGTGGACGAACCGGCTGATGAAGGAAGGGTATAGTGTCCCCAGCGTGATTCATCCCACGGCCATCATCAGCGAATCGGCTGAAATCGGGGAAGGATGCCTGATCCTGCATGGTGCGATCGTGAATACAAATACAAAGCTGGGAAAGGCGTGCCTGATCAACAGCGGTGCATTGGTCGATCATGATAATATTTTGGAAGAAGGAGTGCACGTCAATCTGCATTCCACGATCCGCGGCTGGTGTCATTTGGAAGCATGTGCGCGCACCGAAGCCGGGGAGGTCGTTTATTCCACACGCCGTCCGATCGAAGGTGTGAATGACCGCAATTTGGAAGATGCCCTGTACGCCTTTAAAATCGGCAGCACGGCAAGCTATGTCAAGCCGTTTGGCTCGGGGCACATCAATGATACATATGCTGTATATATTGCAACTCCGGCCGGGGATGAGCTGCGCTATGTGATCCAGCGCATCAATACCAGCGTTTTCAAAAAGCCGTGGGAAGTTATGGAAAACATTTTCGGCGTGACGGAATATCTGCGTCGGCGCATCCTTGCCCGGGGCGGCGATCCGAACCGCGAGGTGCTCAATTACATTAAAACCAATACGGGGGATCCGTATTTTGAAGATTCGGTCGGCAGTGCATGGCGCTGTACCAATTATATCCCGGATTCGGTGTGCATCGAGCGCGTGACCGACCCCATGGATTTTTATAATTCCGGGCGCAGTTTCGGCGCGTTTTTGCGGGAGCTGGAGGAATATCCGGCCGAAACGCTCAATGAGACGATCCCCGATTTCCATGATACCCGTGTGCGTCTTGCGGCGTTTGACCGTGCGCTGGAACGCGATGTGAAGCTGCGCGCGCAAAGCTGTCTGGAAGAACTGGAATTTGTTCGCTGTCATCGGGAGGATTGCTCCGTTCTTATGGATCTGCTGGAGGCAGGCAAGCTGCCGCTGCGTGTTACCCACAATGATACCAAGCTGAACAACATCCTGTTTGATAAAAAGTCGGGCGGGGCGCTGTGCGTGATCGATCTGGATACGATTATGCCGGGGCTTGCGCTGAACGACTACGGCGATTCGATCCGCTTTGGTGCATCCACGGCACAAGAAGATGAACCGGATCTTACCAAAGTGCATTTTGATCTGCATTTGTTTGAAATGTATACCCGTGGTTATCTGGAGACTGCCGGCGATGCGCTGACACCGCTGGAAAAGGAATATCTGCCGTGGGGTGCAAAGCTCATGACACTGGAATGCGGGATCCGATTCCTGACAGACTATCTGCAGGGCGATACCTATTTTAAAGTGGAGCGTCCGAATCACAACCTGGATCGCTGCCGAACGCAGTTTAAGCTGGTTGCAGATATGGAACGTGAATGGGACAAAATGGTAGAGATCGTTAAAAAATATTCCGGGGTATAAAAAGGGAACAGCACCCGCAGTGCATATCGTTTGCCGGGCGGTATAATCCGGCTGCGGGAGTGCGGCGTTTGCTGCAAGCGTCCCAAAAAACCCGTGATCCGAAAAAGCCAAAAGGGAGCCTGCCACCGCATGCGGTGGCAGACTCCCTTTTTCATAAGGCACTGTGCAGGAACAAAAAGCCGAACCAAGGTTTTTTTGCTGCCGCAGCGTGCGCTGTGGCGTGGATCGGGGCTTTGCTGCGGCAAAGCGGCTAAGGTTTGAGCGCATTCAGGGATTTTTCCAGCACGGCGATGAATTCGTTTTCCGTGTCGGTAAACGTACTGGAGCGTCCGATCAGAAGATCGCGCATTCGGGGCGCGCCTTTACATTCGCGTAAAACAAAATTGGTCGGCATCGGAAGATCGTGGCGCACCGGAAGCGACCACAAATAACTGCCATGGATGTTGTGGAGCATATCACCCAGAATGCTGCGGTCGGAAATAATGATGCGGCTTTGGGCGGCGCGGTGTGAAGAGCGTCGCTCGGCTAACGAAATAAAAGGCTCGTTGCAGATGATTTCGGGATATTCCGCCAGCATTTCAACATCGATATCGGCGCAATCGGCCAGCGGATGAGCTTGATCCATAAGCAGCATGGCAGTATAATCCCACAGTGTTTTGCAAACAATACGGTTGCGCTGCATATAAATATCGCTTTCATTGTCGTCTGCCGGGCATCGGATGATGCCGATATCGGCAAATCCGGATGCGATATCATCGAAAACGCAGGAGCGTTCCACTTCACGGTATTGCACATGAAACACAGAAGCGCTTTTGTGGCTTAAAAAGCGGCGAAACGCGTGTGCAGCATACCCAACGCCGGAAACCGCAATCGACAAAGAAATACCCGATACGGCCTGCGGCTCAAAGGTGCTTTCCAGAATATCCATTTGGGTAAGGACATTTTGGGCGTAACGTAAAAATTTTTCCCCGTCAGGGGTTGGAGCCACCCCGCGTGCGGTGCGGCGGAAAAGACGAATGCCGATTTCAGCTTCCAGCTCCTTGATGCTTTTGCTTAGATTGGGCTGTCCCATATAAAGCTTTTTTGCAGCAGCCGTGATCGATCCGGATTCAGCTACCGCGATCGAATATCGCAGTTGTTGAAGATTCATAAAGTTGATCCCTCCATTCCAATAGATATGCGTAAAACACATGCGTCCTATTCTTATTATACATTACCCACGAAAAAAATAAAGTGATAAAATTTTAACAGGGTTTATAAGAAGAATAAGGAACCTGAAAAATAAAGGGAAGCGTTGTACAGACACAAAATAATTTATGCTGCAAAGCAGTGTAAAATGGAGGTTTTTCAACATGGGACGTTTTACTTTACCGCGTGATTTGTATCATGGCAAGGGTACACTCGCAGAGCTTGCAAACCTGAAGGGAAAAAAGGCTGTTGTGTGCATCGGCGGCGGCAGCATGAAGCGGTTCGGCTTTTTGGATCGCGCAGTCGGCTATTTGGAACAGGCCGGCATGGAAGTGAAGATCATTGAAGGGATCGAACCGGATCCTTCTGTTGAAACCGTCATGAAGGGCGCGGCGGTGATGAGTGAGTTCGAACCGGATTGGATCGTTGCCATGGGCGGCGGCTCTCCGATCGATGCGGCAAAGGCAATGTGGGTCAAGTATGAATATCCTGAAATTACATTTGAAGAAATGTGCAAGGTGTTCGGCATGCCCGAGCTGCGCAAGAAAGCCCGCTTCTGCGCCATTTCCTCCACTTCCGGCACGGCAACCGAAGTGACGGCATTTTCGGTCATCACCGATTATGCAAAAGGAATCAAATACCCGCTTGCAGACTTTGAAATCACCCCGGATGTTGCGATCGTCGATCCCGAATTGGCGGAAACCATGCCCAAGAAGCTGGTTGCGCATACCGGTATGGATGCACTGACCCACGCCATTGAAGCGTATGTTTCCACGGCAAACTGCGATTTCACCGATCCGCTTGCACTGCATGCGATCAAGATGATCCAGCGCGATCTGATCGGCTCTTATGAAGGGGATATGGCAAAGCGCGACAGCATGCACAATGCACAGTGCCTTGCCGGTATGGCGTTCTCGAACGCACTTTTGGGCATCGTACATTCCATGGCGCACAAAACAGGCGCAGCATTTCAGGATTATGGCGCACATATCATTCATGGTGCGGCCAATGCAATGTATCTGCCGAAGGTCATTCAGTTCAATGCAAAGGACGAAACAGCGAAGAAGAGATACGCAGAAATTGCGGATTACATCCACCTTGGCGGCAGCAATGAGGATGAAAAGGTGCAGCTGCTGGTTCGCTTTGTGCGCGATATGAATGATAAGCTGAATATCCCGCAGTGCATCCAGCACTACGGTGCCGATTCCTACCCCTGCGAACAGGGCTTTGTGCCGGAGGAAGTGTTCCTGGAACGCCTGCCGGAAATTGCAGCCAATGCAATTTCGGATGCATGCACCGGATCGAACCCCCGCACCCCCACGCAGGAGGAAATGGAAAAGCTGCTTAAGTGCTGCTATTATGATACACAAGTCGATTTCTGATTTTCGAGCAGTGCGGGATAGGTTGGAACATAACGAACCGCACTGAATGGGCAATGCCCATGAAAGCGCTGTGAACCGAATGGCGCAGCCGTGTAAAAGCGGCTGCGCCTTTTTTAGGAAGGAAGAACCACCACACCACAAGGGTGGAAAGAATAAGGAGGACTGCGTTAGCATGTACAAAATTCTTGAAAAAACGCCGCTGAATCCGACTGTGACGAAAATGGTCATTGAGGCTCCGCTGGTGGCAAAAAAGGCTCAGCCCGGCCAGTTTATCATTTTCCGCGCATCCGAAGATGGCGAACGCGTGCCGTTGACCGTGGCGGATTATGATCGGCAGGCCGGTACGGTTACGATCATTTTTCAAATCGTTGGCGGGGCAACCATGGAGCTGAACGCCTTGGAAGAAGGCGACAGCCTGGTTGATTTTGTCGGCCCGCTGGGAACGCCCAGCAAACTGGAAGGTTTGAAAAAGGTGGCTGTTGTGGGCGGCGGCGTAGGCTGCGCCATTGCGTATCCCACCGCGAAACGCCTGCATGAGCTGGGCGCGCAGGTGCACAGCATCATCGGCTTCCGCAATGAAGAACTTGTGATTTTGGAAAAAGAGTTTGAAGCGGTTTCTTCGCATGTCGTAAAAATGTCCGACGATGGCTCCTGGGGTGAACAGGGGCTTGTGACCGATGCGCTGCGCAAGCTGATCGAGGAAGGCAACGAATATGATGAAGTGATTGCGATCGGGCCGCTTGTCATGATGAAATTCGTTTGTCAGCTGACCAAGCAATACAATATCAAAACAACGGTTTCCATGAATCCGATCATGATCGATGGCACCGGCATGTGCGGCGGCTGCCGCTTGACGGTTGGCGGTGAAACAAAATTTGCATGTGTGGATGGCCCGGATTTTGACGGACATCTTGTGGATTTTGATGAAGCGATGCACCGCGGCTCGATGTACCGCGATTTTGAACAGCATGCAAGAGAGAATCATTGCAACCTGCTGAAAAAGGAGGTCAAATAATCATGCCGAATATGGATCCCAAAAAGTGCCCGATGCCGGTGCAGGACCCGGACGTGCGCAATAAAAACTTTGACGAGGTAGCCCTTGGCTACACCTATGAAATGGCTGTAAGCGAAGCACAGCGCTGCCTTGGCTGCCGCAATCATCCCTGCGTTGCCGGGTGCCCGGTGAATATTGATATCCCTGCCTTCATCCAGAAGGTTGCACAGGAAGATATGGAAGGTGCCTACGCGGTGCTGAGCGCTTCCAGTGCACTTCCGGCAGTATGCGGACGTGTGTGCCCGCAGGAAAATCAATGCGAAGGCAAATGCGTTCGCGGCATCAAGACAGAAAGTGTCGGCATCGGGCGTCTGGAACGTTTTGTTGCCGATTGGCATCGGACGCACAGTACCGAAAAGGCAGCCGTTCCGCCGGCAAACGGCCATAAGGTCGCGGTGATCGGCTCCGGCCCTTCGGGCTTGACAGCAGCAGGCGATCTTGCAAAGCTGGGCTATAAGGTTACGGTATACGAGGCACTGCATACCGCAGGCGGCGTGCTGGTTTATGGCATCCCCGAATTCCGCCTGCCCAAGGAAATTGTACGTCAGGAAATCGAAGGCTTGAAAGAGCTGGGCGTTGACGTGGAAACAAACGTGGTCATCGGCAAGACGATCACCATTGATGAACTGTTCGATATGGGCAACGAGGCCGTGTTTATCGGTTCGGGTGCCGGTTTGCCCCGCTTTATGGGGATTCCGGGCGAAAGCCTGAATGGGGTGTATTCCGCCAATGAATTCCTTACGCGCATCAACTTGATGAAGGCGTACAAGGAAGGAGCCAAGACCCCGATCCAGCATGCAAAAAACGTGGCGATCGTGGGCGGCGGCAACGTGGCTATGGATGCGGCACGCTGTGCAAAGCGTCTGGGCGCAGAAAACGTATATATCGTATATCGCCGCGGCATGGAAGAGCTGCCGGCGCGGCGGGAAGAAGTAGAGCATGCGGTAGAGGAAGGCATCATCTTCAAGACGCTTACCAATCCGGTCGAGGTTTTGGGCGATGAAAAAGGCAATGTATGCGGCATGCGCTGTGTTGAAATGGAGCTGGGCGAGCCGGATGCAAGCGGCCGCCGCCGTCCGATCGAAAAGCCGGACAGCGAATTTGTACTGGAAGTCGATAGTATGATCATGTCGATCGGCACCAGCCCGAACCCGCTCATCCGAAGCACCACGCCGGGTCTTGAAACGAACCGCCATGGCTGCATCATCACGAACGGTGACGACGGATTGACGACGCGCAACGCGGTTTATGCGGGCGGTGACGCCGTTACAGGCGCGGCAACGGTAATCCTTGCCATGGGCGCCGGCAAAAAAGCAGCGAAGGCAATCGATGAATACATCAAGGCAAAGGAAAATCAGTAATCCATAGGCGGTAAAAACACTTGGAAGCGCGGAAAAAGCGGAGGCGGAAAGGTCGTTTTATGCCGCGGAAGGCCGGAACACAGCCGGCAAAAAAACAGACAATCGATAAAGCACCCCCTTGTGTCGTTCTTTTGGAACGGCACAAGGGGGTGCTTTTTTATAACGAGGAGGAAAAAGGCGCATCGGCCTTTTTTCTGTCAGGGTGTTCTCATTCCCGGTACATGCCCATGAATGAGAACGTATTTTATTTCATCCCTTTTTCCGAATTGGGGTTTATTTGCAAGCAAAAGCGGCACAGCCGTCAGCTGCGCCGCTTTGCTTGATTTTTTTTGCGATCCGGTCAGGGTTTTGACCCTGTGCTGCGAAAAGATAAAACCGATCGCGCATCTTTTTATTCCGGCGTGTTTTCAGCGGCTGCCCTTGTCGTAGGGGATGCCCTCTGCGCGCGGTGCCATGGAGTTTTTACTGGTAAATGCCAAAACGATCAGGGTTGCAATGTATGGGATCATTTTATAAATATCGTTCGGGATGCCAAGGTTGGCAAGGAACGGAATGCCCGAATAGGCAGACGCGATCGTTTTCATCAAACCGAAGAAAAATGCGGCAAACAGAATACGGTTCGGACGCCACTGGCCGAAAATCAGAACCGCCAGCGCAAGGAAGCCGTATCCGGCAACGGATGCGTTAAAGTTTGTGGAGGTGGGAACAACAAATACCAAACCGCCGATACCGGCCAGCGCACCGGAAATCGCAACGCCGGCATAGCGCATTTTATATACGTTGATGCCAACGCTGTCTGCGGCCTGCGGATGCTCCCCGCAGGCACGCATGCGCAGCCCGAAGCTGGTTTTGTACAGCACAAGCGAGGAGAGGATCAGGATCACAAAGCCCAAGAAGGTCGTGATATACGTATTGCGGAAAAACATCGGCCCGATGACCGGAATATCCCCCAGAACCGGCACGCTCTTGATGCGGAACGTATTGCTGAACGGGATCTGCTGTACACCGCGGATGATGCGGGCAACAAAAATGGCGAAAGCGGGGGCAAACATATTGATTGCCGTACCGCTGATGACCTGATCGGCTTTCATGTTGATTGCAGCATAGGCGTGCGCCATGGAAACGATCACACCGACGGCTGCTGCGATCAGGCAGGCAAGAAGAATCAAAATCTGCGGGTGAATGCCGACATGCATCGTCTGCATCACATTGATGAACAGGATGCCCGAAAAAGCACCCAGGATCATAATGCCTTCCAGTGCGATATTGACGATTCCGCTGCGTTCACTGAACATTCCGCCCAGTGCCACGATCAAAAGCGGAATCGAAAAGAACATTGTCTGCTGGATCAAAAAGTACCATGTATTCATTCGGCACCGCCCCCTTCCTCGGTTTGTGCATTTGCGTTCGGCTGCGCGGTTTGAGCCGCCTTTCGTTTTGCCATGCGCTGAACCAACCCGCGCAGCAGCAAAGAAAAGGCTGCAAAATAGATCACGACGGAAATGATAATATCGATGATCTGGGGCGCAAACCCGTAAACCTGCATATTGAAGCCGCCTTGATTGAGATATGCGACCAAAAGACCGGAAAGAATGATCCCAAGCGGATGATTCAGCCCAAGCAGCGAAACCGAAATGCCCTCAAAGCCTTCGGCTGCAAGAACGTCCAGCACTTCGATGCTTTTGCCTGCGCCGGCAAGATAAAGGCATGCGCCGCCCAAACCGGCCAGCGCACCGGAAATCACCATGGAAAGAACAATGCTGCGCTTTTCATTGATGCCTGCATATTTTGCCGCATCCCGGTTCAGCCCGCAGGCCTTCAGCTCATAGCCGAACTTTGTTTTTTCAATCAGGAAATAGACAAAAACCCCGGCTAGCACAGCCACAAGGATACCGGCGTTGACACTGGAAGAGGCCGCGCCGGTGCGGAAAATCTGATCCATGCCAAGCTTGGGCGCATTTGCGTGTGCAGCTACCGCCATGGATTGGTTTTTCAGCGAATCGAATACCGTCAGCTGAACCAAAAAGTTTACCGCATACATACCGATGTAGTTCATCATGATGCACGCGATCACTTCGTTCACGTTGCACAGTGCCTTGAGTATGCCCGGCACAACACCCCAAAGCCCGCCGGCCGCCATAGCTGCCAGCAGGCAGACGATCCACAGCAGCGGGCCGGGAATGAAGCTGCATTTGACACCCACCAAAATCGCGGCATAAGCACCCACAATGAACTGGCCGGATGCACCGATGTTGAACAGGCCGGTTTTATTGGCAAAGCCAACCGAAAGACCGGTCAGGATGATCGGAGTAGCGCCATACAGCACCTGCCCGATGTTTTTCATGTTGGATAAACCGCCGGTCAGAATCGCGCTGAGACCCCAGAAGGCCTTTTGCGGATTGGCAACCAGCAGAACGATAAACCCAACCAAAAGGCCACAGAGAATGGCCAGAAGCGACGCCATAAAATTGGAAAAGCCGGGCTTTTCCGTGAGGCGTGTGTGCGGCTGCGTTTTTTTCATTGCACGTTCCTCCTCTTTGAGCCCGCCATATAAAGACCCAGCTCCTGAACTGTAATTTCTTTGGGATCAAGGTCGGCAACGATCTCGCCCTCGTATATTACAAGGATACGGTCGGAAAGCTGCATCACTTCATCCAGTTCCAAACTTACCAGAAGGATCCCTTTGCCCGAATCCCGTTCTTCCACGATTTTCTTGTGGATGTATTCGATCGCGCCGACGTCAAGACCGCGCGTGGGCTGTACCGCAATCAAAACATCGGGATTGCGGTCGATTTCACGCGCAATGATCGCCTTTTGCTGGTTTCCCCCCGACATGCTGCGGGTAATGGTTCTTGCCCCTTGACCGGAACGGATATCGAAGCTGTCGATCAGCTTGTCCGCGTACTGGTAAATCGCATCGTACTTCAAAAAGCCGTTTTTGCAAAAGCGCGGCTCAAAGTAATTTTGCAGCACAAGGTTATAGGCAAGGTTGTAATCCAGCACAAGCCCGTGACGGTGGCGATCTTCGGGAACATGCCCCAGCCCGCCCGCATTGCGTTTGCGGATCGGCATATGCGTGATATCCTGACCGTTCATCTTCACAGTGCCGGAATCGGGCTTTGCAAGGCCGGTCAAAGCATAGATAAGCTCGCTCTGGCCGTTGCCATCAATGCCTGCAATACACACGATTTCGCCTTTGCGCACTTCAAAACCAACATGGCTGACGACGTTTTTATTCGAGTTGTGGGATTTGACGCACAGATCCTGCACAGAAAATACCACATCGCCCGGCTGCGCGGCCTTTTTTTCCACATTGAGGTTCACCTTGCGCCCGACCATCATCTCGCTCAATTCTTCTTTTGAAGTGGAAGCGACATCCACGGTGCCGATGTACTTGCCCTTGCGAAGCACGGTGCAGCGGTTGGCAACTGCCTTGATTTCGTTGAGCTTATGCGTAATGAACAGGATGCTTTTGCCTTCACGGACAAGCTCCTGCATGATTTTCATCAGCTCTTCGATTTCCTGAGGCGTCAGAACAGCGGTGGGCTCATCGAAAATCAGGATCTCGTTTTCACGGTACAGCATTTTCAGGATTTCCACACGCTGCTGCATCCCAACCGTGATATCCGAAATATACGCATCGGGATCAATGCTCAGGCCATAGCGTTCGGAAAGTGCCATGACCTTTTTGCGCGCCGAATCCATTTTCAAAAAACCATGCTTTGTGGTTTCCACACCCAGAATGATGTTTTCCAGCACAGTAAAATTATGAACCAGCTTGAAATGCTGGTGCACCATTCCGATACCCAAATGGTTCGCTTCGTTCGGATCGGTGATCTTCACCACTTCGCCGTTTTTTTTGATCACACCCTGCTCCGGCTGATACATCCCGAACAGAACGCTCATCAGCGTGGATTTGCCTGCGCCGTTTTCACCCAGCAGGGCATGGATCTCGCCTTTTTTGAGCTGCAATGTCACGTTATCGTTTGCGATGATGCCCGGAAACTCTTTGGTGATATTGCACATCTCAATGATATATTCGCCCATATAGTCACTCCTATGCTTTTGATTTTGCAAAAAGCAGCTGTACGCTCTTTTCCTGATCCCTGTGCGGGTATCTGCCTTTGCTGCCGGCGCAGCTGCATCCCGCACATGCTTACTGATATTATACCATTTTTCGGGTTGCTTGACCACAAAAAATTTACATTTCAGCCGATTGCTTCACTTGACTTTGCACGCTGCACAGGATTACACTGGACACAGCAAATAAATAAACAGAAAGGGTAGGATACCATGGCAGAAAAAACGATCGTCGGGGTGCAGGCATCGAGCCTTCGCACGTTTATGCAGACACCGGATTCTCTGCGTGAAACACTCAAGCGGCTTTATGCAATGGGGTACCGCTTTGTGCAAATGCAGTGGTGGAATCCGCAGTTTGAACCGGAGCTTGTTGCACAGGCGGTAAAGGATTCCGGCCTTGTGTGCATCGGCACGCAGGATTTTTACCAGAATGTGCGCGCGGATTTTGCACGGATCGTGCGGCTGAATGAATTGTGCGAAAGCCGCAGTGTATGCATCAGCCGCATCCCCGCGCCGCCGCTTTGCCGGGATCGGGTTCTGGATTTCGCGCAGGAGATCCTTCCTATGGCGCGGGAACTGGAACAGCGCGGCATGACGCTTGCGTTCCACCCGCACGCAAGGGAATGGGCGCCGGTGGATGAAAAAGAACCGAAATTTTCCTATGTGGATCTGCTGCTGGAAAACACACCGGCGAATGTGACGCTGGGGTTAGATCTTTACCATACCGCACATGCCGGACTGCCTGCCGAAGAAGTTCTGCACCGTTTTGAAGGGCGTATCGATTTTGTCCATTTCAAAGATTACATTGTGAAAGAGGACGGAACCGAAACACTCGTCCCGGTAGGACAGGGGCAGACAGATTGGTCCGGCGCGGTGCGCTGCTGTAAAGAAACTGCGGTCCCGTGGGTGCTCACGGAGCAGGAACGCTGGGAAAAGGATGCCTTCGTCTGCATGCAGGAAAGCCTTTCCTTTATGCGCGGGCAGGGCTTTCCGACGGAATAAAGCACAACGAGACGAATGGCCGCCTTTGCATTTTTGCAGCTGCGGCATGGGCTTGCTTGCGGAAAAGAACGATAGAGAATACGCTCGCTCAACCAAGCAGTGAGCTTCTAAGTACAAGGCCGGATCCCGAAATTGTTTTCGCCTGAAAATAAGCCCATGCTCTGCCGCGCGGCAGGGCATGGGCTTATTCTGTCAGAAAAGTGCGCTGCAACGATGCGTTCAGCCGTATGGGAATTCTTCACGGACATTCAGCTTTTCATCGACCGTGCGGCGGCTTTCCCACACACCGGAATCCGAAGGGATCGTCTGATCCGGCGTATAGTATAAAGCGGGATGCAGCTGCCTTTCCTTTAGAGAATGCATCCGGCGGCGGGCATCGGGGGTCAGGGTTTCCCATGTGCCGCATGCATTCGAACGGTTGGGCGGGCAGACACGGCTTGGCTTTTCCTTGTCAAAATCCGGGAAATCGGGGATCGGCACGTCGTACGCATCCGGGGTGCCCGGAAAATCGGGGATCGGCATGTTTTGTGCATCCGGGGCATAGGCAAGATCCGGCATTCGCATACCGCAGGCATCGGGCGATACAAAAACATTGGCACCGTGCAGGATCGGGAAATGTGCCGATCCGGTATCGGGATCGACCGTATCCGACCGAATTTGCGGATCTGCGGGAAGATCGTGGACTTCATTGGGTTTATCAGGAGCATTTTTGTTATAAAAATCGCTTAATATACTCATTGTATTCTCACCTCGACGATACTATGTGCAAAAAAGCAGGAAATATTCAAACGCAAACGGAAAAGACGAAAATCCCGTTGTCGAATCTTGCGGCGGCGTGCTATACTAAATAAAAAACCGGAACGGACATCCAGTGCGGAACGGAAAACAACGCCTGCGTTTTGCTTTGCTGACAAAGCGCAGAAAAAAGGAGAAAAACATGGGTAAAAATGCGATCGTCGGACAGAGCGGCGGGCCGACTGCTGTCATCAATTCCAGTCTTGCGGGTGTATTCCAAACAGCAAAAAGCTGCGGCGCGCAGACAGTATACGGGATGCGCTATGGCGTAAAAGGTCTTTTGGATGAACAATATGTCGATCTTTCCCAAACCCTGCGCGATCAGCTTGATATTGAAGTGCTCAAGCGCACTCCGTCTTCGTATCTTGGCTCGTGCCGGTATAAGCTGCCCGATCCGGCAAAAGAGCCGGAAACCTTTGAACGGCTCTTTGCCATACTGAAAAAGCTGGATATCGGAAGCTTTTTCTACATCGGCGGCAATGACAGCATGGATACGATCGCAAAGCTTTCGGATTATGCGGCATCGGTTGGCAGCGACATCCGTTTCATCGGCGTGCCGAAAACGATCGACAATGATCTGACCGGTACGGATCACACCCCGGGCTATGGTTCGGCGGCAAAGTATATCGGCACGGTAATGAAAGAGCTGACGCGGGACAGCCTTGTGTATGGCATGCGCAACGTGACCGTTGTGGAAATCATGGGGCGCAATGCGGGCTGGCTTACCGGAGCCGCTGCGCTTGCCAAGGCAGAAGACTGTGAGGGCGTGGATATGATCTGCCTGCCGGAAACGATTTTTGATCTGGATCGTTTTATGGCACGGGTGGAAGAACTGCAAAGAGAAAAACCGGCAACGGTGATCGCTGTTTCGGAAGGGATCCATCTTGCAAATGGACGCTATGTGTGCGAACTGGCGGAAAATCTGGGCAATGAGGATGCGTTCGGGCATCGGATCCTGACAGGAACCGGCCGGTTCCTGGCAAACGAGATTTCGCGTCGTTTGGGCATCAAAGCGCGCGGGATTGAGCTTTCTACGCTGCAGCGCTGCAGCAGCCATGTGACCAGCCGGGTGGATATCACCGAGGCATATCGTGCCGGCGGTGCGGCGGTAACCGCAGCTTATGAAGGCCGCACCGGGCAAATGGTGGGCTTCCGCCGGCTGTCGGATTATCCGTATCAGTGCACGACCGAGCTTTCGGATATCCATTCGATTGCAAATTATGAAAAAAAGGTTCCGGCGCAATGGATCACGGCAGATGGATTCGGCGTGACGGACAGCTTTTTGACCTATGCGCGGCCTCTGATTCAGGCAGAGCTGACCCCGATCTATGTGGACGGTTTGCCGCGTCACATTTACATCAAATAAACAGTGCATAAAAAGGACAGCGCCGCGGGCAAAATCGCCCCGCGGCGCTGTTTTTATCAAATATCTGCGGACAACTCTTTTTTTTCATACGGCAGAGTGCTATACTGGGTTGTGGCTTTGATTGGAAAAAAGAAAGGAGAAAGTTATCATGAAAATGCTGTTTTTTGTACTGAACCGCGTAGAAAAACTGGAGCCGGTTCTGAATAAGCTGGAACACGAAGGGCTGCGCGGTGCCACCGTGCTTTCCAGCCGGGGCATGGCGATGACGCTGGATCAATATTATGACGGGTCTTTTTTGGGCTCGCTTCGGGCTATGATGGAGCCGGATCGGGAAGAAAACCGCACGGTATTTATGGTTTTAAAGGATGAGGATGTGGAACGCACGGTAAAGATCATTGAATCGGTTGCCGGAAGCTTTGATGAGCCCAACAGCGGCATCCTGTTTACGATTCCGGTGGATTTTGTGAAAGGCATTCAGTGAGGGCGCGGCACCTTTGAATGATATGGGGTAATGAAGAATGGAACTGGATGTTTTGATGAGCTTTGCACTGCTGCTGTTCAGCGGGCTTTTGTTTGCAAAGATCATTCGCTATTTTAAGCTGCCGGATGTGACAGGATATCTGATCGGCGGGCTGATCATCGGCCCGTCGGTGCTGGGGCTCCTTACGGCCGATGCGGTGGCACAGCTTGCGCTGGTATCGGATGTGGCGCTTGGTTTTATTGCATTTTCGATTGGCAGCGAATTCAAACTGGATTATTTCAAACGCGTTGGAATGACGCCGATTGTGATTGCGGCCTGTGAAAGCCTTGCAGCTGTGGTGTTTGTAACGATCGGTTTGCTTTGCGCAGGGCAGTCTCTGCCGTTTTCGCTGGTGCTCGGTGCGATTGCTGCGGCAACGGCACCGGCGGCGACGATCATGGTCATCAAGCAGTACCGTGCACGCGGCCCGGTGACTGAAACGCTGATGAGCGTGGTTGCCATAGATGACGCTACCGCGCTGATCGCTTTCGGCATTTCGGTAGCGATTGCGCAGACGCTGACAAGCACAACCAAGGTATCGCTGCTTTTCAGTATCCTCAAGCCGCTGCTGGAAATCGCAGCTGCGCTGGCGGCCGGCGGGGCAATCGGCGCGGTGTTTACGCTGCTGCTGCGTCTGTTCCGCACGCGTTCCAACCGCATGGTGCTTACGATCGCCATGGTGCTGTTTACGGCTGCGGCGGCAAACCGGATGCATGTGTCGGCTCTTTTGATGACAATGGCAATGGGGGCTGTTTTTGCAAATCTGTGTAAAAATTCCAGCGAGATCATGTCGCTGTGCGATGACATCACCCCGCCGGTCTTTATGATGTTTTTCGTGCTGTCGGGCGCAGGGCTGAATCTTTCGATCCTGCCTGCAATCGGTTTGGTAGGCGTGGTGTATGTGGTAGTGCGCGTGATCGGAAAAATGTGCGGTGCATGGTTCGGTGCGTATATCATGAAAACGGATTCCAATGTGCGCCGCTGGCTGGGGCCGGCACTGATCCCGCAGGCGGGTGTCGCAATCGGCCTTACCGTTGTGGCACAGCAGGTCGTCCCGCAGTATGCGCAGGTGATCCGTGCGGTGGTGCTTTGCGGCACGCTTATTTATGAGCTGATCGGCCCGGGCATTGCCAAATGGACATTGCAGAAGGCCGGGGAGATCGAAAAAGGAATTTGACTGCGGTGCAGATAAAAAGGACGGT
>JAHHSK010000037.1 GCA_020025255.1 Ruthenibacterium sp. | reverse complement strand
CACAGGCGAAGTAAAGCATGTGCATACCAATCTGGACGGGCTGTTCCAGCGGGATAAGGACGGATACTATTACTACGATTCCATGAAGAACTTTGCCACGATCATGGACCCGAATGCCGAAGGCGGCGGGCATACAGAAACGCATACCAATGGCGGCAGCTTTGCGGTGTATGAGCAGCCGGTACGCCCCGGCACAAACATTGCAAAATTCATGCCGTTCAATACCTATGAACAGGCAAATCAAGCGAATGAATCCCAGCAGAAAAACTATCACTTCGGCATGACTATGGAAACCGACTTCGCCATGCCGCCCGGCGGGCAGATCCCCGATGCTTCGGGTGCGCATACGGGTCTGCGTGATATGATCTTCGAATTTAACGGCGACGATGATGTGTGGGTGTTTTTGGACGGAAAGCTCGCGCTCGATCTGGGCGGCATCCACGGACGCTACGGCGGAAGCATCAACTTCCGCACCGGCGAGGTCGTTACGAATGCGCCGCCTTCCCCGAACAGCGGCTGGCGGCAGCCCAACATCTATGGCATCGAAAATCCCAACAGCCTGACCGAGGATGAACTGAAAATGGCGCGTGAAAGAGCCGGATACGGTAAATTCACGCAGCACAATATCAAGTTTTTCTATTTGGAACGCGGCAAATCGGAATCCAACTGTGAAATCCGCTTCAACCTTGTGCCGGTAGAACACGCTATGGTGATCGGCAAGCGCGTTCCGGAAGCACTGGCCGGGGCTGCGGCGAACCATATGTGGTATCAGTTCCAGGTAGAGGTGGAAAATGAAAACGGCAGGACAAGGCAGCCCTTGGCAAATGCCACATTTCAGATCACGAAATGGACGCCGAAATCCCACCCGGTTACCGGTGCTGTTACCGTAGGCGCGGGCAGAACCGATGAAAACGGACGCTTTTGGCTGCGCCCGGGCGAACGTGCGTATTTTTCCGGTGATATTGATTTGAAAAACGCCGGGGTAGGCGATTTGAGTGACTTGAAGATCCATGTCAGCGAGATCTTCCCCGCTGGCACGGCACTGCCCAAGATCACCGCGTGGAGCGGTAAGGAGGAAGATCCCGATACCTGCTTGATCGTTCCGGGAGAGGGCGGGAAAGAGCGTAAAATCACACCGCCGCTGTACGATTCCACCGGCTGGCCGAATTTCCCCAGGGTGCAGTACCACACGGACAAGACAAAAACGCAAATAGAACAATACCAAACCGATACCCCTGGGGAAACGGTGGCTCATGCGGTTATAACGACCGGATTGCATAACGAATTCAACTGGATCGATTTTGAAAACGATCTTGGGGCACCGGGTGAACTGTATATCACAAAAAAGGCGCATTACAGTGACGGGATTACGCCGATCCCCGGCGAAGCGTTCCCGATCCGGGTAGAGCTTTTGGATGAAAAGAATAATCAATGGCTCCCGCTTCCGGCCGAATCACAATACTGGGTGCTGAATCCCGGTGAAACACCGCAGGAGGACACCAAGCTTTATTTGGATCGATCGGCAAACGGGATGATTCCCATTCGAAACGATCAGACCCTTCATCTGCATCTGCTGCCCGGTACGCGGTATCGCGTCAGGGAGCTGCTTTCGCCCGAAGAATCGGCGGTGTACACTACCGTTTATGAAGGCAGCAGCACCACCCCCGGGGAACAGCTGGAAACAATCGATTTGTACAACAGCGGAAAACCGATCGGCATCCAGAATAAAAGCGGCATTGCGGCGGGCAGCAGGCATGATATCACCATTTATAACACAGGCGACCCGATCCTGATGCCCAATGGCTCCTTTGTGCTGCAAAAGCAGACGCAGGGGGTCATCCCGCCGGACACCCGGTTCCGCTTTCAGCTGCGGATCGAGGATTATGCCACCGATGCGGCATCCGGGGGATATCAAGAACAGCTTGCCTTGAAGGCAACGTATTACGGCTACCCGGAAGGGGCGTATCCCGATTCGCCCTCCTTCGGACACAAGGAAACGATCGTGTTCCGCCCGAAAGACGGGACACCGGGGACCCGCGGCGAAAATTATGAAGCGGAGCTTCTGCTTTATCCCGGCGAAATCGTGGTGATCGAGGGTCTGCCCACCGGAAAAACTCTGCGCGTGCAGGAATTGTTTGAGCCGGAGCAGAACGGACATTACACGGTTTCATTCCAAGAGGAAGGCAAAGCCCCGGTGCAGGGCGCGGAAGGGGTCGTGACATCACCAATCGATGCAAGCCGCGTGGTGAAGCTGCTATGCCTGAATCAAAGCAATCTGCACGCGGGCAGCGCGCTTTCGCTGAAAAAGCAGGTCGTGCGAACCGATTCGCCCAATGGCGAACCGCTGCAATCGGATCGGGAACGGGATTTTTCTTTCCGCATCACGCTCGAAACAGCCGATGCCGTTCCGCAGCAGGAGCTGTCTGCGGTTATAACGCATGCCAATGGGCAAAGCGAGGCAGTTGCGCTGAACTTTGCGCAGCAAGACGGCAAATTAAGTGCCGATACGACGCTGAAGCATGGGGATACGCTGCTGCTTACCGGCCTTCCGGTAAAGGGGCGTGTGATCGTACAGGAGCTGGAGCATGACGGATATGTGGTATCCATGAACGCCGTTCCCGGGGATCGCACAACGGTGGAGCTGGGTTATACGACCGGTGCCCCGTATGAGATCCTATGCCGGAATATGACCGGGGTGGCACTGCCGGAAACCGGCGGCAGGGGAATACTGCCGTATATGCTGGCAGGTGCCTTGCTGCTGGGCACAGCGGGTTTGCTGTGCTGGCAGCAGCATAAAAAGAAACAAAGTGCGAAACAGCACGCACATTTTTAAAAAACACAGAGTAAAGGAGATTTTCCATGTCGCGAAAATTTAAAACACAGCTCAGCATGGTGCTGGCAATCCTTCTGTCGCTGCTTTTGATCGTGCCGGCATTTGCCGCAGAGGAAACGAAAGCAGCGGGAAACGGATCGATCACAGTGAAAAACGCATTAGAAGGAAACGCGTATAAGGCGTACCGCCTGTTCGATCTGACCCATGACGGGGAGCATTACGGCTATACGGTCAATGCAGAGTGGAATGACTTTTTTACAACCGGCGAAGGGGCGTCTTTTGTTACGATCGACCCGGAAACCGGAACGGTAACACTCAATAACAGCTCTGCAGAAAAATTGCAGGATTTGGCAGATAAAGCAAAGAAATATGCAGAACAAAACGGAGGAGTTACAACCTATGACCCGGTAGGCACGGCACCGAAACTCACCTTTTCCAATCTGCCTTTGGGATATTATCTGGTAACCACGAGTGCAGGGGCATTGCAGGCATTGGACAGCACAGATTCTTCGGCCGAAATGGTTGAAAAAAACATCGACCCCCAAATTGAAAAAAGCGCAAATAAAACGAATGCGGCATACGGAGACACGGTGGGCTATAAGCTCAAGATCACACGCGGCGGTTATATTTGGGGCGATTATATCATCACGGACGTTATGACCGGGCTGGAACTGAAAATAGATACCGTTGCAATTACTGTGAATGGGCAGCAGCTGCAAAAAGACATCGATTACACCGTAAACTATCAGGAGAACACATCGGAAGGAAAGAATACGCTGACAATCACGCTGAGGGCGGAAACGCTGAAGAAGCAAGAATCCGGTACGCAGTTTATTCTGGCATATGAATCCGTTGCAAAAAAGACCGTCAGCATGGAAAATACGGTCAGCATGCAGTATTATTCAAACCCCGGCCTTTCAGAGCCGGATGGAAAAACGCCGGAAATCACAGTGAAGGTTGCAAACTATGAATTCACTGTGAAAAAGACCGACGGAAAAGATCCGCTTGAAGGTGCCGTGTTCAAACTTTATAATGACGAGCATTGCACGGGCCCCGCAATGAAGTTTATCAAAAAAGAGAATGAGTACCGCCTGGCAGAAGCGCAGGAAGTGGGAAGCGTAGAGGAGATCACCGCCGGTACGGCAGCCATCACAGGCCTTGCCGCAGGTACATATTATCTGAAGGAAGAATCGGCACCCGAAGGCTATAATAAGCTGCTCAATCCGGTGAAAATCGAGATCAAGGAAAATGTGGCCCCTGATACCAAGCGTCCGTTTGATATGAACGGACAACGCATTACCCCGACGATCCGGGTGAACGATAAAGATAATAAAGGCATAGAAATCGAAATCATAAACAAGACCGGCGCATTGCTGCCTTCTACCGGCGGCATCGGCACAACGGTGTTTTATGTGGTTGGCACAGTGCTGCTGCTGGCAGCCGCTGTGCTGATCGTAAAAAAGCGCACGGCACATTGATTTTCACACAAACAATGCCGTATGCACAAAGTGCGGAACACCACGCACAGCAGCATGGGAGGGACGCATGAAAAAACATTTGTCTACCATTCTCATTATGCTTCTTTTCTCAGCCGGAATCTGCGTGCTGCTGTATCCCACCGTAAGCAATTACATCAATTCCCGAAATCAATCGCAGGCGATCGCAGCCTATAAAGAACATCTGGACGAACTGGATACCAGCACCTACGATGAAATCATGGCGCAGGCACAGGCATATAACGAACGCCTTACCGCAGCCCCCAATCGCTTTGTTATGGAGCCGGAAGAACGCGAACAGTATCTGCATATGCTTGGCTCGACCGGCGGTGCGGTGGGGTATATTGAAATCGACCCCATTCAGGTTACGCTGCCCATTTATCTGGGCGACAGCTCTGCGGTATTGCGTGTGGGTGCGGGCACGATGCCCGGTGCATCCCTTCCGATCGGCGGGGCAGGCACCCATTCTGTCATCACAGGGCACCGCGGCCTGCCTTCGGCACAGCTGTTTACGCATCTGGATCAGCTGGTGGAAGGCGATGAGTTTGTGCTGCATGTGCTGAATGAAACGCTTACCTACCGCATCGACCAGATCCGCATCGTGGAGCCGCAGGATCTTACCGAGCTTGCGATCGAGCCGGGACAGGATTACTGCACCTTGGTCACCTGCACCCCCTACGGCATCAACACACACCGCATGCTGGTTCGGGGGCATCGGGTGGAAAACGGCAGCCGACCTGCCGCGGCGCTCCATGTTCCGGCGGATGCCATTTTGGTGGATAACATGGTGGTAATTCTGGGAATCGCAACGGTGCTGGTTTTGGTGTTTGCTGCGGCGCTGTGCCTGCGGGATCGAAAACAGGCAAAAAACAATAAAATGGGATGAAAGAAAGCGAGGTTGGATAAGTGCAGGCGGATATAACGGAAAAACACATAAGCCGAAGGGCTTACAGACGAAAAAAACGCTTCACCGTGCTGCTTGCGGTAATGCTGCTGCTGCCGGTATTGGCATTGAAGGCGGCGGCGGTGGATCTGGATTCCAACGAGTTCGCGATCGATGTGGATGTGCAGGCTTCGGATGTCCAGCCGGTGTCGGATGCACAGATCGCCCTGTATCATGTAGCACAAGGGCAGCTGGATGCCGACGGAAACCTGCATATGAAGCCTATGGAAGCGTTTGCCGATCTGGAATTTGATGGGATAACGCAAGAAACGCTGCCAATGCTGCTGGATAAGCTTTGCCCGCGCCTGCAGCAGCCGGAAGAAAATCCGCAAAGCGGGGCGGCTGCCCCGATCCAGCTGAAAAAAGCCGGATCGGACGGCATGATCCACTTTCGTGACTTGAATTCGGGCGTTTATGTGCTGCTCAAGTGGCAAGACGGGGCAGCGAAGGATTGGGAAATGCTGCCCGCCTTGGTGTATCTGCCCCGCTACCAGCATGCGGGGGATCGCTGGGAAAATACGGCAGTGGTTGTGCCCAAGTGGGAACGGAACCCGGAGCATCCGGTGGAGCCAAAACCGAACGAACCGGATGCCTTGCTGCCCCAAACCGGGGTGGTGCAATGGCCGATACCGGTTTTGCTTATGGCGGGGCTGACTTGCATGGGCATCGGGATTCGGACATACCGGCATGGAAAACAAGATGAAGCGCAATAAGCGGATCGGGCTGCTTTTTATGGCGCTGGGCGCTTTGCTGCTGGCGGGCAGTGTGCTGCTGTACGGCTATAACAGAGCATCCGAACAGGCGGCAAGCAAGGCAAGCGATTTGGCGCTGCGGCAGCTGCGCGAGCAAATGCAGCAAAGTGCCGGCGGCGAAAACCAGCAATCCGGCCAGCAGGAACTGCCGAAAGAGACTGCGGCAGAATATTTTGGGATATTGAACGTTCCTGAATTGGGGCTGGAGCTTCCGGTGCAATCGGAATGGAGCTATCCCAAGCTGAAAGAAACCCCATGCGTTTATGCCGGAAGCATCGAAAGCGGCGGCTTAGTGATCCTTGCGCATAATTACGAGTGCCATTTCGGTCGGCTGACAAGCCTGCATCCGGGTGCACAGATCCTGCTGACGAATGCAGCGGGACGCGAATATCGGTATCGGGTGGAAGAGATTTTCACAATGGATGCAGCGGATGTTGAAAAAATGACGGACAGCCGGTATGATTTGACGCTGTTTACCTGTACATACAGCGGAAAAGCGCGCGTAACCGTGCGATGCATGCTGGAGAATCCGCTTGACCGCTATCCTGAAATTTAAAAAAACGGCAGTGAGGTCGCCCCTCCCTGCCGTTTTTGGTTTAAAAGCCCCCCGCGCCAAAGCTTGGCATACCGCAAGGCAGAACCCGTATGCGGCATAACAAAAAAAGCCCCCGATTTTGGGGGCTTTTGATATTGTTCCGGCAATGCGGCAGGCCGAAGGGGGCATCAGAACAATCCGCTGATGACGCCGTTTTCATCGACATCGATATTCAAGGCAGCCGGTGCTTTGGGAAGACCCGGCATCGTCATGATGCTGCCCATAACGACGACCACAAATCCCGCGCCGGCGGAAAGGCGCAGTTCCCGCACGGTCATGGTGAAATCAGCGGGTGCTGCAAGCAGGGAAGCATCATCCGAAAAGCTGTACTGCGTCTTCGCAATGCAGATCGGCAGATGACCGAATCCGTTTGCATCCAGCTCCTTGAGCTGTTTTTTTGCCGCGGCAGAAAAAGTGACGTTTTTGGCGCGGTAAATATTCTTGCACACGGCGTCGATCTTTTCGGCAATCGGGGCATCGGCTTCATAGGCGTACTGTACCGGGCTGGGCTGCAGGATGCCGAGAACCTTTTCCGCAAGTTCAAGGCCGCCTTCGCCGCCCTTGGCGAACACTTCGCTCAATGCGCAGGGCACGCCGAGCGATTCACACAATTCGCGCAGGTACTGCTGTTCTTCGGCACTGTCGGTGGGGAAGGCGTTGATCGCAACGCACACCGGGGAGCCGAACCGCTTCATATTTTCGATATGGCGCACAAGGTTTGCGCTGCCCTGCTTCAGATATTCCAGATTGGGCGTGCCCAGTTCGGCTTTCGGGCAGCCGCCGTGGTGCTTGAGTGCGCGAACCGTTGCGACAATGACAACGGCGGACGGTTCAATGCCCGCAAAACGGCAGGGCAGATCATAGAACTTTTCTGCGCCGAGATCTGCGCCGAAGCCCGCTTCGGTAATGACGTAATCGGCAAGCTTCATGCCCAGAGTGGTGGCGATCACGCTATTGCAGCCATGCGCAATGTTGGCAAACGGCCCGCCGTGAACCAGCGCGGGGGTGTGCTCCAGTGTCTGCACAAGGTTCGGATCGAAAGCATCTTTCAAAAGGGCTGTCATTGCCCCGGCAGCACCGATTTCACCGGCGGTGACAGGCGCGCCGGTATAGGTGTAGGCCACCACGATGCGCGATAAACGCTGCTTGAGATCGGCAAGATCGGTTGCAAGGCAGAATACAGCCATAACCTCGCTTGCAACGGTGATGTCAAAGCCATCCTCACGCGGGGTGCCGTTGATGCGTCCGCCCAGACCATCGGTGATATACCGCAGCTGACGGTCGTTCATATCCATGCAGCGCTTCCATGTGATGCGGCGCGGGTCGATGCCCAGTGCATTCCCCTGATGAATGTGATTGTCGATCATGGCAGCAAGCAGATTGTTTGCCGTGCCGATCGCGTGCAGATCGCCGGTGAAGTGAAGGTTGATATCCTCCATGGGGATCACCTGTGCATACCCGCCGCCTGCTGCGCCGCCCTTCATGCCGAATACAGGGCCAAGGCTTGGCTCGCGCAGCGCAAGGATCGCCCGCTTGCCCATGCGGTGCAGTGCATCGGCAAGCCCGACACTGGTTGTCGTTTTGCCTTCACCGGCCGGGGTGGGGTTGATTGCCGTTACCAAAATAACCTGGGCGTCTTTTTTATCGGCCTTGCTGCGGATGATGCGGTGATCGATTTTGGCTTTGTATCTGCCATACGCAATGACCTGTTCCGGGGCAATGCCAAGATCTGAAGCTACTTCCGTGATGAGCCTGGGGGTGGCTTCCTGAGCAATCTGGATATCACTTTTCATACTGAAACACTCCTCATAAAAACAACCTGTCGATGCGAAACATACGCGTCATATAAGGGAATTTTATCAAATTTTGGCGATGAATACAAGTGATTTACTTTTAATTGACTTTTGGAACATAAAAAGATACAATAATACATACATGGATCAATAGGCCGAGGGAGGAAAACGGGATGAGTATTCAGATCATCGTAGACAGCTGCTGTGATATGACGCCGGCACTGCGCAATCTGCTGCATGTTTCGGTGGCGAGTCTGAAAATCGATATCGGAACAAAGCATTATATCGACAATGAAGCGATCGATGTGAAAGAACTGCTTGCCGATATGAAAGCGAATAAGCAGCCGCCGGTCACGGCATGTCCGTCGCCGGAAGAATATGCCGCGCTTATGGAACAGGCGGGCGACAGTTTTGTGGTTACGCTTTCCTCAAAGCTTTCCGGCAGCTACAATTCGGCTTGTGTTGCGCGTGAAATGGTGCTGGAAAAATATCCGGAAAAGAAAATCCATGTGTTCGATTCCGAAAGCGCGGCGGCGGGGCAAACGCTGATTGCGCTGAAGCTGCGCGACCGGATCGACGGCGGCAGGAAGTTTGAAGAAATCGTAAGCGAGATCACATCGTTCATTGCCGGGCTGCGCACCCGCTTTGTGCTGGAGGATCTTTCCAATCTTGTGAAAAACGGCCGGATCTCCAAGGTGGCAGGGCTGCTGGGCGGCGTGCTGGCCATGCGCCCGATCATGGGCGAGGATGGACACGGCAGCATTGTTGCGCTGGAAAAAGTGCGCGGCACCCAGAATGCGATGCATCGCCTGGTGGAATTGGTGGCAGAAAGCACAAAGGATGCCATGGCAAAGAGCCTGACGCTGGTTATGAGCTACTGCAACTGTCCGCAGCGCGCCATGACGCTGAAAAAGGATTTTCTGGAAAAGTGTGCGGCGATCCGGGAAGTGATCCTGGTGCCGACAAGCGGCCTTTCTTCGGTGTATGCCTGCAATGGCGGGATCATCGTTGCTTTTTAAATGAATTTACAGCGGCGCCGAAGTGCATAAGCCTGCGGGCTTTTGTGCTTCGGCGCTCTTTTTATGCGGCGGAAACAAAACGGATACAACTTTTCGATATGATACAAACAGGAAAGGGTCGATGCATAATGAACCGCATTTTGATTGTAGAGGATGAAGTACCCATTGCGCAGCTGATCGAAATGAGCCTGACGCGCGCGGGATATCATTGCGAAAGTGTAAACGATGGCCTTGCAGCGGCGGATCGAATCGAAGAGAACGATTATGATCTGGTGCTTTTGGATATCATGCTGCCGGGCTTGGATGGCTATGAGCTGCTGCAGTATCTGCGTCCGATGAATACTCCGGTGATCTTTATCACCGCCAAGGGGACGCTGGGGGAACGCGTGAAAGGGCTGAATATGGGGGCAGATGATTACATTGTAAAGCCGTTTGAGGTGGCAGAGCTGACAGCGCGCGTTGAAAGCGTGCTGCGGCGCTCCGGCCACGGCGGTATGGTGTTCCGGGCATGGGATGTTACCGTGGATACGCTGGCGCGCAGTGTAACAAAGCAGGGGCGGCACATCCAGCTGACGCCGCTGGAGTTCGATCTGCTGGAACAGCTGCTGCGCAACCGCGGGGCGGCATTGTATCGCGATGTGCTGTTTGAACGCGTGTGGGGCGGCGAAATGGAGGACGGAACGCGCACGCTGGATCTTCACATCCAGCGTCTGCGCAAGAAGCTGGGCTGGCAGGATCACATCAAAACCGTTTACAAGGTAGGCTATCTTTTGGAAGCGGAGGCAAAACCGTGAAAAATGAAAAGGAACCCGGCAGGCGTTTTGACGGCGGACGCTGCCCAAAACAGGGGCAGATGACGCTTGCAGGAAAGCTGACGCTGTCGATGCTGTTTGTTCTGGCGCTTGCGCTTTCGGTCGGCGGCGCGGTGGTGCTGCAAGGCAATTTTGATGATGCTTTGCAGCAAGCGGCGGCACAGGCCGAATCCCAGCATCTGCTGTACTGCTATGTGATTGAATCGGATATTATGGATCTTGCGGCGCGCGGGGATCCGGTGACAGAGGAGTATTTTGCGGATTACGGCAGGCGGCTGACAGAATACACCGGGGAAAACCCGGTTGCCCTCTATCGTGTTGCCGCAGAACAAGTGGACGACAAGGCAGGCCGGATCGAAATGACCGTGCGCACGCTGTATAATTCCTTCCCCTGGCAGGAAGCTCCGTCCGGCAGCAATGAAACGTACCGCATCCGGCGCGTGGATAAAGCGACCTATCTGCTGCTGGAAACACAGATCCGCACACGATCGGCGCCGCCGATCCTGCTGCTGACAGCGCATGATGTCACGAATGTGTTCGATGCGCGCGGCAGGGCACTGTGGCGTTTTTGTGAAATGGAGTTTGTGGTGCTGGTGTTTGCGGGGGTTGTGATCGCGCTGCTGGCACGGCGGCTGACAAAGCCGCTGGTGCGTCTGACGCAGGCGAGCCGCAGCATTGCATCCGGCGCATATGATGAGCGCACCAGTTTGGAAACGAATGATGAGATCGGCGTTCTGAGCGAAAGCTTCGATTCCATGGCGCAGGCCGTGCAGGAAAAGGTGGATGCCTTAGAGCTTTCCGTGCAGCAGCGCGAGGATTTCATGGGCGCGTTCACGCATGAGCTGAAAACGCCGATGACAACGGTGATCGGCTATGCGGATACGCTGCGCAGCATGCAGTGCGAACCGGAGCTGCAGCATCGGGCGGCAGGCTATATTTTCAGCGAGGCAAAACGGGTGGAGGCACTTTCCGAAAACCTGCTCAAGCTGCTGGGTCTGCGCGATGAAGCACCGCAGCTGACTGCGGTGCGCCTTTCGGAGCTGTTTGCGCAGACACAGCACTCGATCGAGCCTGTGATACGCCCGGTAAAAGCGGAGTTTGCAGATGCGCAGGACATCACAGTATACGCGGAGCGCGCGCTGATGATCGACCTGCTTTATAATCTGATCAAAAATGCGGCGACGGCAAAGCCGAAGGACGGCTGTGTGCACATCGGCTGGCAGAAAGAATCTGAAGACGCTGTGAACATTTTTGTGCAGGATACGGGCATCGGCATTCCGGCGCAGGCACTGCAGCGTGTGACGGAACCGTTTTATATGGTGGATAAATCGCGTGCGCGCGCAGGCGGCGGCAGCGGCATGGGGCTTTCCGTGTGCCGGCGCATTGCCCAGCTGCACGGTTCGCAGCTGCAAATCGAAAGCGAAGAAGGCAGGGGCACGACGGTAACTGTGCGCCTTGCTGTGAAAAAAACGCAAGGGGGTACGGTGCAGTGAAACAGAAAAAAGGCCGGAGCATCGGCCCGCTGGCATCAATTCTGCTGACGCTGCTTGCAATCGTGCTGTGTTTGGCACTTCCGCTTTTTACCATGATGAAAAACAACGAAACACTGCTGCGGGGCTCGTATGAGCGCACACGCAAAGCGGGGACGCTTTCCCTTTCGGCAGATGACATTTATCTGACACGCGTGCTGAAAAAGTATGCCGGACGCTATCAGATCGAAGGCTATGATCGGGCAGCCAACGACATATTTCAAATGTACGCAATCAATTCGACCGTACTGTGCGATTATGCTGCGGGGCTTTTTGAGGCACAGGTGCTGCCGGAAGGCTGGTTCCGGGCGACGGAATATTGGCCGGAGGAGTGCTATCAGGCTTCTGATTCCCTGGGCTTCACCAATTATATCAGCGTGCCGCAGAAAACAAACAGGGGCAGCTTTATGAATGCAGGCATGGTGACCGAAAAACAGACTGATAAGGTGATCGGCTACTTCTGCATGTTGGATGAAGAAGTGTACAGCCAGCTGAATCTGCAGGACGCCGGGGTTTCCGTTCCGGATACAGCAAACGCCATGGTAGCCTACCTCGGCATGGATATCCTGCCGGACTGGAAGGCCGTGGAAGGAACCAGGCAGGGCGAATATGCCTTGTATTCTGAAAAAGGGGAGCTGCTGGTCTACTGCAGGCAGGGAACGGATAACGGTGCGTTTTATCGGTACCTCCGCGATTTTGAAGACAGGGCGATGCCGCGACCGCTTATCCACTATCTGTGCATCAGCGCGGTTTCGATCTCACCCGAACAGATGCAGAGCTGGAAGGAATACGAAGCGTCGTTTGATTCGCTGCCGGGCGTGCAGACGGGCTGGCCTTCCGACCATGCACCGGCAGGGCAGGAAGCCGAAATGCGCACGGCGGATGCCGCAAAGGAAAGTGAGGAGGATGCAAAGTGAAACGGATACTTGCATGGAGCATCCTTCTTGCTGCGGTGCTCTGCCTTTCGGGCTGCAAGGGCGCAGCCGACGGCAGCTATGAAGTGAACGTCACGGTGGAGCCTGTACAGCCGGAGCCGCAGCGGGAAAAAGCGGAGTATACGGTGGGAGAGCTTGTGCCGCTGCAATGGAACAGCGGCACGCTCGGCGGAGTGTGCGGCGACGGCGCGTTTTACACCCTGTATGCTATGCTGCCGCAAAACGAGGAATCCGAAGGGAAAAACGTGATCCTGCGCGTGGATTACGCCTCGCGCACAGAATCGGTTTTGTGCGATACCCCGAACTGTATCCACAGCGACAGTTCGTGCCCGGCGTATATCAGCGGTTCATCGTCGATTGCCTATATCAACGGAAAGATATATGTTCGCAGCCATTCCGGCCCTTATCTCCGGAAAAGCGGAAATCGGGACGGCGAGCAGATCGAAGAAATCGACATTGCGACAAATAAACGCCGCCATGTGGCGGCACTGCCGCCCTCGTGGGAGGTGCACGAGTTCGGATATACGGACGGCGCAGCACTGTACGGGGAAATTTTCGATCAAGACATAGACGAACTTCAGAATGTACGCGTCGATCTTGCAACCGGCGAATGGCAGATCTATCAGCGCATCCAAATCGGCTGGCCTATGGGCTGCTACAAAAACCAGTTCGTGCAGCTGGTGCAAAAGCAGGAAATTCCGCTCCAGCTGGCGCCGGATGCCGCCATGAATGCAATTTACAGCCTGAATGACCAGACGGAAGGCGTCATCTGCCTGTTTGATGCGGCGAGCCAGAAGCGCACGGTCGTACGGCGCTTTCCGGAAGACACCGGCGAAATCCACAGGGCATACAGCGGCGGCAGCTTTGTGCTGGGGGATGAACTGTACTGGTGCAGCATAAACGAAACTTCGCCCAAGGGCGGCTGTCAGCTGGAAAAAATCAATCTGATAACCGGCGAAACGACCCTGTGTGCCGAAATCGAGGAAATGATGCGCCTGAACCAATCCTTATATCCGGCGTTCGGGCAGGGACAGCGCTACCTCAAGCTGATCTCCATGGGAAACGAGTATTACGGGAATCTGATCGACTTAAAGACCGGTCGGGTGGAGAAGATCCGGTGGGACAGATCGAATCCGGAAAGCCTTGCGGGCGGCCTTCAATATGTGCCGCAGGAGGATTTCCCTCTGGCAGCCGTGGATGAGGAACACTTTTTGATCCCGGTGGGGCTTTATGAGACGAATCGGGGCAGTTCCGAATATAGCTACGGCATTATCACAAAGGAAAGCCTGATTTCCGGCACGGGAAGCGTGGAATATATTAAGCCCTGGCAGCCGCCCGAAGCATATGGGTGATATCACCGGCACTTCGGGCGCAAAGGTAAGGAAAACACCAGCAAAAGCGGACGGCACAGCTATTGGCCGCCCGCTTCTTTTTTGTGCGGATTGCGTTGCCTTGTGCTTCGATTGGTAGTATAATAAATCTATATGTACTTTGGGAGGCTTTGCACTTTGCATTATCTTGATAACGTTGCCACCACGCGCGTGGCAGATGCCGTGGCGGATGTGGCCGATGCAGTTCTGCGCGAGCATTTCGCCAATCCCTCGTCCCTTTATACGCCGGGGGCAAAAAGCGAATTTACCATAGCGGATGCGCGCGCCGTGGTTGCGGCTTCACTGGGCGCGAAGGAATCGGAGATCGTGTTCACATCCTGCGGCTCGGAAGGCAACAATATGGCGGTTCTGGGCGCAGTGAAGGCGCGCAGCGCCTGGGCAGACCACATTGTTGTAACAGGGTACGAACATCCGAGCGTGCAGCTCACGGTGGAAGCACTGGAAAAAGAGGGCTGGCGCGTTACAAAGGTGCTGCCGGATGAATCGGGGCACGTCGATCTCAACGCGATGATCGAAGCGGTCGGCTCGAAAACGGCGCTTGTCACTGCGATGCATGTCAATAACGAAATCGGTTCGATTTTGGACGTTGCGTCGCTTGCCAAAGCGGTGAAGGAAAAAAACAGCCGCACGGCCGTGCATGTGGATGGCGTGCAGGCATGGGGCAAGCTGCCGATCCGGCTGAATGAAACCAAAATCGACAGCTATGCCGTTTCCGGGCATAAGATCCACGCCCCTAAGGGCGTGGGCGCACTCTATCTGCGCAGCGGCTATCATATTGCGCCGGTGTATTTCGGGGGCGGGCAGGAACACGGACGCCGACCGGGCACGGAAAACATCGCCTATATTGCGGCGCTTGCCAAAGCGATCGAGCTGATGCAAAGCGGCTGGAACGCGCGCACACAGCGCATTGCCGCGCTCAATCAAATGCTTTGCTCCGGCATTGCCCAGCTTGACGGCATCGTGAAGAACAGCCCCGATGATGCCCTTTGCGAAATCGTGAACTTTTCCGTAGAGGGCATCAAGAGCGAAACGATGCTGCATTTTCTGGAAAGCCGCGGCATCTATGTTTCGAGCGGTTCTGCCTGCAGCAAGGGCGAAGCGAGCCACACGCTGACGGCCATGGGCTTATCCCGCCGCCGCATCGATACGGCGATCCGCGTTTCGTTCTGCGGTGACAGCACGCAGGAAGATGTCTTGGCACTGCTGGATGCCTTGCGTGAAGGGATGAGCTCGCTTGCGCACATGCGCCGATAAACCATATTTTGATTAAAAGGAACACAAGAGTATGAAAGAAATCATTCTGGCCTATCAGGGAGAAATGACCCTGAAGGGGCTGAACCGTACCACTTTTGAAAGCGTGCTGCTCAAAACCATGCGCCGCCGTTTGAAATCTCTGGGCAGCTTTAAAATTTACAAGGCACAGAGTACCATGTATGCCGAGCCGATCGGGGATGAAAATATCGACGAGGCCGAGGATCGCATCAGCAAAATTTTCGGCATTGCCACGATCAGCCGTGCCGCTGTATGCCCGAAGGATTTTGACGTGATCTGCGATACGGCAAAGGAATATCTGCGCGATGCTCTGATGCAGGCAAAAACATTTAAGGTCAGTGCGCGCCGTTCAGATAAAACCTTCCCGCTCAACAGTATGGAGATCGGGCGCGAGCTGGGGCACATCCTGCTGGAAGCCTACCCGCATTTGAAGGTCGATGTGCATAACCCGGACGTGAACGTTACTGTGGAAATCCGCGATTTTGCCGCCTATGTACACGGCGGCAAAAAGCCCGGGGCAGGCGGCCTGCCGGTTTCTACCTCCGGCAAGGCAATGCTGATGCTTTCCGGCGGCATCGACAGCCCGGTTGCGGCCTATATGATGGCAAAGCGCGGGCTGTCACTGGCGTGCGCGCATTTTGCAAGCCCGCCGTATACCAGTGAACGCGCCCGCATGAAGGTGCTGACCTTGGCGCGCAAGCTGACACCGTACACCGGAAACCTGAATGTTTACATTGTGCCGTATACTGCGGCGCAGGAATATATCCGGGATAATGCGCCGGATGTCCTGTTCACGGTGCTGATGCGCCGCAGCATGATGCGCATTACCAAAATGCTGTGCGAAAAGGAAAATGCCGATGCGATCATTACGGGCGAAAGCCTTGCACAGGTTGCAAGCCAGACGCTCAAGGCGATTGCCTGTACCGATGCCGCGCAGGATCTGCCGGTGCTGCGTCCGTGCATCGGCATGGATAAGTGCGAAATCACCGATATCGCGCGCAGGATCGATACCTTTGAAACGAGTATCCTGCCGTATGAGGATTGCTGCACGATCTTTACGCCGCCGCACCCGAAAACGAAGCCCAGTCTGGAGGAGATCGAACAGGCCGAGGCGGGCATGCCCGGCCTTGCCGAGCTGGAAGCCAAAGCGGCGCAGGAAGCGCAAGTGGAGTATATCAATCTGTAATTTTTTTCGATGAATAGGGGATGACGAAGATGAAAGCGGAAATCATCGCAGTGGGAACCGAACTGCTTTTAGGCGATATCCTCAATACAAATGCGCAGTTTCTGAGCCGGGAGCTTGCCGCACTGGGCATTACCGTGCATTACCAATCGGTTGTAGGGGATAACCCCGAACGCTTGGAAGGTGTGGTGCGCCAGGCACGCAGCCGCAGCGATCTTTTGATCTTTTCCGGCGGCCTTGGGCCGACAGAGGATGATCTGACAAAGCAGACCGTGGCGCGCGCATACGGCGATACACTGCGCTTTGACGAAGAAGAGCTGGCGCATATTCAGGCGTTTTTTGCAAAAAGCGGGCGCACCATGCCGGAAAACAACCGCCGGCAGGCCATGGTGCCGATGCGCGGACGCAAGATCCCCAATGCGAACGGAACCGCACCCGGCATGATTTTCGAGGACGGGCAGCAGGCGGGCAAATACGCGGTGCTTCTGCCCGGGCCGCCCAAGGAACTGCAGCCGATGTTTTTGGACAGCGTGCGCCCGTGGCTTGCCGCTATGAGCGACAGTGTGCTGCATTCCATGACGCTGCGCGTGGCAGGGCTGGGTGAAAGCCATTTGGAAGATAAGGTTGCCCACCTGCTGCGCGGGGAAAACCCCACCGCTGCGCTTTATGCCAAAACCGCGGAAGTGATTGTGCGGATTACGGCAAAGGCACCGACAAAGCAAAAAGCGCAGGAAATGTGCCGAAGCTGCGCACAGAAATTTTATGATATCCTTGGCGACTGCATTTATACCGACCATGCCGATTCCTTGGAGGAAGTGGTGGTACAGACCCTTTCGCAACGGGGCATGACGCTTGCCACAGCAGAAAGCTGTACGGGCGGCCTGCTTTCCCAGCGCATCACCGCTGTTCCGGGTGCCAGCGAGGTATTCAGCTACGGCGCATGCACCTATGCCAACGAAATAAAGGAACGCGTCCTTGGCGTAAAGCATGAAACGCTGGAAGCCTATGGGGCGGTATCGTCGGAAACTGCGGCGGAAATGGCACAGGGTGTGCGCAAAGCCGCCGGGGCAGGGATCGGCGTGGGGATTACAGGGATCGCCGGCCCCGGCGGCGGCACAGCCGAAAAACCGGTGGGGCTTGTGTATATTTCGGTATGCAGCGACACGGATGTTTATGTAAAGCGGCTGGTAGTGCCCAACCGAACACGCGAAGTGGTGCGCATGTGTGCAGCACAGCATGCGTTGGAAATGGTGCGCCGCCTTGCGCTTTGCTTGGAACAGCCCGGATGCTGCCGATTTGCCTTGGAACAAGCGGCACACATGAATCCGACACCGAAGCAGATTTCGAATAGAACCGAATAAAAACAACCGCACGGCAGCAAGACTGCGTATGCGGCAAGGAGGAAACAGGATGCAAGGGATAGACAAAAACGTGGAAAAACAGCTCATCGTGCGCACGTTTGAGCCGGATATGGATATACTCAAACAGACTGGAAAACAACTGTCGCACATGAAAGATCTGAGCTTGAACCTGTATGGCAATGCAGGCGAGGTGCTGATCGTCATTACGGCGCGCGCATATGCGCAGGCAGCAGCCACAGAGCTGACAGAAAATGTGGCGGAACAATTCGAGCTGGCGCTCGGCAGTGCGGCATATGGGCGCGGGCGCGGCAGCCTTGCTTATTTTACCGCGGGTGCGCTCATCCAGAATGAATCGATCCTCGCAGCAGCCGATACCGTCACGGGAACGATGCTGGCAGAGGAGTTTTCACGCACGAAGCGCGGACCGGCTGTTTTTGATTTTGGCGAAAGCACATACAAGGATCCCCGCTTTACGGCAAAGGTGCGCAAGGAAGTGGAAAAAAATTCGTACGAGGATGACGATGCACAGATCGCAGCGGCACGGGCTTCTGCAGCGGCACGTTTTGCTCATGCGGATTACGGGGTAGGCAGTGCCGGATTTGACACCGATGCACCGGAGTGCTATATTGCCGTGGCACATCGGAAATATGTGTATATCCGCCGATTTGAAAAAACAGAGGGCATAGAAAAAAAGGCGGCACTGGCGGCATTGGATATCGTGCGCTGTCTGGAAGAAAAGCAGGCGGCAAACCATGTACGCATATTCCGCCGGGATGATGATTTCGATTGGAATGAGCCGATCCGATTGAAAAAAACGCGGAAAAATGCAGCCCCTGCGGTGATCCTTTCGGTGCTGCTTGTGCTTCTGGCAGCGGCATGTGTGTATTTCTTTGTGCATGTTTGGAATCCCGGAAAAGAAAATCCGGGCGATTCCATGCCGGTGAATCCGGGCGTAAGCGAATCGGAAACATCAGATTCTCAAAGTGCCGGCAGTTCCGAGCCGGAAATGACGCAGTCCTCGGGAAACGGGGAAGAAACACGGCCGCAGTCGGGATCGCAGCCGCAGCCGGAATCGGAAAGTGTCGTCACGGGTGTGGTAACACCGTTTGGCTGATTCCGCATAGAATAGAATTAAGAAGTCCGAAGGGGCTTTTGCCTCTGCGGGTGTATTGAAGCGCCGCCCCATGGGGCGGCGCTTTTTGTATTATAACAGGGCAAAGGAGGATGCGGGCATGAAACCAGTAATCGGCATTCCTGCGCCGGTGAGTGCAGAAAATAGGTGCGTGACGCTCAAGCGGGACTATGTGCGGGCGGTGGAAGAAGCAGGCGGGCTTGCACTGCTGATCCCGGCAGATGAGGTGCGGGATAACGCCGCGCAGTGGCTTTCAATCTGCAATGGGCTGGTGCTTCCCGGCGGTGGTGATATCGCACCGCGCTTTTATGGCGAGGATCCGATCCCCCAGCTGACCAGTACCGACCGGGCACGGGATGCGGCGGAATTTGCGCTGTGCCGCATGGCAATGAAAACACAAACGCCGGTTTTGGGGATCTGCCGCGGTGTGCAGGTGATGAATGTGGCGTTCGGCGGCACACTCTGGCAGGATCTTTTGGCACAAAAGGGCAAGATCATCTGCCATAAGCAGGATGCGGCAATGCGATCCGAGCTGTTTCACCGCCTTATCCTATCCCCCGACAGCTTGCTGACGCATGTTATGGGGAAAGGCGAGCACGAGTGCAACAGCTATCATCATCAGGCAGTGCGTAAAGTGGCACCGGGTTTTCGGGCTGCCGCTGCGGCACCGGACGGAACAATCGAAGCGATAGAGCACGAAAACGGCAGGATGCTGGGGGTGCAGTGGCATCCCGAATGTCTTGCGAAGCAGAACCCGGATCATGCGGCGCTGTTCCGGTGGCTGGTGAAAACAGCCGGTGAAGC
>JAHHSK010000036.1 GCA_020025255.1 Ruthenibacterium sp. | reverse complement strand
CGCCCAGAAAAGCGGCGGCCGCAAAACGGCTGTTCTACAAAAGAATGCAAAAAAAATCGGCTGTCAAGATTCCTTGACAGCCGATTTTGCTTATTTGCTTTGTCTGTTTGCGCAAGATAGTTCCTGCGTTTTTGTTTTGCGGCAGCCCCGTTTGCTCCAAAGCGCAGCCAACCGCAAGGCAGGTTAGTTCAGCGCGGTATCCTGAGAAAACAAGGCTTGCGTAAGGCGGCGCAGGCCGGCGTTTTCCGGCTTTTGCAGCGCAGGGTCATCCCGTGTCAGGGCAAGTGCTTCCTCCTGTGCCGCGTACAGCACGCGGCTGTCTGCCATAAGGTCTGCAATGCGCAGCGTAGGCAGTCCGTGCTGCCGGCTGCCGAAGAAATCACCCGGGCCGCGCGTTTCCAGATCGAACCGCGCAATTTCAAAGCCATCGTTCGTGTGGCACAAAAAGGAAAGCCGCTTGCGCACGGCGTCCGTCGCGTGGTCGCTGATCAGGATGCAAAACGCCTCGCCGCCGCCGCGCCCCACACGCCCGCGCAGCTGGTGCAGTGCGGAAAGTCCGTACCGCTCGGCATTTTCAATGACGATCACATTGGCATTCGGAACATCAACACCGACCTCGATCACAGTGGTGGAAACCAGCACATCCAGCTCGTGTGCCTGAAACGCCTTCATTACGGCTGCTTTTTCCGCAGCTTTGAGCCTGCCGTGCATCAGCCCCACGCGATACGGGGCAAGCAGCGGCTTTGCCGTTTCCTCCCAGTAAGTGGCTGCGGCCTGCATATCGTTTTCCCCCTCATCGATCAAAGGGCATACGATATACGCCTGCCGCCCGGCTTCCAGCTGCTTGCGGATAAAACCGTACAGGTCGGCGCGTTTTTTTCCCGTAACGGCATAGGTTTTCACCGGGGTGCGTCCGGGCGGAAGCTCATCCAGTACGGAAATATCCAAATCCCCGAACATCAAAAGCCCCAGCGTCCGCGGGATCGGGGTCGCACTCATGACAAGCACATGGGGGTGATCGGCTTTTGCGGCAAGCAGGCTGCGCTGGCGCACCCCGAAGCGATGCTGTTCATCGGTTACAGCAAAGCCCAGATGCGCAAATTCCACACCGGAACTCAACACGGCATGCGTGCCGACGATCAGATCGGCCTGCCCCTGGGCAATGGCCTGCAGTGCCGCTTTTTTTGCACTGCCCCGGACGCTGCCGGTCAAAAGCACCGTGCGGATGCCAAAAGGCCGCAGCAGCGGCTCCAAAGTATTGGCATGCTGACAGGCAAGGATTTCCGTCGGTGCCATGAGCACACTCTGATATCCGTTTTTTGCAGCAGCGTAAATCCCGGCGGCAGCGACAAGCGTTTTCCCGCTGCCCACATCCCCTTGAAGCAGCCGGTTCATCGGTGCCTTTTGTGTCATATCCGAAAGAATCTCATCCACCGAACGGCGCTGTGCACCCGTGGGGGCAAACGGCAGCGCCGCCCAGAACGGGGCAGGATCCACCGGCTTCATCGGTGCGCCGGTGTGCTGGGCACCGCGGCTGCGCAGCAGCAAAAGACCCAGCTGCAAGGCAAGCAGCTCTTCAAAAATCAACCGTCGGCGCGCCGCGTGCACCTGCTCGTGCGAGCGTGGAAAGTGGATCATCCGCAGGGCATCGGCGCGGGAACAAAGCCGATACTTGCGCACAAGAAATTCCGGCAGCGGCTCTTCGATATCGGGGGATGCGGCAAAGGCGGCGCGCACGCATTTGGATAAAAAGGCACTGGTGATGCCTTCGGTCTGCGGATAGATCGCAGCAAGCGGGGCTGCGGCCGCAGCCTGCATCGTCACCATGATCGGATTGATCATCTCCCGCACGGAAAAGGAACCGGATACCTTTCCGAAAAAAAGATAGGTGCTGCCCACCGCCAGCTTCTGCGCCGCGTAGGGATTGTTGAAATAGGTCAGCACAAGGCCGGCGGTATCATCGCCCGCCGTTACCTTCGTCATCTGCCGCCCGCCGCGCACCCGTGTCGCGCTGCCTTTGCCGAGTATGGTTGCCCGAACGACGCATTTCGTGTCGAATGGCGCGCTGGCAACCGGATAGGGATGCGAATAATCAATATAATCGCGGGGGAAAAAGCCCAGCAGATCCTGCGTAGTGCGGATCCCCAGCTTTGCCAGCTGCTGGGCACGCTTTTCCGCCACGCCGTTCAGCTTTCGGATGTCGATGCCGAATCCCTCCTTTTGCGCCGGATGCAAAAAGGCGGCGTCCCCGCTGTGTGGAGACGCCGCCGCATATCTGCCGTTATTCGACGCTGATGATATAGTAATAAACAGGCTGTCCCCCGTTCAGGTGCGTGACCTCAATGCCGGACGGGCATTTTGCCTGAACCAGCTCGGTGGTGCGCTCTGCTTCTTCCTCGCTGACATCACAGCCGGAAATCACGGTAATGAAGCTGGTGTCTTTTTTGCACATGCTGCGTGCAAGACGGTACGTCACTTTCGTGATATCGGTGCCGGTTGCGACAAGCTTGCCGTTTTCCAGTGCAAGGATCTCATTCTTTTTGATCTTGCGGCCATCGAAATCGCTGTCGCGTGCGGCAAAGGTAACAAGACCCGTTGCAACGGTATCCGCGGCCTTCATCATGTTGGTGGCATTCTCATATTCCGAAGCCTCGGGGTCAAAGTTCAAAAGCGCGGTGATGCCCTGCGGGATCGTGCGGGTGGTAAGCACCACAACCGTGCGGTCTGAAATGCCCTGTGCCTGTTCGGCAGCCATGATGATGTTTTTGTTGTTGGGCAGCACGAAAACCGTCTTTGCGGGAACGCTCTGCACCGCCGCAACGATATCGGCGGTGGAAGGATTCATCGTCTGTCCGCCGGAAACCACGGCATCCGCGCCCAGATCCTTGAAAATCGCTTTCAGCCCTTCCCCGGCAGCAACCGCAACAAAGCCGAAGGGACGATCGTTGTCAACTGCGGCATACGGGAATTCGCTGTCGGTATTTTCCGCTTCTGCGGCGGCTTGCTTTTTCAGCCCTTCGCCCTGTGCTTGGCGTGCAAGGAACTGTTCGTGCATGTTTTCGATTTTAAAGTTCGTCAGATATCCATAGCCCAGCGCATGGCTGACGATCTTGCCCGGGTCGGCTGTGTGCACATGGCAGTTGATGACTTCATCATCCTCCACCACAACCACGCTGTCGCCGTTGCTTTCCAGGAACGCACGCAGCTTTGTGCTGCTGGCACCTTCCTTTTTGTTGACAAGGAACTGGGTGCAGTAGCCGTTTTTGATATCCTCTACCTTCATCAGGTCGTCCGTATAAACACCCTTGCCCACACCGCTGGTGGAAAGCTTTGCGCTTTTTTCGGGCGCATTGTCCGCTTCGATCAAGTGATTGTCGCGGAATACGGAAAGCATGCCCTCGAAGATATACATCAAGCCCTGGCCGCCGGCATCCACGACACCGGCCTTTTTCAAAACCGGCAGCTGATCGGGGGTATGATCCAGTGCGCGCTGTGCGGCAGAACACACCAGCAGCCACAGCTCGGTGGGGTCTGCGATATTGCTTTGCGCAGCTTCTTCACTGGCTACGCGCGCCACGGTCAGCATGGTGCCCTCGGTGGGCTTCATAACCGCCTTGTATGCGCTTTCCACGCCCTTTTCCAGCGCGGCGCAAAGATCGGCGGCCTGCGCCGTTTTTTTGCCCTGCAGCGCTTTGGAAAAGCCGCGGAACAAAAGGCTGGAAATAACGCCGGAGTTGCCGCGTGCGCCGCGCAGCATCGCGCTGGCTGTCACCTGCGCTGCCTTTTCTACGGTGCAGTCATCGGGAAGATTCAAAAGTTCGGTGCGTGCGGCACCAATGGTCATGCTCATATTCGTGCCGGTGTCGCCGTCCGGAACGGGAAATACGTTCAGTTCATCGACCTTGGCACGGTGGTTGGCGAGATTATTCGCGCCGGAAATGATGCTGTTTTTTAAAGTCAAACCGGTAATCATTCGTTCATTCACCTCAAAAAATGTTCACGCTGTCGAAAAAGCCGGCAGGGCGCGATCAAACGATATCATCTACAAAGACATCGATGCGCTCCACCTTTAATGTGGTGGCATCCTCTACTGCATACTTGACCTTGTGGGTGATGCTTCGCACAATGGCGGCGATATTCAGCCCATAGGTGACTTTGATATGCAGTTCGATCACCAGACGGCCTTCGTGCTCTGTGACACGCACACCTTTGTCTGGGAAATTGGTGCCGAGAACAATGGTTTTGAGATTGTCTGATGCGCCGCCGGTTGCCATACCGCATACGCCGTAGCTGTTTTGTGCAGCAGCGCCGACCAGGCCGGCAAAATAATCATTGGTGATCGAAACTTTGCCGAGGGGGTTGTAAAACGTAATCAAAACCAAACACTCCTTTACTGCATGCGCGGAAAATCCGCGCTGAATGGAATCCATTATATTATACACCGATTGTGCCGATTTGTACAGGTGTTCGCTGCTTTTCTTTTGCGGCAAGTGCAGCAGGCGGATCAAGAAAAACAAAAAAAGCCCTGTAAAACAGGGCTTTTTGGTGGAAGAGGATGGATTCGAACCATCGAAGCAAATATGCAGCAGATTTACAGTCTGTCCCCTTTGGCCACTCGGGAACTCTTCCATATTGAATTGGAGCTGGTGGACGGATTTGAACCCCCGACCTGCTGATTACAAATCAGCTGCTCTACCAGCTGAGCTACACCAGCGTGGAACTGCACAAGATTCAGTCGGCGGGCAGCCGCTTCATTTGCAGTGCTTTATTATAATATCAGATGCCTGCGGGATTGTCAACATCTTTTTTTGAATTTTGCAAAATTTGCAGGCAGGCGGGCAGGAAAGCAGCCCATGCTCTTGCTTTTTTAGAAAGCGCGATTTAAGATGAAAAGAAAAAGCCTGTCCTGCGGGCGGCAACCTGCGGCAGGCAGAAAGAGGAAACGGATGGAAGCTTCCAAGGTTTATTTCACGGATATGCGCGCACGACCGGGCATGAATTTGCAGCAAAAGCTGCGTCATCTGATTTTGAAAGCGGGGATCGGGGACATTGATTTCACGGATAAATACGCGGCGATCAAGATCCATTTCGGGGAACCGGGCAATCTTGCATTCCTGCGCCCGAATTTTGCAAAGACCGTTGCGGATACCGTAAAGGAGCTGGGCGGTCATCCGTTTTTGACGGATTGCAACACGCTGTATGTGGGGCGGCGCAAAAATGCGCTGGATCATATGGATGCAGCCTATGAAAACGGCTTTTCCCCGCTTTCGACGGGATGTCAGATCCTCATCGGAGATGGCCTCAAGGGCACAGATGATATCGATGTGCCGGTAAACGGCGGGCAGTACATCCAAAAAGCGCATATAGGGCGCGCGGTAATGGATGCGGATATTTTTATTTCCCTTTCGCATTTCAAAGGGCATGAAAGCACGGGCTTCGGCGGTGCGCTGAAAAATATCGGCATGGGCTGCGGTTCGCGTGCCGGCAAAATGGATATGCACTGCGGGGGAAAGCCGGTTGTGGATGCACAAAAGTGCCGCGGCTGCGGCATGTGCCGAAAAAACTGTGCACACGGTGCGATCGAACTGGATGAAACCCGCCATGCCGCGATCGATCCCGCGCGGTGTGTCGGCTGCGGACGCTGCATCGGCGTGTGCAATTTCGATGCGATCCATAACCCCAATGATTCTGCCCACGAAGAACTGAACTGCAAGATCGCGGAATATGCCAAGGCCGTGGTGGACGCAAGACCGGCCTTTCATATCAATATCGTCAATCAGGTATCGCCTTACTGCGACTGCCATGGGGAAAACGATGCGGCGGTCATTCCCGATGTGGGGATGTTTGCCAGCTTCGATCCGGTGGCACTGGATGTTGCATGTGCCGATGCGTGCAACCGCATGCCGGTGCTGCCGGGCAGTGTGCTGCACGATCACCTGCATGCGCCCGGCGCGTGCGATCATCACGATCATTTCACAAACATCTCCCCGGCCACGAACTGGAGGGTCTGTGTGGAGCATGCCGAAAAGATCGGTCTTGGCACATGCCGCTATGAATTGATCGAAATCTGACCGGAATTGGATAAGGAGGACGGATGAACGAAACATCACCGGCGCGCAGGATGCTGTTAAGCTGCGGCTGTTATTTTGGAGTGTGTCTATTGTATGTGCCGCTGACAGGCAACTTCCTTGCGGCGGGGCAGGCGCTGAATATTGTGCTTGCGGCGCTGCCGCTGTGTTTTGCCTTGGCGATCGGCCGCAGCACAAAAAAGCCGCTGCGCGCCCTGCTTGCCGCGCTGTGGCTGCTGTTCCTGCCCAATGCCTTTTATCTTTTGACGGATCTTGTGCATATGCCGACGCTGGAATGGCGCGCAGCGCAGGGCCGGATGCACTATGTCCACGATGCAGCGGGCTGGGTGCTGACACTGCTGTTTGCAGTCGGTGCGGCGCTGGGCGCATTTGCGGGGCTTATGTCCATGCGCATCTGCCGCCGACAGCTGCTGAACGGAACATCCCGCCGGACGGTGCGCCTCGCCGGCGCGGCCGTCATGCTGCTCAGCGGCTTCGGGGTATATATCGGACGCTTCCTGCGGCTCAACAGCTGGGATGTGCTTGACCCGATGCGGCTGCTTCAAACGATCGTTTCGCAGCTGGATCTTTTTGCACTTCAAATGACGCTGAGTTTTGCGGGGGCGGTGTTCCTTTTGTGGATGTGCTATGATGCCGTTGCCCCGCGCGAAAAATAAACGGAAACACCCTATTGTTAACCATGATTCAAAAAATGGTTGACAATAGGGTGTTTTTCGGTATAATAAAAAAAGCAGAAAAGAAAAGGGGAAAAATATGACGACAAAAGAACGGGTGCTTCGATATCTGGAAGAAAACCGCGGCACACCGCTTTCCGGGGAAATACTGGCGCAGCAGCTGGGCGTTTCCCGCACGGCGGTATGGAAGGCCGTCGGTGATTTGAAAAAGGAAGGTCACCGGATCGAAGCGGTGCAGAACAAAGGATATACCCTCAGTGAGGAAAATAATGTGCTGAGCGTGCAGGGCATCCGAAAATATCGCAAGGACCCCTCGCTGCCGATCGTTGTGGAAGCCGAGCTTGTCTCTACCAATACAACGGCAAAACAGCTTGCGGCACAAGGGGCGGTGCATGGTACGCTAGTGATCGCGGATCGACAGACCGGCGGGCGCGGAAGGCGCGGGCGCAGCTTTGTATCCCCGCCGGGCACCGGGCTGTACCTGTCCATGGTGGTGCGCAGCTGCCTGCCTATGGAAAGTGCGGTGCTTGTTACAAGCGCGGCGGCGGTGGCGGTGTGCCGCGCCGTGGAAAAAACAACCGGCAGACAGCTTTCGATCAAATGGGTGAACGATCTGTTTTTCAACGGGCGCAAATGCTGCGGCATCCTGACCGAGGCTTCGGCGGATATGGAAACGGGCGGCGTGGATTATCTGGTCGTGGGCATCGGGCTGAACTGCTTTGAACCGCAGGGCGGCTGGCCGCAGGAGATTGCCGAAATTGCAGGCTCGATCTTCCGCGCGGGGGAAACGGCCGATCGCTGCCAAATTGCGGCAGCCATAGCCGATGAACTGCTGGAGCTGTGCCGGCAGCTGCCGGATACCGCCTTTATGCAGGAATACCGTGCGCGGAACTTTGTTCCGGGGCGGGACATTTTTATTGTGCAGAACGGTGAGCGCCGCCCCGCGCGCGCGAAAGAGATCACAGATGACGGACATCTGCTGGTGATCCTGCCGGACGGCACACAGGAGGAGCTTTCGACCGGGGAAGTCAGTATCCGGTTGGAATAATCGGAATGCGCACGACGCTGCGCGGAAAGGAAGAATCACCATGAAACAAAAATTTGCAGTAAAGGAATTGATCCTCAGCGCGCTGTTTGCTGCGCTTACGGCCGTTTTATCGCAGATCCGTTTGCCGATCGGCCCGGTTCCGTTCAACCTTGGGGTATTCGGTGCGTATCTTGCCGGGATGATGCTGTCCCCGCTGTGGGCCGGTGCATCTATGGCGGTCTATATGCTCATGGGTGCGGTGGGCGTTCCGGTCTTTGCCGGCTTTATGGCCGGGCCGACCGCGCTGTTTGGCCCGACGGGCGGATACATCATCGCATATCTGTTCATGGCGGTGCTTACCTCCGTTGCGGCGCATCGCACCGAAAAAAATGCCCCGGCGGCGGCAGCCATGCTTCTTGGGCTGCTCATCTGCTACGCATTGGGAACGGCGTGGTTTATGATCGTTACGGGAACGGATCTGCCAAAAGCGCTGATGAGCTGCGTCGTGCCGTTTGTCATCCCCGATTTGGCAAAGGCAGCTGCGGCACTGTGGCTGGGGCGGCAGCTTTCAAAGCGTATGCGCAAGGCAGGGGTGCTGTAATTACAGCGCGGCAGAGAATGCATCATACGATCCTCCGGCAAAACAAGGAATACAAAGTGCGGCATAGCTTCGGCTGTGCCGCTTTTTTTGCGCCAAAGCGGGGAGGATCTGCCCAAAATCCGCCTTGTGCTTTCGAAGCATTGCCGGGGCGGGGGATTTTGCACACGAAGCAAAAAAATGAAAATGGAACTTTGCTTTTCGCTGCGGATGTGATACACTGTAAATTGGTTGTACCTTCAACCAATTAGGAGGGATCGTTAGAATGGATGTCACAAAGCGGCAGATCACGAAAATCGCGCGGGAGGCAAATAAGCTGACGCTTCGGATGATGAAAGAAGAAGGGATCGGAAGCGGTGAATTTGATTTGATTCATCTGGTTCGTCATAATCCCGGCATTTCACAAAAGGAGGCAGGGCAGGAGCTGAATATGGACAAAGGCGCGGTTGCCCGGCGCGTGGTCAGTCTGGAACACAAAGGGTATATGATGCGAAAGGAAAATCCGGCCGATGCCCGAAGCCGTCTGCTGTATGCAACGCCGAAAGCCGATTCGCTCAAAAACTCCAAGGCTTCGGTGGAACGTGCCTTTTACGCTTGGCTGCTGGAAGAATTTTCCGAAGAAGAACAGCAAACCTTCTGCCGGCTGTTGGAAAAGCTTTACCGCCGTTCCAAGGCAGAAAGCCGAAGCGGCTTTGTTCATCTGCAGCAAAGGCTGTCTGCGGAGGTGTGCCCGGATGAAGAATAAAGCAGCGGCGCGGATCGGAACGTACTTAAAGCCCGTGAAAGCAAGCCTTGCCATTGTTGCGGTATCCGGCTTGCTTTATAATATCGGTATGATAGCCGGACCCTGGTTTGAAGGAAAGCTGGCGCAGCGGCTGTGTGAAGTGATCGCGGGCACGCAGGGCTTTCGGGATATGGTGCGGCTTGCGCTGGCTTATGTGGCGGTCATTGCGGCGGTACAGGTGATGCGGTACGTCAAACGCCTGTATGTGCGTAAATTTGCAAATCAGATCAATCGCGATATGAAGCAGGAACTTTACCACAGCATGGTTTTCAAAAGCAAAAGGGAACTGCAGCAGGAAGGGGTCGGCGCGCTGATGACAAAGGCGATTTCCGATGTGGATGCCTGTGTGGAAGGGATCCGGAAATTCACAACGGAAGTTTTCGATACCGGTGTGGTGATGCTCGCATATATCGTGATGCTGTTTCAATACGATTGGCGGCTGACGGTTCTTTCTATGGCGTTCCCGCCGATCGCCTATTATATTGCGGACCGGCTCAAGAAAACCGTAACGCAAAATGCGAAGGAATATAAAAAAAGTGCAGAACGCCTGAATGCGGCAACCTATGATCGGATCGGCAATGCGCTGAGCTATCGCATCTACGGGCAGGAATCCCGGCGCGACAGCGCATACGAACAATGCCTTTCGGATTATGAAGACAAGGCGGTTCGCGCCAATATCTGGGAAAATGTAATGCAGCCGATCTATCTTGTGATTTCCATGGCAGGGTGTGTGTGCATCCTTTGGTTTGGCGGAAAAAACGTATTGGGTCAGGGCTGGACACCGTGGGATATTGCTGCATTTGTAACCTATCTGTCCTGCTTTACCAAGCTGGCGGCAAAATCCTCCAAGGCGGCAAAGCTGTTTAATTCCGTGCAGAAGGCCGCAGTTTCGTGGAAGCGGATCCAGCCGTTTTTGGCCCCGGCGCAAGCGCAGGGGATGAAAAAGCCGCTCGCTTCGGACAAAGAGATGCCGCGCGGGAAAACCATGGAGCTGCAGCAGGTATCGTTTGGCTATGCCGGGGGCAAAAGCCTGTTTTCGGATGTATCCTTTTCGGCAAAGCGGGGGGAGATCATCGGCATTACCGGGCCGGTTGCCAGCGGAAAGACCACGTTTGGAAAATTGTTTTTGGGGGAACTGCCCTATCAGGGGAAAATCCAGATAAACGGGCGCGTCACCTATATGGGGCATGATCCGGAGCTGATCGGCGGCACCATTGAGGAAAACATCCTTCTTGGGGAAAGCGGGGATGCGTGGCAGGCGCTTTCCTGGGTCGATATGACGCAGGAAGTGCAGCAGCTGCCGGAAGGGATCCATACGCGCATCGGCAATGGGGGCATCACGCTTTCCGGCGGGCAGAAGGCGCGCATCGCATTGGCCAGGACCTTGTGGCACCGCAAAGAGATCTTGGTTTTGGATGACCCCTTTTCTGCCGTGGATATGCAGACCGAGCAGCGAATCTTTTCCGTGCTTTGCCGGCTTGCCGAAAATAGTACCGTGCTGCTGATTTCCCATAGGCTTTCGCTGTTTTCGCGCATGACGCGCGTTCTTTGGCTGGAGGACGGAACCGTTACCGTGTCGGATCACGAAAAGCTCATGCAAAGCCATCCGGAATATGCCGGATTATACCGTATGCAGACGCAAGGGGATACGGGCAAGGAAGGGGAAAGCGAAAATGCGGGATAAGGTCGTAAAAAAAGCGGTAAGGGAAACGGTGCATGCGCATGGAAAGCTGTCATTCTTCCTGATTCTTACGGTGCTGGGCAGCATTGGGGCAGGCTTGATCCCGCCGCTGATTTTGGAATGGTGCATCAATACGCTGACACAGCGAAACGACCTTTCGCTGCTGACGATTCTGCTTTATTTTGCGTTTGTGGGCATGTCGGGCGTGCTGGATGCCGGCAAGGAAAGCCTGATCACGATATTCGGGCAAAAAGTAACGCATCGCATCCGCAGCATTATGTGCGGCAAGCTCAAGACGCTGCCGGCCGATTATTACACCCGGCAGGATACCGGAACAACGGTTTCCCGCTTTGTGGGGGATGTGGATACGATCGAAACCCTGTTTACTTCGGGGATCATCAGCATGGCAGCGGATGCCTGCCGCATTTTCAGTATTCTTGTGATTATTTTTGTAAAAAGCCCGGGTCTTGGGCTGTTGATGCTGCTGGTGCTGCCTGCGCTGTATTGTCTGACACGCTTTTTCCAAAAGCGGATGCTGGCGGCGCAGCTGGATAACCGGCAGGCCGTCGGCCGTGCGAATAACCACATCCCGGATACGATCCGCAGTATCCGCACGCTGCATAATCTGAACAAAGAAGAATATATGGAGCAGCGCTATGCTACCTATATACAGGAAGGCTTTCACGCGGTGGAACGCTCGAATTTCTACGATGCCGTTTACTCGCCCATTATCATAACGGTCAGCACGGTGCTGGTGGCAGTCATGATGATCCTGTCGGCAAGAGGCGGCTGGCTCATGCATTTTTTCGGCATGTCGGTGGGAACGGCGGTTGCGGTCATCTCGTATGTGGGCAAAATTTTTGAACCGCTGGAAAGCATCGGCATGGAGATCCAGAACATTCAATCGGCTGCCGCAGGCATCCGCAGGATCAACGCCTTTATGCAGGAACCGGAAAAAGCCCTTGCGGAGCAAGCCGGGCGCGATCGGCTCTGCGATGCACCGGCGGTCTGCCTGAAGGGGCTTTGTTTTGGATATGAAGCAGATAAGGAGATCCTGCATGACGTTTCGCTGACGGTGCAGACCGGGGAGCATATTACGCTGATCGGAAGAACCGGCGCGGGAAAAAGCACCGTGTTCAAGCTTCTTTTGGGGCTGTATGAGCCGTGGAGCGGGTCGGTGCAGATCTATGGCCAAAATGCATGCGGCATCCCGCAGGAGGAAAAACGAAAGCGGTTCGGCTATGTGGAACAGACGTTCCATGCGGTGCCCGGCAGCATTCAGGATCAGATCACACTGGCAGATCCCGATATCTGCCGCAGCCAGGTGATACAGGCATTGGATACCGTGGGGCTTTGGAGTACGGTAAAACAGTTTGCAAAGGGGCTGGATACCCCGTATCAGGAATCGCTGTTTTCCCAAGGGCAGATCCAGCTGCTGTCCATTGCAAGGGCGATCGCATCCGATCCGCAGATCCTTTTGCTGGATGAGATCACGGCCAATCTGGATTCGGATACCGAGCAGCGGGTGCTGGAGGCATTGCAGGCGGCATCCCGCAACCGCACGATGCTGTCGATTTCCCATCGCTTGTATGAATACAGCGGCGGGCGGTGCATTACCATTGCGCAATAATGCAGATAAGGAGCGGGCGATTTGAAAATCAAAGAAAAAGCAAAACAGCTCAAGGCGGATATCCCCGCAGTGTTCCTTGCGCTCAAGGATCGGCAAACGCCATGGTACGCGAAAATGCTTGCGGCGGTGACGGTGTGCTATGCGCTGTCGCCCATCGATCTGGTGCCGGATTTTATTCCGGTTTTGGGATATCTGGATGATCTGATCCTGCTGCCGTTGTTGGTGTCGGTGACGATCCGCTGCATCCCGCAGCCCGTATGGCAGCGCAGCCGGACAGCGGCAAAAGAAATATGGAAAAACGGCAAACCGAAAAAGTGGTTCTGTGCGCTTCCGGTCGCGCTGATTTGGCTGGTGCTTTTGGGGTTCGCTGCAAAGCTTATTTTTGGGTAAGATACGGCAAACGGGGCATGCCGTGCGGTGTTTTGGGGCATCCCGTTTGCCTTGGAAAAAACAAATCGGGCGCCTTCCAGCGGAAGACGCCCGATAAAATAGAGCCAGGTTTCTTTTGGTGCTTTGGATCTCGATATGGGCTGCTGCCGGCAGCCCATATTTTTATTCGGAAAGATCGGTACCGGCGGCAGAGGAATCCACATCCGGTTCTGTTGGCACGGAACTGGAGACGGAAGCGCCGGAATCCGGTTCGCCGGGCAGAAGGGATGCCGCGTTATCCAAAAGCTGCTCTTGCGGCGGAGCCGGAACAACCGAGGAACTGCCCGAGCTGCTGGAAGAAGCGGCAGGCTGATTTTCGCTCAGCAAGATCGCGGAAAGATAATATTCCCCGTCGGTTTCGGTGAACATATAATCCAGATATTTGGAAGGCTCCAGCTTGGCGGGGTCAAAAACCATTTCGCCGTTGCCGAAAAGATCCAGATATCCGACCGTAACGCGCTTTACACCGCGCCCTTCGCGCTTGATCGAAACAACGCGGGGGGCATACAGGCCGTTTACGCTGGTGATCGGCAGCAGGTATGCGTTTTTTTCGGGCACATACTCGAATGTCAGGCCGTTGTCGGTGAAGGTGTCATAGTTAAAGTGGAAATCCGGCCCGTACAGCGAAGCAACGACGCGGTCGATATCCAGTGTAGGCAGATACATCGCACCGATGTCATCGTGCTCGTAGGAATCCAAAGAATCATGATTCTGCTGTACAACAGTCCAGATCGCAGCGTGCAGCAAACGGGTGCGGTTTGCGTTTTCCAAAGAATCGAACGGCTCCGGATCCAAAGAAACAAGCATCTGCAGACGCTGCTCGTAGGAAAGGCGTTCTTCGGTGTCGTCAAACAGCTTGGCTGTCATCCGAATACCGCTGGAAATAACGCTGCCGATGCCGATAACGACAAAAATGCATACAACAGCACCCAGCAGCTGCCGCAGTCTGCGCCGCCGACGCAGGCTGCGGCGCTGCTGATCGGCTTCATTGATTGTTGCCATGAATAGACCTCCTTTGTATCACACGGAAAAACCGGAAACACGTTAAAACAAAATGAAATTCATATAGGTTTTATTATTGTAGCATAAAATCCTGCCGAAAGAAAGTATAAGGTGCGTATTTTTCCTTTGACGAAGGGGTAATTTACTGGTACAATAGCCCCAAAGACGCAGTTTTTTGGTAAAAACTGCGCTCGGATATCGAAACGGGCATGTATCGAAAGGAAAAAATATGGAACAGGAACCGATCAAAGTGGTGCTGTTCGCCGCAGATTGCGGCGAGTACGATATGGAACGCAGCATGGAAGAGCTTGCGGCACTGGCACAGGCAAACGGCATGCAGGCTGTGGCTCAAGTGATTCAAAAGAGGGAACACCCGGAAGCAGCCACCTATCTGGGCGAAGGAAGGCTGGAAGAAGGGCGGCTTTTGTGTGAAAATCTTGGCGCAGAATGTGCGATTTTTGACGCGGAGCTTTCCGGAAGCCAGATCCGCAACCTTGAACAGCTGCTGCAGGTGCAGGTCATCGACCGCACGATGCTGATATTGGAAATCTTCGCAAGCCGTGCGGTTACAAACGAAGGAAAGCTGCAAACCGAGCTTGCGACGCTGCAGTATCGGCTCCCGCGGCTTGCGGGGCTCGGGGCAAGCCTTTCCCGGCAGGGCGGCGGTGGCGGCGGCGGGGCCGGTGCGCGCCGCGGGGCCGGTGAAAGCAAGCTGGAATATGACCGCCGCCATGTGCGCCGGCGCATCGATGCGCTGCGCGAACGGCTGCAGGAAATGGAACGACGGCGCGCCGAAACACGCCGCAGCCGCCTGAAAAGCGGCGTGCCGGTAATTGCGCTGGTCGGGTATACGAACGTGGGCAAATCCAGCCTGCTGAACCGTCTGTGCGGCGCACAGGTCGTGGAGGCGGATATGCTGTTTGCAACGCTGGATCCCACGGCGCGCAAGCTGACGCTTCCCTCCGGGCTTGCCAGCGTGGCGGTGGATACGGTCGGCTTTGTCAGCCGGCTGCCGCATAATCTGGTGCAGGCGTTCAAAAGCACGCTGGAGGAAGCCGCGTTTGCGGATGTGATCCTGAAGGTGTGTGATGCATCGGACCCGGAGGCGGCATCCCAGCTTGCCGTAACCGATGAAGTGCTGCAAGAGCTTGGCTGCGGGGAAATCCCGCAGATCGTGGTGTATAATAAATGCGATCGCGTGGAAAATGCAGCACTGTTTGACACCGCTGCCGTGCGCACCAGCGCACGGACGGGCGAAGGGCTGGAAGAACTGCTCAAGCGTATCGATGCCGTGCTGGGCGATCGCGTGCGGCATATTTCGGTGCTGCTGCCGTATGATAAGCTGGGGCAGGCGGTGACGATGCGGGAAAAGGGAACGGTGATTGCCGAAGAGTACCGCGAGCAGGGGCTGTTTTTGGAAGGGATCGTCAAAACGTCCGATTTGCATCGGTACGAGCCGTATCTGATATAAAAAGAAAAGCAAAAAGCGCTGCCGCACGGCAGCGCTTTTTGCATAGAGGGGTGGGAAAGTATAGATAAAAAGATAAAATTCACCTGACAGCTTCAGTATACACAATTCACTTTATTTGTCAAAAGGAAACGGACAGCAAACGGCTCATATAATTATTTACAAAGCCGGTATTTCGTTATATAATTAAGGCGGTATCCAAAAGGTGCTTTCTAAAATTCATTTTTGCGGATTTCATCCGATGGATGCTTTAAAAAATTAAAATTTTACCGATCCGGCAGAAGGGAGAATGTGCCGATGGATGAACTGGACAGAAGGATTCTCGGGCTGCTGACAGAGGATGGGCGCATGACCGTCAAGGAAATTGCCGGCAGGGTCGCGCTGACAAGCCCTGCGGTCAGCGAACGCATCCGCCGCATGGAAAAAAGCGGCGTGATCGCGGGCTATACCGTGGTGCTTGGCGATGTGGAACCCAAAAACCGAATTGATGCCCTCATCGGGATATCCGTTGCCCCGGCAGACCGGCAGTATTTTCTTTCCATGGCGGAAAATCAGCCCGGTGTGGCACAGTGCTTTCACGTCACAGGCAGCCACAGCTTTATCGTAAAGGTCTGCTGTGCGGATATGCACGAGCTGGAGCATCTGATCAACCGCTTTCAAAAGCTGGGGCAGACCAATACGCAGATCATTCTTTCCACGCCCTTGGATCGACGCGGCGCACTGGGAGCACAAAATACAAAGGAGCACAAGAATGAAGTGTAGGGTATGCGGCAGGGAACTGCGCGAAACAGCGCGATTCTGCGGAAAGTGCGGCGCACCCGTGGTGCGCATGGAGGCTGCGGCGCAGCACCCGGGGGAGCCATATGCCGATCCGGTGCCCGCGGGCGGCAGGTACGATCCCGATAACCCGGATCATCTGCCCAAGGAGGATCTTGTCCCGCTTACGACAGCGCAGTGTGTATGGCTGCTGGTGGCGATGCTGGTTCCCGTGCTGAATGTGATTTTGATGCTGAAATGGGCGTATTCCGAACGCGGCAACGAAAGCCGACGCAGCCTTGCGCGCGCAGGGCTGATCCTGCTGGGTGTTGTGCTGGCGGTGCTGATCGTCGTGCTGGCATGCATTCTGGCGGGGCTTCAAATGGGCTTTATCACCGTGCCGCGTCCCATGTAAATAAGGCTTTGTGTCATGGCGCAGAAAAAACAGCCGCAGCCGTCCCCAAAAGCGGGGGCGGCTGCGGCTGTTTGCACAGAAAAGCGCAGCGGCATCAGCGCGGCCAGCTGGCAGGCAGCTTTGTCACGCGGGAAACCGGGCGCCAGACAAGGATGCCCAGATAATAATCCAGCATGCCGTGCACCAGTGTGCCAAAGCCCACAAGGCCGATGACGGTGGAAAGGAACGTGCCGTCCTGCGTCATGCCGTTGAACCAGAAATACGTTACAACCAGCGCTTCAGCGATCCCATGGATGACATTGAGGAAGATGCCGAATAGGAAGGTGTTCAGCGCAGAGGACATGACCTCCGGCTTATTTTTCAGGATGTATGCACCGATCACCACAAAAAAGATCTGGCTGAGTGCGCGCAGAACGACGACCGGCGGGAATCCGGCCAGAAGAAAGCCGAGCGAAGCGCCCAGCTCCACGGCGATTCCGATCGCGGGAGAAATGAACATGGCGATAAAGATCGTCAAATGGCTGCCAAGCGTAAAGCTCATCGGCGGGATCTGGATCTTGATGGGCGATACGACCGGGATCAGGATCGCAATCGCGCACAGCAGGGAAGCCGCACACAGTTTGCGGATCTGCAAAGCATTTTTGGAAGCGGACATAATGATTTCCTCCTGTAAACAAAACTGACACGCACCTGTACATTACAGGTGTCATGACACATTACTGCTTACTATACACTCCTTTGCGGCGCACGTCAATCGCACGGATAAAAAATCCCCCTATACACCAAAAATCCGGTATATAGGGGGAAGCATTTGTGCAATCCGTCTGCACAGCACATCATACGTCCATAAGAAAGCCTTGTTCCGCCAGCGCGGCGAGCACGCGTGCCCGGTGTGCCTCATCCGGGCAGGAAAGGGTGTGCAGGTGGATATCACCGGTCAGCCGACACAGCAGCTGCGCGCTGTTTTCGGAAAGCTTTTTTACAAATTCATCCGCATCAAAGCGGCTGAACACCTGCAGCTGCCCGGAAAGCTGGCCGTAGACCGGGTGTTCCACGGTCACATCCAGCACGCCGCACCCGCAGTCCACTACGGTGTAAAGCTCCTGCAAAAGCCCGTCCATGCCGTGGCGGCAGGCAACCGTGCACAGGATGCGTCCCGTCGGGGCAGTGCCGTTCATCACATATCCGCGCGGCGTTGCGGTGATCGGGCTGCCGCCTGCGCGCAGCAGCGCAACATCGCCCACAACGGCCTGACGGCTGACGCCCAGCTGTGCCGCAAGAGTACCCGCGCTTATGGGGGCGGGTGCGCCCGAAAGTGTCTGCAAAATTTTTTCCCTGCGCTGTGCTGCCGTCATAATGCGTCTCTCCCTTGCTGGTGCAAATTTTGATTTTATTGTATCATATATTTTTCGGAATACAAACGGGATCGGCCGATTTAACAGGGCGTTTACAAAGATATTTGAAATTTGTCACATGTATGCGCTACAATAAAACATGCTGGGAGGAAAATCATTATGAACGAACAACCGAAACCCAATAAAAAACCATTTATTTATTATGCACTGATCGCGATGCTGGTGCTGATGCTTTTGAATGCATTTGTTTTTCCGATGCTGGGCGGCCCGCATGTGACGGAAGTGTCCTACGATGAATTTCAAACGATGCTGAAAAACGATCAGGTCACCCATGTGGAAATGCAGGAAAACCGGCAGGAACTGTATTTCAAGGCAAAAAATGAAAAAGGCATCGAGCGGGTGTATTCCACCGGTACATTCCCGGACCCGGCTCTGAAGGAAGAACTGGACAGCAAGGGCATCAAATATGCGGTTGCCGTGCCGCAGAAAAACAGCATGCTTATGGAATTTCTGTTCACATGGGTATTCCCCACGCTGATCATGACGTTGCCTATGGTGTTCCTGTGGCGCATGATGCGCAAGCGCATGGGCGATGGCAGCAATATGATGTCGTTCGGCATGGGAAAAAGCAATGCGAAAATGTATGTGGCAGCGCAGACGGGCAAAACCTTTGCGGATGTTGCCGGGCAGGAAGAAGCGAAGGAGGCACTGGAAGAAATCGTCGATTTCCTGCACAGCCCCGATAAATACCGTTCGGTGGGCGCGGTGATGCCCAAGGGCGTGCTGCTGGTCGGCCCTCCGGGCACGGGCAAAACGCTGCTGGCAAAGGCGGTTGCCGGTGAGGCGAATGTGCCGTTCTTTTCCATTGCCGGCAGCGAATTTGTGGAAATGTTTGTCGGCCAAGGGGCAGCGCGCGTGCGCGATCTGTTCCGTCAGGCGAAGGAAAAAGCACCGTGCATCGTATTTATCGACGAAATCGATACGATCGGCAAAAAACGCGATGGCAGCGGCATCGGCGGCAACGATGAACGCGAGCAGACGCTCAACCAGCTTTTGAGTGAAATGGACGGTTTTGACGGCTCTTCCGGGGTCGTGCTGCTTGCGGCGACGAACCGGCCGGAAACACTGGATAAAGCACTGCTGCGTCCGGGGCGTTTTGACAGACGCGTTCCGGTGGAACTGCCGGATCTGCAGGGCCGCGAGGCGATTTTGCGCGTGCATGCAAAAGATGTCATGATGGCAGAGGATATTGATTATAAGGCCGTTGCGCGCGCGACCTCCGGTGCATCGGGCGCAGAGCTTGCAAACCTCATCAATGAAGCGGCGCTGCGTGCGGTAAAATGCAACCGCCGCATCGTAACACAGGAAGATCTGACGGAATCCGTGGACGTTGTGGTCGCGGGCTATCAGCGTAAGAATGCGGTGCTTACCCCGCACGAAAAAGAGATCGTTGCCTATCATGAAATCGGCCATGCACTGGTGGCGGCAAAGCAGACGAACTCTGCACCGGTGACAAAAATCACGATCGTGCCGCGCACCTCCGGTGCACTGGGCTATACGATGCAGACGCCGGAATCCGATACCGTGCTGCTTTCCAAAGAAGAAGCACTTGCCAAGATCGCCACGCTCACAGGCGGGCGCAGTGCCGAAGAACTGGTGTTCGGCAGCATTACCTCCGGTGCATCGAATGATATCGAGCAGGCAACCAAAATGGCGCGCAGCATGGTAACGCGTTTGGGCATGAGCGAAACCTTCGATATGACAGCCCTGGAAACGGTGAATAACCAGTATCTCGGCGGGGATGCTTCGCTTGCGTGCAGTGCACAAACGGCAACGCAAATCGACCATGAGGTTGTGGAGATCATCCGCGCAGCCCACGAAAAGGCAATCGGCATCCTGAAGGATAATATGGATAAGCTGCACGAGCTGGCACAATATCTGCTGGAAAAAGAGACGATCACCGGCGAAGAATTTATGGAAATTCTTCAGCGGTGAA